>CAISJD010000065.1 GCA_903885605.1 uncultured Chthonomonas sp. | reverse complement strand
GGCGCAAGCCCCCTACGCATCCGCCCGCCAAGACTGCTAGACTCTCCCATGCGCCCGCCGCCGCGCGGGCGAAGGAGAGGCCATGCAACCGTCAGACGAGTTCTTCGCCGGTTCGACCTACGCCGTCTTCGGCGCGCGGGCGCCCGGCCGCATGCAGGGCCCCGTGCTCATCGCCGCCCTCAACAAGGCCGGCAAGCGCGCCGTGGCCGTGGAGCCCGACGGCGCCGCCGTGAAGGGCGCCTCGAGCGCCCCGACGCTGGCCCAGGCCGGGCCTGTCGACGGCTGCGTGCTCCTGCCGCCCTCGCCCTGGAACGCCTCGGCCGCCTCCTTCGCCGCCGATGCCGCCCGCCAGTGCGCCGCGGTCGGCGTCTCGCGCCTCTGGATCTACACCGACGGCAACCCGGCCGCCGCCCTCACCATCGCCCGCGAGCAGGGCCTCGACCCCGTGGCCGGGCGCTGCCCCTGCCTGCACATCGTGGGAGCGGGCTTCCCGCACGGGCTCCACCGCTGGATGCTCCAGATCGCCAAGCAGCTCTGACACCGCCCCAGGAGGTCGCCATGCCTTCCGCCGCCGCCTGCGCCCTGTGCGCCGCGCTCGTCGCCCTGCTCGCCGCCGCCGCCTCGGCCGCACCCACGCCCGCCGAGAGGCAGGACGCCGCCGCGTGGACCCGAGCCCACCTCGCCGGTCCCGCCGCCGCCGCGCCCTTCGCGTTCACCTACGGCGGCAAGCCCTCGCGCCAGGTCATGGCCGGCTGGAAGGCGACCCGCACGCTCCGTCGCCTGGACGCCCGGCGCACCGCCCTCACTCTGACCTGGCAGGAGCAGCCCACCGGCCTCAGCGTCCGCATGGAGGCCGTGACCTACCCCGCCTCCGCCGCGCTGGAGTGGACCCTCCACCTAGCCAACACCGGCTCCGCCGACACGCCCATCATCGAGGGGCTCCAGGCCCTGGATGCCGCCCTCACCGGCGCGCCCGGCGACGCCCTCACGCTCCACCGGTCGCTGGGCGACAGCAACTCGGGCGACAGCTTCCGCCCCGTCTCCGAGCCCATCGCGGCCGGCGACGGCCTCGGCTTCGCGCCCGTGGGCGGACGCTCGTCAGACGGCCACATGCCCTTCTTCAACCTGCAGGCCGGGCGCGGCGGCGCGGCCCTTGCCATCGGCTGGAGCGGGCAGTGGGCCGCGCGCTTCCGCAACCAGGGCGGCGTGGCCCACGCCGGCGCGGGCATGGAGCTGACGCACCTCCGCCTCCACCCCGGCGAGGAGATCCGCACCCCGCGCATCCTCCTCACCTTCTGGCGCGGCGCCGATCCCCTCCGCGGCGCCCAGATGCTGCGCCGCGCGCTCCTCGACTTCAACACGCCCCGGCGCAACGGCGAGGTGGTCTTCGCGCCCATCTGCGGCACCGTGGGCGAGGTCGACCCGGACGGCTCCTACGAAGGCCCGCACATCCGCGTCATGAAGCCCCTGGCCCAGCGCGGCGTCGAGATCTTCTGGTCCGACATGGACCCGCAGCAGTGGTACCCCGGCGGCTTCCCGGCGGGCACCGGCACCTGGGAGCCGGACCCGGCCAAGTACCCCCGCGGCCTAAAGCCCGTCGGCGACGCGGCTCGCGCGGCGGGCCTCGGCTACCTGCTCTGGTTCGAGCCCGAGCGCGTGGCCGCCGGCACCCAGATCGCCCGTGAGCATCCCGAGTGGGTGGCGGGCGGCGCGGGCGGTGGCCTCTTCCGGCTGGACCTCCCCGAGGCCCGGCGCTGGATCACGGACAAGATCGACACGCAGATCACGCTGGCCGGGCTCGACTGGATCCGCTGGGACTTCAACATCCAGCCGCTGGGCTACTGGCGCGGATGCGACGCCCCGGACCGCCAGGGGATCACCGAGATCCGCCACATCGAGGGGC
Source organism: uncultured Chthonomonas sp. (assembly GCA_903885605.1). Lineage (GTDB taxonomy): Bacteria > Armatimonadota > Chthonomonadetes > Chthonomonadales > CAJBBX01 > CAJBBX01. The sequence goes on along the minus strand of CAISJD010000065.1, from coordinate 117,038 downwards.
TCTACGCCATGTGGGACGAACTGGCCAAGCGGCACCCGGGCCAGCTCATCGACCTCTGCGCCAGCGGCGGCCGCCGCCTCGACATCGAGGCCCTGCGCCGAGGCCTGCCCCTCTGGCACAGCGACCTGCAGTGCGAGGGCGCCCACCCCGACGCCGACCAGCTCCAGAACGCGGGCCTCTACCGCTGGCTGCCGCTCCACGCCTGCGGCCTCTTCGGCCTGGAGCCGAGCTACGCCTTCCGCAGCGCCGCCACCACCGGCAACGTCTTCTGCCTGGCCGCCCACGCACCGGAGAACGAGGCCGGCGTGCGGCGCAGCGTTGAGGTGCAGAAGAAGCTCCGCCCCTACGTGCTCGGCGACTTCTACGACACGCTGCCCCACACCGCCGAGGCCGGCCGCTGGTTCGCCTACCAGTTCCACCGCGCCGACCTCGACGCGGGATACGTCATCGCCTACCGCCGCGCCGGTTGCGCCGAGGCGCAGGAGCTACCCCTCCGCGGCATCCGCCCCAACGGCCGCTACGAGGTGACCTTCGAGGACACCGGCGAGCGCCGCATCCTCCCGGGCGCCGCCCTGGCCAACCTGCGGGTGACCGCCGGGGAGGCCCCCGGCTCAGCCCTGGTCACGTACCGCAAGGCGTCCGCCAGGTAGGGAGCCGAAAGGGACAACTCGAACGTCGAAAGGGGACGGCCACGGTCACCCCGCCGTCCCGTTCGTCCTATCGACGTCCTACCTTCCGGCGGGCTTGGCGATCTCCAGCCTGTCCCACTCCTTGCCGTCGGCGTCCAGGGCCTGCATCGTCAGCCGGCTACCGCGCAGCTCGAACGCGTGGTAGATCGGCACGCCGGGCTCCAGGTTCACCAAGCCGTACCGCGGCCTCTTCGCCTCCTCGCCGCGCTGGGCCACGGCTACCGTCATGAGGTAGACGGGCGCCGCGGAGCCCTCGGGCAGGGCGCGGTTGGCGCGGATGGGGTAGGTGCGCTGGAGGCGATGGACGTGGCCCGAGAGCACCAGGTCCACGCCGTAGCGGTCGAAGAGCGGGCACCATTGGCGGCGTATTTCGGGGTAGTCCTCCTCCAGCGAGTAGGGCGGGAAGTGGAAGGCCGCCACCTTCCAGCGGGCCTTGCTCTTGCGGAGGGTTTCTGCCAGCCAGGCCGTCTGCGCCGATACCACGTCGGTGGCGTCCAGCGCCATGAAGAGCAGGCCCGAATGCTCGAAGTGGTAGCTTCGGCCGGGCCGGAGCGACGGCGCCCCGTTGGCGGGCAGCGCGAACTGGGCCAGGTAGCCGTCGGGGCCAAGGCCGTCGATGGCGTCGTGGTTGCCCATGCTGGGCACCACGGGCCGCTCGGGTGCATAGGCGGCAAGGTGCCGCCAGAACTGGTCCCAGTCGTCGCGGTTCTGGCCGGTGCCGACGAGGTCGCCGGAGACGGTGCAGAAGGACTGCTGCGGGAAGCGCCGCAGGGCCGCCGCCAGGAGCGAGGCGGTGGCGGGCTGGTTGTGGGTGTCGGACAGCCACGTGAAGGTGAGCGGCGCCGGGCCGGCGGGGGCGGTGCGGAAGCGGTGTGTGGCCGCGGAGCCCTCCACACGGTACTCGTAGGCCGTGCCCGGACGCAGGCCTCGCAACACGGCGCGCCAGGCTCGGACCACAGGGTCGTTGACGATGCGCGAGTCGGTCAGTGTGTCCGAGGAGGCCCGGGCCATGCGCCACGCTGAGGCGGAGCCCGCGGGCCGCCACTGCAGCCGGCCCGCACGGACGCTCGGCGCCGTGCGCCACTGCACTGCGATGCTCGTGGCGGGGTCGGCGGCCCACGTCAGGTGAAGCTGATCGGGCTTCGGGCCGGAGGGATTCGACGTTGTGCGGAAGCCGCCCACCAGGTGGGCCTCGCGGGCGCGGCCCCGGATGGTGGTGAGGAGCGCCTGGCCCTTCAGGGCGTCCGGCAACTCGGTAATGACAAGGTCAGGCCAATCGTGGTAGATAGGCGAGCCCTTATGCATTACGAACCGATGCTGGTCGCGGGGGTAGTAGCCGCTGAGCCGAAGCGCCGATCCGGGTTTGAGGGGACCTACTGAGACGAAGTAGTGCGGCCGATGCTGGTCGAACCCGTTGATGCCCAAGCCCACCTCGCCGGCGGGGAAGGACTTCTGCCAGACCTCGTACTCATACTCCTCATTGCGGACGCGGAGGCCGGTGCGGGCGAATCCGCGCGACTGGAGCCAGAAGGGCGGGACCTTCTGCTCAACGGCGCGCATCACCGAGACGAGCACGGGTACGTTGGCCGTGAAGCGCCAGTACCGCGAGGCCAGGACGGCACGATCGGCGGCCGTCACATACAGGTCCACTGTGGCGGCGTCGAGCTTGAGCAGCCCCTCACGCCCCAGCGCCGACCGCATACGGGCGATGATGCCCTCAACGGTGCGATCCACCCCGGGCTCCCCCGCCTGCGCCGCGACGCAGCAGGCCACCAGACCCACCATCCACAGCCATCGCCGGTTCAGCATGCGGCCCTCCAGAGCATTACTACCTGAGCATACGGCAGGTGAGAGCCGCGGTACGCCGGCCGGCCGGGCGCAGACGCCCACGCCGACGCGTATGCCATGATTGTGTAGGAGGATTCCCGAACCCATGAAGCATCTTCGATGGCTCGCGCCCACGCTGCTGGCGCTGAGCATTACCCCTTGTTCCGCCGCACCCAGGCCCCGCAACGTCATCCTGCTCATCGGCGACGGCATGGGCTTCGCGCAGACCAGCCTGGCCAGGCTCTCGTTCGGCAAGCCCGACGCGGCCCTCAACATGGACGCCATGCGCTATGCCGCCATGGTGAAGACCCAGTCATCCGGGCCCGGCGCCCTCTACGGTGTCATCACCGACTCGGCCGCCGCCGCCACCGCGCTCGCCACCGCCAACAAGACCAAGAACGGCATGCTCGGCGTCCTGCCCACCGGCGCGGCCGTGACCAGCATCGTCGAGGCGGCCATGGGCGCCGGCAAGGCCGTGGGCCTCGTCACCACCGTGACCATCACCCACGCCACGCCCGCCGGCTTCGGAGCCCACGAGAGCGCCCGGGGCGACGAGGACGCCATCGCGCCCCAGTACCTCGACCGCAAGATCGACGTGCTCATGGGCGGCGGCGAGGCCTTCTTCCTGCCCAGGTCGGCCAAGGGCAGCAAGCGCAAGGACGAGCGCGACCTGCTGGCCGAGGCCCGGTCCAAGGGATACACCGTGGTGAAGAGCGCCGCCGAGCTCTCCGCCGCACGGACCCAGAGGCTGCTGGGTCTCTTCAGCATGTCCTACATGACTACCGAGGCCCCCGAGCCCTCCGTGGCCGACATGACCGTGAAGGCCCTGGAGGCGCTCTCGGCGCGGAAGAAGGGCTTCTTCCTCATGGTCGAGGGAGGGCAGATCGACAGCTTCTGCCACGCGAACAACGCGCCGGGCGCCCTGAAGCAGACGCTGGACTTCGACGCAGCCGTGGGCAAGGCCCTGGAGTTCGCCCGCAAGAACCCCGACACGCTCGTCATCGTCACGGCCGACCACGAGACCGGCGGCATGGCCATCGTCGGCCCGGCCACGGGCAGCACCGGCGAGTACTCGGTCGCGTTCGGCACCAAGGGCCACTCCGCCACCGTGGTGCCGCTGCTGGCCGACGGGCCCTGCGCCGAGCGCTTCAGCGGCGTGCTGGACAATACGGACATCCCCAAGCGCATCGCCGCGCTCTGGGGCCTGAAGGTGGGGCAGTTGATCCCCGCCGCCGCAAAGTAGCCCTCGCGGGGCCTGCGCCGAGCCATCCCGCCGCGCGGGCCCCGCAACACTCCCCTACAAGCGCCCCTCGCAGACCAGGTAGCCCCGGTCCACGTCGACCCACTGGCAGACCACGATGCCCTCGTTGCCGGGGAGCGCGAACACGCCCGGCAGGGCGTTGCGGTGCGTCCCGGCATAGACGACCTTCGGCTTGCTCCAGGTGCGGCCGCCGTCGTCGCTCTCCACGCAGGCCACGTCCAGCCCCAGGTCGCCCGGCGGCGTGCCCGGGGCGATCGGCTTCTCGCGCCCCTCGTTCAGACCGAAGACGCAGACCACGCGGTTGGGTCCGACGCGCACCATCCACGGGCAGAACGCGCCGAAGCGGGTGTCCGCGGGCTGATAGACCAGGCTTCGCTCCTTGTTCTGCCAGCTCCAGGTCTTGCCGCCGTCGGCCGATGTCACGGCCATTACCACGCCGCAGTGCGGAGGCCGGACGTCCACGGACTCAAGCGCGCAGAGGAGGCGGCCGTCCGCCAGCTCCACAATGGCGGCCGAGCCGTCCCGGCTCAGGTGGGCGGGATCATGGGCCCGGCTGACGGTGACTGGCCGCACCCACGATTTCGATGCGGCGTCCCATGTCCGCATGGTGAGCCACTGGTGCCTGGCGAGCCCGGCCTGCCACGGCGTCCGCTCGTCGTCATAGTAACACTGCAGGCCGGCCCGCGTCTCCAGGAGGAACGATGACCAGAGGCCGCCGGTGGCGCCCGAGCCGGAGGTGACCGTGGAGTGCGGCGCCCACGTCGCCCCGCCGTCGGCGCTGACGGCGACGCGGATCGCGTACTCGGCGGCCTCGCCGCTGACGCGGTTGTCCCGATAGGAGTAGAGGACCCGGCCGTCGCGCGTGCGGATGAGGCATCCATCGCCCAGATCGGCTCCGGCCGGCCTCGTCACGATCGTGCCGGCCTTGCTCCAGGTGCGGGCCTTATCTGTGCTTCGCATGCACTCGACGAAGACGGCGCCGGCCGCGGCGACGCTGCGCGCACAGAGGATCGTCCCGTCGGGCAGGATCGCGGCGCCCTTGGGGCCCGGCCCCGGCCGCACATCGCTCGACCAGGCGATGGCCTTTGGCGGCATCTCGACCGGTAACCCTCCGATGAGGAATAGGCCCGCGGAGGCCTGGAGAAGGTCGCGGCGCGTCGGCCGGCCCGGCACACGCCCGGCGACCGTCAAGTCACACGATTCCGAACTGCCCGAACTCATCAGTACGCCTCTCCTTTCGTGTTGGCCGCGGCATGCGGCTAGTCCTTGAGGCCCGACATGGCAATGCCCTCGATGATGTGGCGCTGGAAGGCAAGGAAGACCAGCAGGATCGGGAGGGTGCAGATCACGCCGGCCGCCAGCGTCAGCCCGTACTCGGTGTAGTAGGAGCTCTGGAAGATCGCGACCCCCACCGGCAGCGTGTACTTCTCCGCGGAGTCGAGGAAGACGAGCGGGCCGAGGAAGTCGTTCCACGAGCCCACGAACGTGAAGATGCCCAGCGTCGCCAGCGCCGGGCGGGACAGGGGCAGCACGATCTGGAGGAAGATTCGCAGGCGCGAGCAGCCGTCGATCATGGCCGCCTCCTCGATGTCCCTGGGGATGGCGAGGAAGAACTGGTGGAGCATGAAGACGCCGAAGGCTCCCGCCCCGGCCGGCACGATGAGGGCCTGGTAGGTGTCGAGCCAACCCAGCCACGCCAGCAGGAGGTAGACGGGGGTCAGCAGGATCTGCCCCGGCACCATCAGCGTCGCCACGATCAGGCCGAAGACCCAGCGCTTGCCGGGCAGGTTGAGGCGCGCCAGCCCGTAGGCGGCCAGCGCGTCGACGGTGACGACCAGGAGCGACGTCGCGCCGGAGACCAGCACGCTGTTCGCGAACCACCGCGCGATCGGGAACTCCTCCGGCGTGGCCAGCACCCGGCCGAAGTTGGCGAGCGTCGCATGGCGCGGGAGGATCGACCCAAAGTGGACGATCTCGCTGTCCGGCTTCAGGGCGGTCAGGACGATGATGGCGATGGGGGCGAGGAAGAGCAGGCCGCCCAGCAGCATCGCCGCCTCCAGCAGCGTCAGGCGGCCCATGCCCGCCGGCTTGGCCCGGTCGGGGCGTGACCCGAAGCGTCGCGGTGTCTTCATCGCTCTCGCAGCATCCTGAACTGCATGACGGCAAAGGCGCCGATCAGGAGGAACATGAGCCAGCTGAGCGCCGCGGCGTAGCCCAGGCGGTAGTTCTGGAACGCCGTGTCGTAGATCAGATGCACGAGCGTCCGCGTGGCGTACTCGGGGCCTCCCCGCGTGACGAGGTAGGTCTGGCCGAAGATCTGGAACGCGCCGATGGTGTTCAGGGCCACCGTGAAGAGCAGCACGGGACGGAGGATCGGGAGCGTGACGTACCAGAGGCGCTGCAGCGGCCCGGCGCCGTCCAGCGTTGCCGCTTCGGCGTACTGGACCGGGACGCCCTGCAGCCCGGCCAGCAGGATCACCATGGGCCCGCCCATGGTCCACCAGACCGTCATGATGACGATGGCGGCGGTGGCCCAGGCCGCGTCGGAGAACCAGGGGGCCTTGAGGCCGAACCAGGCCTGGAGGCAGGAGTTGAAGAGGCCGAGGTCGGGGTGGTAGAACCAGCGCCAGAGGATGCCGACCACGGTGATCGTGAGCATGGTCGGCACGAAGTAGGCCGCCCGGTAGAGACCCTGGCGGCGCCCCCGCAGCGAGTGGAGGCCGAGGGCGGTGAAGAGGGCGAGCAGGACCGTGCAGGGAGTGATCCAGACCACCATGCGCAGCGTGGCCCAGAGCGCCTTCCAGAAGTTGGGGTCGGAGAAGGCCTCGCGGTAGTTGCCCAGGCCGATGAACGCGGGCGGCGTGGCGTTCAGCATCTCCCAGCGAAACAGGCTCAGGCGCAGGCCGTAGAGGAGCGGGCCCACGAGGAACGCCCCGAACAGGAGCAGGTAGGGCGCCACGAACAGGTAGCCCAGCCAGTCCTGCCGCCTCCTTCCGGTCATCGCCGCACCTCGGCCGCGCCCTCGGCGCTGCGTCGGGCGATGATCTTGTTCACGTTGGCCTCGGCCGTGGCGAGGGCCTCGGCGGCGGTCGCCGTGCCTCGCAGGGCGCGCTCGACCGCCAGGTCCAGCTCCGTCTGGAACTCGAAGAGGAACGGGATCTGCGGCATATAGGTGACGTAGGGCACTTCGGCGGCGCACTGGCTCTGGACCGCCATGTCGCGGAACCGCCGCGACGCGCGCAGGCTCCGGCGGGCGGGCACCTGGCCGGCCTCCGCCCAGTCCAGGGCGTGGTCCGAGTAGAAGCGGATGAACCTCCACGCCGCTTCGGCCTCCCGCGGCGCCAGCCCGGCCCGGAGGCAGAAGTTGTGCGTGTTCCCCCAGACGGCGGGCCGCTTGCCGAGGCAGGCCACGGGTGCGGCGGCGAAGTCGAGGTCCTTCTGCTTCTGCAGGTCCGGCAGCATGAAGATACCGTTCCAGGTCATGCCGACCTTGCCCTGCCGGAAGCCCACCCAGGGGTCGAAGTCCATGAACGGTGCGGCCACGCGCTCCTTGTGGATCAGGTCGGCCAGGAGCTGCAGGGCGGCTACGTTCGCGGGCGCCGCCAGTGTGCAGCGGCTGTAGTCCGAGGTGAAGACCTCGCCGCCGAACTGCCGCATGACCGAGTAGACCGTGGGCGACGGGTTCGAGATGGAGAAGCCCCAGCGGACACCCTCGGGGTCGCGGGAGGCCCGCGTGATGCGGCGCGCGACGGCGAGGAACTCGGCCAGGTCGGTGGGAGGCCGCTCGAAGCCCGCCTCGCGCAGGAGCCGGCGGTTGTAGTAGAGGCAGAGCGGGTGCACGTCGATGGGCAGCCCGTAGTGCTTGCCGCCGAGCTGCGCGGCTCGCCAGACGTTCTGGTCGATATCCGCGACCGGGAATGCGGTCCCGACCAGGTCGTCGATGGGCCGGACCATCCCCGCCTCAGCGAAGCGGCGCAATGAGTCGGTATGGAGGACGAAGACCTCCGGCGCGCGCCCTCCCAGGCCCGCGACGTAGAGCTTCCGGTAGTAGACGGGCCATTCGATACGCTGCATCCGGAGGTCGATCCCGGGGTTCGCCCGGTTGAACTGCCTGACCAGCGTGAGCGTCGTGCCGCCGTCGGGGCCCGTGAACCCGTTCCAGAAGCGGATGACGACCTTGCCGTCGCGCCGCGATCCGCAGCCCGCCACGCCGGGCAGGGATGCCAGGACCATGGCCTTGAGCGCCGCACGCCGGTTCAATGCGGCGCCGCTCCGCCGAGCCCATCGGCCACCACGACGAGGCGCCTGCCGCCCGTAATCGCCAGGGCCTGCTCGAGGGGCATCTCGTCGCAGGGGTTCAGGTAGATCACCTGGTCGGGACGGAGGCGATTGAAGTAAGCCTCCAGGTCGGCGGCGGCCCGGTCGTTGAGCTGCACGGCTCGGAGCTGCTGCATGGCGCTCCACGTGCCGACGTGCTGTGTGTGCGCGCCGCAGAGGTGGATCATCCCGCCGCGCGCATAGTCGCCGAGGAGCGCGGCGTCGTGCGGCGCGATGAGGTTCGCATAGGTCCGCGCGGAAACGAGGGCGGTGCTGCAGCCGCAGATCTGCCCGCACCCCGGCGGCTGCAGCCGTTGCGCCGCCACGACCTGCTGAAGGCGGCTCGGCGGCACGGCGCTCCGGTACCAGCCATGGAGCGTGCGCAGGAGGTCGTTGATCGTCGCCAGGTCGCGCCGGGCGGCTTCGGGACCGGCCTGCAACGCCATGAGGAACGCCTCGCCATAGAGGTTCACTGCCACGTTGAGGGCGCTGCTGAGGGTGGGCAGGCCCAGGACCGGCACGCTCACCCCGGCGCGGACGAAGGCCTCGGCCACGCGCCGGGTAGCCTCCCAGGTCGGGTCGTCCCGCAGGTCGGGGGTCTGCAGCGTGCCCACGGGGGCATCGAGGCACTTCGACCACCACTGGCCTTCGTGGAAGTGCACCTGCGCACCGAACAGGCGGTCGATGAAGTGGACGCCGTAGGGCCCGAACTCCACGCAGAGCGGGCGGAACACCTCCTCGTCCAGGAGGCGCTCGGCCTGCGCGGCCAGATCCTCCAGCGCCTCGGCGAGCCACCTCTCCGGCTCCGCCATGGGGTCGGTAGCCGACGTGCCATAGGCGCCCCAGAGGACGAAGGGCCGCGACGCGCCGTCGGGGGCGCCGACCTGCTCAAGGCGGGCGACGCCGCGGTCCCAGGCGGCGATGAGCCGCGGATCGTTCAGTACCGCCTCGGCATGGGCTGATATGGCTCTCATCCATTCCCTCCGGCCGGGCGTTAGCCTACCACAGGGCGAAGGTCGCTGCCAGGTTGCCCAGTGCCGTGTTGCTGACGGGAGCCCAGTTGGCCGCCACCGACTCCACGCGAAGGAACTTTACATGGCCGTCGGCCAGCAGGTACATCGACATGCCCGCCGGGATGCCGGGATGCGGGTCGTGCCGCGCGCCGGCGCCTCCGGTCGCAACGATCGCCGTCGGGTTCGGGTTGAGGGTGCACGGCTTCGACGAGCAATCGGCCACATTGGCGTAGTCATTCACAATGGGGTCAAAGGCCGGCAGCGCCCAGCCGGGATAGCCCGTGCCGACGGGGGAGAGCGGGTACGCCGCGGAACTGGTGGTCGAGACGCCCTCATCCGGCAAGCCTATGCTCGCGGAGCAGCCGCCGATCTCGAACACCAGGGCCGTGGTAGCAGGAGCCACGAAGCGCGCCAGGCGCTGTGCGGCGGCGAACTGGTTCAGGCCATAGGACACGGTCGGTAGCCCGTTCGACATCATGCTGTCGTTCGGGCAGCTGAAGACCTGGACGCTCTTCACGTAGGATGCGATCTGCCCGGCCCAGCCCATGCCCAGTCCCGTTGATGGGCCGGGGGTCGGGTAGGCCGCCGACACGAGGCCGGCAGGAAGCGCCTCGTCATAGTCCTGGGTGTAGAGGAGTAGCGCGGCGCCGACCTGCTTCCCGTTCGACACGCACGCCGTCTGCCGGGCTTTCTCCCGCGCCTTTGCGAAGACGGGGAAGAGGATCGCTGCCAGTATGGCGATAATGGCGATTACGACCAGCAGCTCAATCAGGGTGAAAGCTGTGTTGCGTCGCATAGCTTCAGTGGCTCCTATGGTGTATGGCCGTGCGGCCGTCATTCGGGCTCAATGGGCCCGGCTACCCGCGAAATGCACCGGGCTCGCCGGCGCCTGTTACTGAGCCGTCGGCGCAAGACCGTCAGTGAGGCCGGGCCGTCGTAGTACGTACAGAAAGTGTGGGCGCCAGCAACGTGTGTATCCTGACAACGTTCGGAGACGACGGCTCGGAGATGCGCCTGAGCAGTAGCTCCCCTGCGCGGTACCCGATCTCGCGGAATGGTTGCCGCACCGTGGTCAGCACCGACGGGTGGGGCGAGAACTGCTCGGCATCGTCGAAGCCCACGACGCTGAGGTCGTCGGGCACCTTCAGCCCGCGTTCCTGCGCCGCCCCGATGACCTCAAAGGCGTGGAGGTCGTTGACCGAGACGACCGCAGTAGGTGGCGTCGGATGGGCCATGAACTGCTCGAGGGCCTCGCGGGCGCGGACCGCGAGCGAGCGCCCGCCCCGGTAGAGCATCGCCGGGTCAGCCCGGTGCCCGAGGTCGTGGAGCGCCTCGGTGTATCCCTCTTCGCGCTCAACGACCGCCGAGACGCGATCGGGATGCGACAGGTAGGCGATGCGCCGATGCCCGAGCGCGTGGAGGTGCTCCACCGCGGCCCGGACACCCGATCGGTTCTCCACACCCACGAAATCGAATGCCAGGCTCTTCGGTCGATGGTCGACGAAGACGACGGCTATGCCGGACCGTTGCATCCTGAGGAGCGTCTCCTCGGCCCCGTCGGCTCCGCAGGCCCATACTACGACGCCTTGCGCGCCCTCGGTCTCCGCCCTGTGGAACGCCTCGATCTCCGGATGGACGCCCAATGCAGGGTCGAGCGGCCCCGCAAGGTACGAGTCGTAGACCAACAAGCTCGGGCGCCGGTTCGAGCCGTTGAGCGCCCTGCTGAGGCCGGCCTGAATGGCGTGGGCGATCGTGTAGGTCGGCGGCTGTGGAATGACCGCCGCGACGACGAAGCGACCGGCGGCAGCCGTCGATGGCCGCCCATAGGAGCCTGCCGCCCACGAAGCGATGCGGGGACGCCCGCCCGGGCGACGCTCCAGGATGCCCTCCCGCAGCAGTGCCGCGATCGCCTCCCGGATTGCCGGACGCCCAACCCCGATCTGCTCCACCAGATCCCGCTCTGCCGGGAGCCACGCTCCAGCCGGGAAATCACCTCTCGCGATCGCGTCGCGGAGCCACGCTGCGGCACGGTCGGCGGCGGGCATTCCTGTCTCCTCCAGTGATCCTCTGTTCGGTTCTGGTCATACCACAATGCGACAAGAGGGTACCCGCTGTGCAGGCCAGTGTCAATCTGCACCGGTGGGCCGGCGGCGCCACGCGCATTCGGTGTGGCGCCGCCTGCCTGCCGCTACGGGCGCTACGCTTCGGCCTCGCACCGCCTGCCCGAGAAGTAGCGGTGGAGCTGGAAGATCACCTGGTTCAGGCCGTAGCCGCTGGGGAGCATCAGGAAGTCGGCGCCGGTCTCGCGGGTCACGTCGCGGGCCATGTCGGCGGTGCCGTGCCGTGCGAAGTTCTTGATGAGAACCACCACATCGGCGCGCCGCACGTCGGGCTCGTGGCGGCTGGGCGAGTCGCTCTTCTTGCTGGGCGGCCAGATCACCTCGGAGCACTTCAGCGCGCGCTCAATCTGCTCGCAGAGGCGCTTGCGCGGCGTGCCGCCGAGCAGCAGCACCGAACGGCCTTCAACGCGCGGCGTCACCTCGGCCGTCATCTGGAGCATCTCCTCGTCGGTGGGCTCCGGCTCCTCCGCCTCGGGCTCGGGTTCGGCGCCGATGCCGCGCCGCTCGCGCTCCTTCAGCACCTCGGCCAGGACCGCGGCCACCTCGGGCTCGGCTTCAAGGAGCGCCGGGCCGTGCATCACCAGCGCATCGCGGACCTGGCGGCTGGACGCCGGCTCGCCGGAGTCCAGCATCTCCTGCAGCAGCGGCAGGAGCTCGGCCCGGTCGGCCGCAAGCCTGTGCTCGTGGCTCCCCAGGTCGGGCTTGGCGGTGAGCAGGCGCATCGTGGCCTCCACGGCCCGCGCCCGCCGCTGCTTTCTTGTATCGGCGGCCCGCCCTTCGGTCGCAGTGGCCTCCGCGGCCGCCAGGGCCTGCGGCAGCTCCTCCGCCAGCTCCCTCGCCTCGGCCTCGCTGGAGTTGGACGATAGGTGGCTCAGGAAGAACTGCTCGCGGCGCGCCTCGCCCTCCAGATCGGTGTAGAGCGTGTTCTGGAGGACATCCGAAACGGAGCAACCCCGGAGCGCCCGGTTCAGCAATCCCTGCGCGGCCGCGATGTGATCCAGCAGGCCCTTCCGGCTACCGTTCAGGTCCCCGCGGATCAGCAGGTACCGATTCCAGGCCTCCTGCGCCTGCGCACCCAGCTCGTAGGCCTGCGCCAGCCGCTCCAGGCGACCGGTTGGGGCCGCAGACCCGCCCAGCGCGGGGAGCATGGCGGGGTCGGGCGCCTGCCACGGTTCACCGGCAGCGGCCATGCGGTCGGCGATCTCGGCCATCAGCGGCTCGGCGGCATCGCGGGCGGCGCCGTCGGCTCCCTCGTCCACGGCGCGGGCGACCACCGCCGCCACGCCGCAGAGGATGCCGCGAGCGCGGAGCAGTCCGGGCCGGTTGATGCCGGTCTCGGGGCTGCTGAACCCGGCGGCGGCCAGTGCGTTCCACTCCTCGCCCAGGGCGGCGATCTTCGCCAGCGCCCTCTCGGAGACGGCCTTGCGCTCCTCGCGGCTCGGGGGAGCGGTCGCCTCGGCGTCGACACCGGGGTCGGGCTTGCCGGCCGAACCGAGCAGGGCGGCTCGTGTCTGCCTGGCCTTGCATATCGCGTCCTCAAGCGCGCGCACATTGGTGCGGTCGTCATCGGCCGCGGCCAACTCACGCTCGGCTAGAAGGGCCTCAACCACGGCATCGAGGTCGTTCCTGGCCTTGCGGGCATCCCTGGCCCGCTCCAGCGCCCGGCCGGCCTCGGCGGCCGCGGCCTGCACTCCGCTCACTGGATCGGCGGCGGATCGGCTCTGGCTGCTGTGGGTCGTCTGTACAGATGCGCTCATCGTCTCGTGCCTCCATTCCCGGTGATGTCCGGCACTCTATTACTGTGCCGAGAAGCCCAAAACCGGAAGGGCGGCAGGAGACGATTTTGCGACGAAAGGGGGAGATGATTCAGGGCCGGCCCCGGGAGGAGGTAGTTCGCGCGAACCGCGAAGAGAACGGTTCAGGCTCAGGTCGAATCCGACGTCGGTGGGTTGCGCTGCGCCTCATCGAGTCTGACCAGCGTCTCGTCGTCTACGATGTTCTGGCGCGTGGCCATCTTGCGCGTCAGCCGCTCCAGCGCCTCTGCACCGGTGATCGAGCTCTCAGGGAGGTCCCTCGTCCTCGCGGCATAATCCCGGACCGCCAGTTCGGCGTAGGGGGCAATGCGGTCATACACGACGGACCCGCAAAGTCGCACCTCGAGGTCGAACTGGACCTGCAGGTTCAGCCACAGCTGCGGCGTCGTTCCGAAGTACCGGGCCAGCCGCACCGCGGTATCGACGCTGATGGCCCGCTTGCCCGCGAGAATTCCTGAGACCCGCGTCTGCGGCACGCCGATCTCCTTGGCCAGGCGGTACGGAGTGATGCCGAGCGGCCTCAGGAACTCCTCACGCAAAACCTTGCCGGGATGGGTGTTCGGTAGGGTCGCCATTATTGATCGCTCCGTTGCCGGGCTGCACCGCTACCGGCAGGCCGCCTCACGTTCGCGGCCCTCGCGCACGATATCGAGGATCTCCGCGACGCCGATGGGGGCTGCTACGGGCGGCACGTTCAGCGGGCTGGCGGGAGCGCACTCCAGCGCCTCTGCACCGCTGATCGAGTCCTCAGGGAACTGCGCCCGCCTCACAACAGACGAGAAGGACTCGCCGGGCGTGCGCTTGGCCCGGCGGAGGAGTTCGTAGGCATCGAAGGTGAGGGTCACTGTCTTAGTAGCCATGGACGTATGATACACGAAACAGCGGCATCGCGGAATCCCTGTCGGGCGTGGCTTGTGTCCGATCAGCCGCACCGCGGTCGCCCAGTCGCCGAAGGGCGACTTCGCGCCTTTCATGGCAGGCGAGTCCGGTCCCCAGCCTACCGCTTCGGCATCTCGTCATTGGCCGGCGCGGCGCCGCGCACCATCTTGGCCGCCTGGCCCACGAGCCATAGGTAGTGATCCGACGGCAGGCCCTCGTAGGTGACGAAGGTCGACTCGCCCACCGGCGGGTCGTTGGTGCACTTGAAGATGGCTGTGCCCTCATCCACCTCGTCGAACATGGCCTGGTAGACCATGGTTGCGCCGGCCTTCTTCGCTACGACGTACTGCGACCAGAGGAACTTGCCGCCGCGGCGGGGGATCTGGTCCTGCTTGCTGCTGGGGATCATGTTGTGCCAGCTGAAGCCGGGGAAGACCACGGGCAGGTAGTCGAGACCCTTGGCGCGGCACCACTCGAGGTCCGGCGCGAAGACCTCGCGGCCGATGCGGGCGGCGTCCTCCACCGTCCCGTAGCGGCCCACCATCCAGGGGCTGACGATGTCCGCCAGCGCAATGACCTCGTGCAGCGCCGGGTCGGCCAGGCTGTCGCGGTTCAGGCTGCGCCAGTAGGTCGGGACACCCAGCATCACAGTGCAGCGGCCGACCTGCGGGTCGGTCTTCAGGAACTCCACCAGGGAGCGGCACTCGGCCAGCGTGTACTTGCGGTTGTCGCTGAAGCCGACGCCCCAGACGGCCACGACCGGCTTCCCCTTGTGGCGCAGGTAGGCCGGGTCCTTGGTGATGCGCATCCGCTCGAAGAGCAGGCGCCAGTCGTCCTTCACGCGCTCCATCTGCCCCGCGCCCAGGCCCGAGAGGTCATACATCACTGCGTAGGTGCGGCCGTAGAGGTTCGATCCCTCGCGGCAGGCGCCCAGCACGGTGGTGGACTGCCGCAGCCCCAGCGCGTGCATGGTCTCCCCGGCAAAGCGCTGGACGAAGGAGCCGTCGATACCGTAGTCGCGCATCCAGCGCATGTGCCGCAGCACGGTCTTGCGGTTGTAGGAGCTGAAGACCTGCGCCACGCGGCCGTCGGCATGGCGGAAGGCGGTATCGACGCGCTCATCGGCGTCCAGCTCGCTCACGTCGGGCCAGAGGTCCACGGTGACCGAGCCGGGCCGCATATCGCCGCGTCCCCAGTGGAACCAGCCCCGGCCGGCCCCGTCGTTGGGCGCGGTGAACCAGCCCTGGTAGCCGCACATGACCTTCCCGGTGAGGGTGGAGCGGTCCACGCCTCGGACAGTCGGACCCGTGTAGGGCTTCATGACGGTGTCGATCACCTGCTCCCGCGTGGGGGCGGCCTGCGCCGCAAGCAGCGCGGCCGGCAGAACGGCGATGACGATGAGCGGAACCATGGCGGCCTCCCAAATCCAGCCCACTCGCGGGCATGCTGCTATGGTACCGGCTATACGTCGGCCGGCGGAGCATTCGGCATCCAGAAGGCCGGGCCCTGTGCAGAGGGCGGCCGGCCGGCCCGACGCGCCGGTCCGAACCGGCGACCGGCCGCCCTCGCGGCTCCGATCCTGGCCCGGCATGTTGCTGTAGAAGAGGTCAAGCATGCCGTTCACCGTCTTGGTGTAGCCCGGCCGGCAGATGCTGCCCGTGCAGGGCGAGGCGGACGCCTTGCAGCAGGCCGGGGTTTGTCACGCCGGGCGTGGCGTGAGCAGGCGTCGTTCCGGCTCCGTCGGGGCGCCAAGACCCCGCGGGTCGAGACGCCGGGAGGTCACGGAGTCACCGCGTCACGACGTCCATCGGGCGGAGCCGCGCTTCCCCGGAGAGCCTAGCCCGCCAGTCCGTCCAGGATCTTCTTTGCTCCCTGGTTGCGCGGGTTCAGCTCGACCGACTTCCGGTAATGCTGGATCGCCTCCTCCTTGCGGCCGGCCTTGAGCAGTGCCTCGCCGAGGCTGTCGTGCGCATTCCAGGAGTCCGGGTAGAGCCGGACGGCCTTGTCGAACACGTAGACGGCGCTCTCGATTTTGCCCGCCTGCAGAAGCTGATAGCCCAGAGCGGTGAAGTCGGTCTCGTCGAAGACCGGTCCCGTGTCCCGTCGGGCCTGCAGTTCCTGGAGCGTCTTGTCCGCGGCCGCGATGCCTCCGTCGGCCAGGGCCCGCCCGAAGATCGTGGCGGCGGATCCCAGCTTCGCCTTGCGGAGGGCAGACTTGGCACGCTCGATCTGCGCCGGCTCCCAGGGGTACATCGGCTCGACCTTTGCCGCCTGCGCCAGCGCGGCCTCAGCCTTCGCCACGTCGCCGGTACCCAACCGGGCCTGGGCCAGCATGGCGTACGTGGCCGCCAGGCGTGGGCACTCCTCGCGGCAGGCCTCCAGCAGGCCGATCGCCTCGCGGTACTGCCGCCTCCCGAGGTACTGAGTGGCCAGTTGCATCGCTTCGTCCACGCCGAAGAAACAGGTGGCCGATGAAGCTGCGCGGGCCCGTTTCAGGGCGGCGACGGCGGCCTCGACGCCCTGGCCGCGCGCGCCGCGGGCGTACTCCCGAACGAGCGAGGTCCTCAGGTGGGCCAGGCTGACGCTCTCGTCCTGCGGAGCCGGCGCGCCCCGCTCCAGCAACCGAAGCGCGAACTCGAGTTGCCGGTCCGTCCCTGCC
The DNA here is from genome assembly GCA_903885605.1 of uncultured Chthonomonas sp. Classification (GTDB taxonomy): domain Bacteria; phylum Armatimonadota; class Chthonomonadetes; order Chthonomonadales; family CAJBBX01; genus CAJBBX01. The sequence continues at coordinate 100,459 of CAISJD010000065.1, read as the reverse complement.
GCAATCTCCGCCGGCGTGTTCAGGACCCGGAGGTCGGGGGGGATGCCGACCCCGTCCCAGCAGGTACCCTCGTGGTCTCTGGTCACCTTGAACGCGACCCAGAGCGTCCAGCCGTTCGGAAGGCGTTCAGGGAACTGCGCCGACAGGGCCCCGCACGTCAGATCGCCGACGACGGTCACGTGGGGCAGCACCCGCATGGCGAGCGTCAACCCTTCGGGACCGCTGGCGGTATGCCGGTGGGTCAGCAGAACAACCGGCCGGGTGAACTGGATTGGGCCGTTCGGCTCGACGTCCCTGTACTCCGTAGGCAAGAGATCGCTGTGTTTCGGACCGTAGCGCGTCTGGGACTGCATGCACTGCCGCCGGCGATCGGCGAAGCGGCTCGCCACGATCCCATCGTTCTGGTTGTCGCCACCAGGGTTGTCCCGCGCATCTATGACCAGTGCCGTGGCGCTCGCGAACTCGCCTATGAATGCATCAATGGCTTGCGCGGTCGGCTCGTTTCCGCCCTTCAAGTCGGCCATATGGAGATAGCCGATCCGATCCGTCAGCCAGCCGGAGGTGAACGTGCCACCTCGGGAACTGGACGACTTCCCGTGCAGGTACCGGGCCTTCACCAGGTCGAGCGAGAAGTCCCTGGCATGGGTGAGCGCCTCGGTGCTGCCGCCACAGATGCGGCGCTTCCCGTCGCTCAGGGCAACATGCGCGTCGTTCAGGGTGCCCAGCATCGTGACCAGGACGTCCCACAGCTCCTCGTCTGTCGTTTTGGGCGTGACCTGCGGACGGTAGATTCGGTAGAGCATCGCCCAGTCGACGTTCTTGACGGCGAACTGCCCGTAGTTCCGGTCAATGGACCGCCAGACGTGCTCAAAGGTCAGCTCAGGGTCGTTCAGGTTGTGTGTCGACCGGCCGCCGACCGCGGCAGCGGGCAGGCTAAGCAGAACCAGGAGAGCCAGCAGGCGCGTCATTCGTCCACCTCCTTCAGGCATCGCCAGATGTTTGTCGGGTGGAATCCAACGCCAACGCCAACGACCCGTCCGATCTGCCCTTCGCGGGAACCCGCGCCGGTTCTGCCCACCCATCGCTACTACACCATGAAGCCGTCGCACGGTTTCATTGGGTCGCTCGCCCGGTGCGGCAACGACCTGGCAAGGTTCGCCGCTCGTCCGGCCTTCGCGAACGCGTCAGGGCTGCCGTACCGTGACAACGGCGCGAGGGCGGCGCTGAACCATGTCGGCCCTTCAGGCCGAACGACCTGCGCCGATACATCAAGGCGCCGAAATCGCGCCGGGCGTAGCCGACCACGCAGACGCACGAGCGCGGCATGGCCCAAAGCCGCGTCGAAGGCGACGTGGGTGGCGGCTTCGCGCCACCCATCGCCGCCCACGCCTGCTTCGCGGCCTAACCCGGAATGTTGTTGTAGCAGAGGTAGAGGATGCCGTTCACCGTTTTGGTGTAGCCTGGCTGGCAGATGCTGCCGGTGCAGGCCGATGCCGTTACCTTGCAGCAGGCCGGGAAGGCGCCCGCCGGTACGCAGCCGGCCTGGATCACCACCGCCAGGTCCGAGTAGTCGATGCAGTACCGCTCCCGTTGAGTGCCGTCGGTGGGGATCGGCACGGGTTCACCGGCGTCGCCGTCGTACTCGTAGAGGTTCGGCCATCTGTTGATCTGGTCGATGAGCGCCTGTGGGCTCCTGAGCATCTCGCGGAGGAACGGGGCGATGGCCGCGGGATCCGTGCGCCGCACCGGGAAGTGGATGTAGGCGCCGCCGTCTGACGCGCAGTAGGTGGCGCTCATGCGCCAGTCCGCCTCCGCGCTTCCGGGAATGGCGACGGGCGCATCGGGGTTCGGCGGGTCGGGCGTCACCTGCAGCATGATGATGTCAGACATATTGGCGCCCGCGATGGTCACCGGGCCCTGCTCCGGCCGCTGCGGCTCCGCGGGGATGCGGTACCGCGCGATGATGGTGGGCGGGCTCGGAGCCAGCTTCGCACGAGGACCCACCTCGTAGGTGATGTCGGCCATCCATGCCACGGGGTCGGTCAGCAGGCCGTCCACGTCGTCCCATCCGCCGTTGTGGGTCCAGAGCAGGTCGTCGGGCGCCCAGCGGCTCTCCCGCGGGTCCCAACCGATGTAGGTGGATCTCATTGCACTCTCCCTGTGATTGGTCCCGGCCAGGTCTCCCGGCCGGGGTCGGCTAGCAGAGATGCCACAGACTGCTGCCACGGCGTTTCCCGGGCCTCATCGAGGAGGGAGACGATCCGCGGGTCCGTCAAGGACCGCCGGAAGCGGTCCAGTGCGCTGTGCGCCAGCGCGGTGCGTGCGCAGGGAAGGCCGGGCCGTATGCTCGCAGCGGCGGCATACGCCCTGGCCGCCCTCTCGGGACGGCCGCCGCGTTCGTGGAGGCGGCCCAGGTCGATCAGCGCGCCGATGAGCGCCAGGTCGCGGTCGCCGTTCATGGCGAGCCCAATGGCCTCGCGCAACGCCGCCTCGGCCCGGCGCTCGTCGCCGGCCTCAAGGTAGACCCGGCCGACGCTGGTCTGGATGTAGAGCCGCGCCTCCACATCGCCGCTGGCCTGTGCGGCCCGCGCCGCGCGATCCGCCGCCCGAACGGCCTCGCGTGGCGCACCCTCGGCTAACCTCATGCCTGCCAGGACGGCAAACGCTGTCCCGAGCAGTCCGGTGTCGCGGTAGTTGCGCACGATGCCCATCGCCCGCCGGAGGAGCCTCCTGGCGCCGGAGTGGTCGCCCGCCTCGCGCGCAAGGTTGGCGAGGTCGAAGAGGTTATCGGCCGCGCCCGGCACGTCGCCGGCGGCCAGGGCGCGCTCCACGCGCTGCTCCCAGAGGGCGCGGGCAGCCTGGGCATCGCCCTGCCTCGCCGCCCGGGCGCCCCGCAGGCCCAGGAGCTGGTTGGCCACATCCTCGCGGCCGAGCGCTTCGGCCGCCGGGCCGGCGGCCTCCACGAGCCGCGCGAAGTCGTCCCAGAGCCCGGCCTCGAAGTAGATGCGGGCCAGTGTGCCGCCGAAGGCCATGAGCAGCTCAGGCGACTGCGCGCCGGCGGCGTAGCCCACGGCCGCCCGGAGGTTCGCGCTCTCGCGTCGGACGTGCGCCATCGCCTCGGCCCAGCGCCCGCCGTTCATCGCCATGCCGATCGAGGCCGCCAGCGCGGCGTAACGCTCGGCATGGCGCCTCCGGCTCGCTTCGATGGCCTCGTCGCCTGGGGCCGTCGCGCCGACAACGTACTCGCGAACGGTGTCCAGCAGCCGGTACCGCGTGCGATCATCCACGACCTGGGCGTGGAGCAGCGAGTTCTCGCGTAGCGACGCGAGCCCGTCGAGCAGGTCGATCCCATCGTCGAACGTGCAGACGGCCGCGGCGTCGTCCTGAAAGAACCCGCCCTGGAAGAGGCTCACCTGCTCCAGCAGGCGGCGCGTCTCGGGCTGCAGCAACTCGATGGACGCCGCCACCACGTCGCGCATGGCCCCGTGTCGGTCGGCGCCCGGCACGCGGCGCTTCAGCACGGCCAACCGGTGCGTGCGAACCTCAGCGGTCAGCTCGGGCAGGCTCATCTGCCGCAGGCGGCCCGCAGCGAGGACGAGGCAGAGCGGAATCCCCTCCAGTTCGCGGCAGAGCCCAGCCACCATGGGCCTGTTCGCCGGAGTGATCGTGAAGTCGTGCACCACATGGGAGGCGGCCTCGGCAAAGAGCGCCATGGCGTCGCCCGGCTCGGCGCCGTCGTCACCCGCGGCCGCGTCCATGGGCTGGAGTGGGTACTCGAACTCGCGGGGCAGTCCCAACACACAACGGCTCGTGACCAGGCACCTGATGCTCGGCGCCGCACGCAGCAGGTCATCGACCAGGGCTGCGTGGGGCTCGAGCCGCTCGAAGCAGTCCAGGATCAGCAGCAACCGGGCCGAGCCCAGGGCTCCGTTGCGCCCGGCGCCGGGGAAGTCGGGTCCTGTCTCCACCGGCAGGGCCGCACGGATCGCCGCCACGGCGTCCTCGCGGGTGCGGGCGGCCTCCAGGTCTGCCAGCCAGACGCCGTCGGGGTAGTCGTCGATCCGCCGGGCGGCGGCCTGCTTGGCGAGCCGCGACTTCCCGATCCCGCCGATCCCCGTGATGGTCACGAGCCGCGTCCCCTCGTGCGCCAGCAGGCCGGCCACCTCGGCTACCTCCCGGGTTCGCCCTATAAAAGGCCTCTCCTCTTCCGGCAGGTTGTGCGATCCGGCGGGCATGACGCGCGGCGGGTGATCGCTGAGCGGCACGCCCGGCACAATGACGCGGTAGAGGGCGATCGGCTCCAGCAGGTCCCGCAGCTGGAAGCTGCCCAGGGGTTCGCAGGAGCAGTCGTGCGCGGCCGAGACATCGCGCTTCGCCAGGATGTAGGTTGTCTCCGACATGAGGATCTGCGCGCCCTGGGCGGCGTCCATCACGCGCTGGGCCTGCCACATGGCGAAACCCGTGTACTCGCCGTCCACCACTGTCGGCGTATCGGTGTGGATGCCCACCCGAAGCGCCAGACGCGGCCCGGCCGCGAACCTCTCGCCGCAAAGGACCTCACGCTGGATCTCGGCCGCGCACATCACCGCGAAGAGCGGCGACGGGAACGCCAGGATGAAGCCGTCTCCCGTGCTCTTCACATAGTCGCCGCCCCGGGCCTCGGCGTGTTCACGGGCCACCGCGTGCATGGCTGCGATGGAGGCCCCGAAGCCCGGGCCATGCTCGCGCCAGCCGGCGGTGCTGCCGGCAAGGTCCGCGTACACCAGCGTAACGGGCGCCGTACCAGGCGCATGCATGGGCGATCTCCGCACCAGTCGTGTTGCAGAGGCAGCGCAAGACGATCCTATCACCCAATCATAACGCGAATCCCAGCAGGACGTACCAGGAAGCAACCCCGGTACCGCCAATCCGAGGCCGCCGGCCCATGGGTCCCGCAGGTCTCATGGGTCGTATGGGCCGCGCTCCGCACCGCATCAACGTGAACGCGAACCGGGCTGCAACGGGCGAGCGCCTGCTGTTCGCTTGGTCGGCGCCGTTGTCCTGGATCCGACCACACCCCGGTTCACCGGGAGGAGGTGCGGCCGGTCGGCCGCTGATGGCAGCATCTGCCCACCGCCGTCGCCGCGCTGCGTCATATGGGGGGCTACCGGCGGAGCCAGGGCCCCATCCTGCGCTGTCCAGGAAACGCGCCGGTACCGTGCTTCGCTCAGTTCAGAGCGACCGTCATCTGCGCGACCGCGGCCGGGCCGAGCCGCTCTCTCACCGACGCCCGGTACCATGTGTCGGAACGCCGCCTTCCGGTTCGTGCGCCGTGCCCGAGAGGAGCCACCACGATGACCCTGCACCATCGCCTTGCCGCCCTGCTGTCGGCCGTGGCCGTCTGCCTGCCTGCCGCGCATGGCTCACCGGCGCCGGATCTGGGGGCCGGCTTCGCCAATCCGCCTATGAAGGCGCGGCCGTGGGTCTTCTGGTGGTTCGAAGGAGGCTATGGCGGCAAGGAGGGCATGGCCCGGGACATCGCCGCCATGCACGAGAAGGGGATCGGCGGCGTCATGCACATGCAGACGCTCAACTCGTCGGGCATGCCGCTGCCGGCGGAGCCGCCCATGCTGGGGCCTGCGTGGGCCGACTGGTTCGGCGAGGCCGCCCGGCTGGCCGGCAGGGCGGGCATGACCATGAGCGCCAGCATCGTGGACGGCTGGGCGTTCGGCGGCGCGTGGGTCGACAAGGAGGCCGCCGCCAGGATGCTGGTCTCGTCCGAGCTGCAGGTGGACGGCCCCGGCGACCTGCAAGCCCCGCTACCCGCGCCCTTCACGAGGTTGGGCGTCTACCATGATGTGGCCGTCGTGGCGTTCCCCGAGTCCTCCGCCCGCCCGCCGTCGCCTGCGTCCGTGACCGGCAGCCACACCGACAAGGGCTACTGCGAGGAGGAGAACTGGCCGGCCGTCCACGCCTGCGACGCCGACCCCGAGACCTTCTGGCGGACATCCACCGCGCCGTCTTTCGTCAGCCCTGTCTGGATCCAAGCCACGTACGCCCGACCGCTTGCCGCCACGGCGGTCTACCTTCGGGCCATGCCGGATGGCGGGCCGCGCGAATGCGAACTGCAGGCGTCGGACGACGGCCGCACCTTCCGGACCGTGGCCCGGTTCACCATGGGCATGGGTGACGCACGCGCTTGGCCGGTTCCCGAGACGCGCGCCTCCACGTTCCGCCTGCTGATCACCTCTGCCCACGCGCCGGATGTCCGCCTGGCCGAGTTCCAGATGCTCCGGCGCGGCGACCAGCCGGTCGTGCGGCGCGGCGTGAAGTGGTGGGACCTCAAGTCGGGCAACCGCGGCTGGCTCGTGGTGGGTTCGCTTGCCGAGGAGTACCCGGACGATGCGGCCTCCGACCTCAGGAGCGCCCAGGTCGTCGACCTGACGGGTCGGTTGCGCCCTGACGGCCGGCTCGACTGGACGCCGCCTGCCGGTCGCTGGACTGTCATGCGCTTCGGCTGGACAACCATCGGGCAGCCCGCCCGCATGTCGGCAGGCGGCGGCTACGAGGTGGACGTCCTCAGCACGAAGGGCGCCGACCTCATGTTCGACAACGCCGCCGCAGGGATGCTGGCGGCCGCGGAGAAGAAGGCGCCGGGCGTGATGAAGGTCTTCCACACCGACAGCTGGGAGATCGGCGCAGATGTGCAGGGGCAGCAGCCCACCTGGACGGGTGACTTCCGCGAGCAGTTCCGTCGTCGGCGCGGCTACGACCTGCTGCCGATGCTGCCCGCCATGGCACGGCGGCTGGTGGACGACCGCGAGACGACGAGCCGCTTCCTGAATGACTACCGCGACACCATCGCCGACCTCGTGGCCGGCTACTACGGCCGTCTGCAGCAGCGGGCGCACCAGCGAAAGACGCTGATGAACCCGGAGTCGGGCTACGGCAGCTATCCGTCGCCGCAGATCGACGGGCTCAAGGTCTTTGGGCGCGCCGACCTTCCCATGGCCGAGGTGATGCACTCCAACGCCGAGGTCGTCTCCCTCGCGTCGCCCGTCTGCGACGCCCTGCGGACGGCGGCTTCCGGCGCGCGCATCTACGGCCGGCAGATCGTCCAGGCCGAGACGCTGACGTACCACCCCTGGCTGGGTCAGGTGACGGCGCCCACCATGTACCGCCGCACGCTGAACTACTGCTTCGCGAACGGACTCAACCAGGCAGTCATACACAAGTACGTGCACCAGCCCTTCGAGTACAAGCCGGGGCTGGAGGACTACGGCATCTTCAGCCGGCACACCACCTGGTGGCCCATGGCTGACGGCATGCTGGGCTACATCGGCCGTTGCCAGTACCTCCTGCAGCAGGGGCGCTTCGTGGCCGATGCGGCCTACTTCGTGGGCGAGGGCGCCACACGTTTCGTGCCCAGCCGGTCCATGCTCCAGCCGTCCCTCCCGGCGGGATGCGACTTCGACGGGATGAACGCCGAGATCCTGCTCACGCGCCTCGCCGTGAAGGACGGCCGCCTGACGCTGCCGGATGGCCTCAGCTACAGGTACCTGGTCCTGCTCGAGCCGAACTGCGCGACCATGAGCCCCGCCGTCCTGGCTCGGATCAGGAACCTTGTGGCCGCCGGAGCCACGGTCGTCGGCAACCCGCCGAAGCACGCCCAGGGCCTGGGCAACCGCGCGGCCGCCGATGCCCGCATCCGGGCGCTTGTGGCCGAGATGTGGGGCGCCCAACGCCCCGCCGCCGGGGTGCGCAGGCTCGGGAAGGGGAGGGTCATCTGGGGACGGTCGCTGCAGGGCATCATGGCGTCCGACGGGGCGCCGCCGGACCTGGAGACGGCCCCCGACCCGCGCGCCATGGCGGCCCTGCCGGACCACGCGGGACTGCAGGGCGCCCAGTGGATCTGGCACGCCGCCGACGGGGGCAACCCTCCGCCGGGCGTTCGCACCTTCCGCGCTACCCTCGTCGTGCCCGCCGGCCGTCGCATCGTGCGCGCCCTGGCCACCATGACGGCGGACAACGAGTTCGTGCTATCGGTCAACGGCAAGGACTGCCTGGGGAGCATCAACTTCATGCGGGCGGTCGATGCCGACATCACCCGGCTCGTTCGCGCAGGCGCCAACAGCATCGTGGTGCGCGCCACGAACAGCACCGACCAGCCCAGCCCGGCGGGCCTCATCGGTCGGATCGTAGTGACGCTGACGGGCGGGAAGACGACTGAGCTTGCCACTAACGGCGACACCTGGCAGTCCAGCTCCGATCAGGCCGCCTGGTCCGCGGCTCGCACGCTCGGACCCCTGGGCGTCGGTCCCTGGGGCATGGTCGACGCGACCGCTGTTGCCGGAATGGACTGGATCCACCGCCGCACGGACGGCGCCGATATCTACTTCATCGCAAATCCCACGAGCCGCGAGGTAGCCCTGCAGGCGGCGCTGCGCGCCCGCAACGCTGCCCCCGAGCTCTTCGACCCGCTCACCGGCGAGACCCGGCCTCTGCCGGAGTACACCCGCCGCGGCGGGCGCACCCTCCTGCCGCTACGGCTGGGCGCCTACCAGGCCCTGTTTGTGATCTTCCGCGGTAAGGCGCCTCGCCCGGCCCAGCGCACGGCCAACTTCCCTGTGCGACGACCCGTGGCCGAGGTGCGCGGCCCGTGGAGCGTGCGGTTCGACCCGGCGTGGGTGTCGCCCGCTCTGGGCCCGGCCGGCGCGGCCGCGAAGGGGGAAGTGGAGTTCAGCGCCTTGACCGACTGGACCAAGCGGCCCGAGGAGGGCCTGCGCCACTACTCCGGCATCGCCACCTACCGGGCCGCGTTCGTCATGCCGTCCAGCCCGGCGCGCGGCAAGGAACGCCGGCGCTTCCTGAGCCTGGGCGTGGTGCGCGACGTCGCCCGTGTGCGGCTGAACGGCAAGGATCTGGGCACGGCTTGGTGCGAGCCGTGGCAGGTCGAGCTCACCTCCGCCCTGCGGCCCGGCGGCAACCGTCTGGAGATCGACGTAGCGAACCTCTGGGCCAACCGGGTGATCGCCGACGCCTCGCGGCCGGAGGCCGAACGCCTCACCAAGGGCAACTTCCTGCTGCCGGCCGGCACGCCGCTCTACCCCTCCGGCCTCATGGGGCCGGTTCGTATCCTCGCGTCCGAGTGATGGTCTGCTCGGCGCACTCGGCGTGTCTGCGGTCTGGACGGCGTCTTCGGTGTAAACTAGTACGGCCCCGGTAACGTTGTGGGCAAGGAGCGCGGTTTGAACGACCTGCAAGCGCTCGTCCTCGGGTTCGTCCAAGGCTTCACCGAATGGCTTCCCATCAGCAGCACCGGTCATCTGCGTGTGGTCCCTGAACTTCTGGGATGGAGCTTTGACCAGCAGTTGTTGACGGCCTTCACGGCCATCTCTCAATTCGGCACACTACTAGCGGCAGTCATCTACTTCCGGCATGACATCATCGCCATCATCACCGGCCGTGGCCGCGAAGGCGAGGCCGGGCGCAAGCTGCTCGTCCCCGTCATTGTCGGCACCATTCCCGTCGTGTTCCTGGGGCTCCTGCTGCACAAGGTGATCGAGGGGCAGTTCCGCTCACTCACGGTAGTGGCCTCCAGCATGATCGGTTTCGCGCTGGTGCTGGCGTGGTCTGAGAGGCGCGCGAGCCAGAGCCGCGGCATCGCGGACGTGACGCTGATGGATGGCTTGGCCGTCGGCATCGGGCAGGCCTTCTCGCTGATCCCAGGCGCCTCCCGCTCCGGTACTACCATGACTGCCGCAATGGCATGCGGCTTCGAGCGTGCCACCGCCGCCCGGTTCTCCTTCCTGCTCAGCCTGCCTGCCGTCTTCGCTGCGGGCGCTTACGAGATGGTGAAGGTGCGTCATTCGCTGGCCGGTGCGGGCATGATGCGGCCCACGATTATCGCTACTGCCGTTGCGTTTGCAGTGGGCTGGGCGACCATCGACTGGCTACTGAAGTTCCTCAAGACCCAGCCGACGACCGTGTTCGTCGTGTACCGCATCGTCGTCGGCTCCGCGGTGCTGGCGCTTCTCGCAGCAGGCAAGCTGGCGCCGTGACCGCAGGCCCGGGGCGGGACTGTGACGGCAGGCCCATGCGTATCCTGTTCCTCTCGGCCTACTTTGTGCCGGAGATCGGATCTGGGCCGCATCTGGCTTACGAGTTCGCCCGGACGCTGGCTGAGTGGGGGCATGGCGTGACGGTCGTCACCGGTTTCCCGCGCTACAACCTGCCCGAGATGCCGCCCGAGTACCGGGGCGGCATGATGCGCGAGGAGCGCATGGGCGGCGTGCGTGTGCTGCGGATCAAGGCACCGAACAACTACGGCGGCTCCAGCCTCAGCCGCGGACTGGTGCAGCTTCTGGCGCCGCCGGTCTACGGCCTTCGTGGGCGTATGCTTCCGCCCTTCGACGTCGTCTACACCGTGACGCCGCCCGTGCTCATGGGCGCCGCCGCGCGGCTGGCCGCTCGTTCGGGGCGCATTCCATGGGTGGCCTCGGTGCAGGACCTCTTCCCGCAGAGCATGGTGGACCTCGGCGTCCTCACGCATCGCGGGCTGATCCGGCTGTTCGAAGATATGGAGCGCAAGCTCTACAGGCGCGCCGATCGCATCACCGTCATGTCTGAAGGCAACAGGGCCCATGTGGTGAGCCGTGGTGCGCGCGCCGACCGCGTCAGCGTCGTCCCGAACTGGGTGGACACGGAGGCCATTCGCCCCGCCCCGCGCGACAACGCGTTTCGGGCGGAGCACGGCCTCGGCGATCGGTTCGTAGCGCTCTTCGCCGGCACCATGGGGAGTTCGCAGGGCATCTCGGTGGTGGTTGACGCCGCCCGGCTGCTTGCGGACGATCCGTCTGTGCGCTTCGTGCTCGTCGGCGACGGGGTAGACAAGCGCGCGCTTCAGGAGCAAGCCGAAGGCCTGACGAACGTTCAGTTCGTTCCCATGCTGCCGCAGGACCGGTACGCCGAGGCGCTCCACGCCTGTGACGTGGGTCTGGTCACCCTGAGGCCCGAGGTTAGGACCCCGACGGTGCCCTCCAAGATCCCAACCATTATGGCCGCCGGTAGGCCCATCGCTGCGGCGATACCGCTCGCGGGCGACGCCCCGCAGTTGATCTCCTCCGCCGGCGCCGGCCTGGTGACGGCTGCGGGCGACGCAGGAGCCCTCGCGCAGTCCATCAGATCTCTGGCGTCAGATCCCGGGCGGGCACGGCAGATGGGCGTATTGGGTCGAGCCCACGTGGAGGCGCACCTCTCGCGGGAGGCCTGCGTTCGGCGGGCCGAGGGTGTCTTGCGTTCTGCCGTCGAAGAGGGACGGCGATGAGCCCATCAGGGACCGAGCCGCGTGTGCGCCAGGCTACGGCGGACGATCTGGGTCGTGTGGTGCGGGTGCACGTGGCCGCGTTCCCGGACTTCTTCATGACGCAGTTGGGGCGGCGCTTCCTGCGCGCCTACTACGGCATGGTGCTGGCGCATCCCCGCGGCATCCTCCTCGTGGCCGATACGCCCGATGGCGTGCAGGGGTTCGTGGCCGGCTTCGCGGACCCGGGTAGGTTCTACACGTCCATGCGCGTCCATGCCGCGCATCTGGCCGTTCGTGCCATCGTCGGGATCATGCGCCGGCCATGCCTCTGGTCTCGGCTGCTTCGCACAGCCCAGGGCGTGGTCCGGCCACGCACCGTTTTCACTGCGGCGCAGGACTCGTGCGAGCTGGCGTCGCTGGGTGTCAGCCCAACGTGCGCGGGCAGGGGCCTTGGGCAGGCCCTGGTCGCCGCGTTCATGTCGGTCGCTTCAGGGCAAGGCGCCACGCATGTCTACCTGACCACCGCCGAGCGGGACAACGACCGGGTGAACCGGTTCTACGTACGTCTGGGCTTCGTGGCCACCGGCGCCTACGTCAGCTCGGGCGGCGAGAGCAAAGTGCGGTATGAGGCCGCCCTGCCGTGGAGCGCCCCTGGCTAGCCCTGCGCATCATCAGCCGACCCGCGCGGGTATCCTAAGGTGTTGGTCGCATGAGAAGGATTGGGCGACCCATCTACCGGGCTACCAGAGTGTCAGGCATCGGTGCGTGTATTGTCGGAGGGCGGCAACGTGAGACCCAATGAAGCGAGAGTGAGCCATGCGTGACTTCCTGCCCTACGCCGTGCCCGATGTGGGCGAGGAAGAGATTGCCGAGGTCGTGGAGTCCCTGCGATCGGGCTGGCTCACCACGGGTCCGAAGACCAGGCGCTTTGAGACTGACTTCGCTGAGTTCGTCGGCAATGGCACCGAGGCCATCGCGGTCAACTCCGCAACGGCCGGCCTCCACCTTGCGCTGGAGGCGATCGGTGTCGGCCCCGACAGCGAGGTCATCACCACGACCTACACCTTCACGGCGACCGCCGAGGTGGTACGGTACCTCGGGGCGCATCCGGTGTTCGTCGATATCGACCCCAACACGCTGAACATGGATGTGGCCCAGTTGGAGGCCGCGATCACGCCGCGGACGCGAGCGATCGTCCCGGTTCACGTGGCCGGCCTCTCCTGCGACATGGATGCCATCCTGGCGGTCGCCAGGAAGCACGGCCTCCGCGTGGTGGAGGACGCCGCGCATGCGCTTCCGTCCACATGGCGCGGCAACCTGATCGGCGCCCTTGAGAGCGACGTTACCGTCTTCAGCTTCTATGCCACAAAGACCCTCGTAACCGGCGAGGGCGGCATGGTCGTCACCCGCGACCACAAGATAGCCAAGCGCTGCCGCATCATGCGCCTCCACGGCATTGACCGTGACGCGTTTGACCGGTACACCTCGACCCGGCCCTCCTGGTACTACGAAGTGGTGGCGCCCGGCTTCAAGTACAACATGACCGACATCGCCGCGGCCCTGGGTATCCACCAGCTCAAAAAGGCCTACCAGATGCAGCAGGTTCGGCAGTGCATGGCAGAGCGGTATGATGCCGCCTTTGTCGACCTGCCGGTGACGCTGCCGCCGCGCACCGTCGGCGAACTGCATGCGTGGCACCTATATGTCCTCAGGATCGGCGCCGAGGCCGCCGTCAGTCGAGACGCCTTCATCCAGGAGATGTCGCGCCGAGGGATCGGCACCAGTGTCCACTTCATTCCGCTCCACCTGCACCCCTACTGGCGCGATACCTACCATCTTGAGCGAGATCGTTACCCGCTGGCCGTGGCCGCGTATGAAGCCGCCGTTAGCCTGCCCATCTATCCGCTCATGCGCGACGAACAAGTGGAGCGTGTGGTCACTACCGCCCGCGATATCATCCTCAACGGCGCGCGAAAGTAGCGCGCCGGCCCTGGAAAGGAGCACACCCATGTCGGAGAACTCACAGCCGGCGCAGCCCAGGAAGCGCCTCGGCATCCTGGTCGGCGGCGGGCCCGCGCCCGGCATCAACGGCGTCATCGCCGGCGCTACCATCGAGGCGCTCAGGAACGGACTGGAAGTCGTGGGTATCCTGGAGGGCTTCAAGCACCTCTCCAAGGGCGACGGCACCAAGACCATCAACATGACCGAAGAGCTCGCGCAGCAGGTGCGCCTGCGGGGCGGCTCAGTCCTGCGCACCGCGCGCGACAACCCGACCAAGAAGGACAAGGTCACCGGGCAGGACAAGATGGACAAGGTGGCCTCCGCCCTCCGCACGATGGGGCTGGACTACCTGGTGACCATCGGCGGCGACGATACCGCGTTCAGCGCGTACCGTACCTCAGAGGTCCTGGCCGGCGAGATCCGCGTCGTCCACGTGCCCAAGACCATCGACAACGACCTGCCGCTTCCCGGCAACGCCCCCACGTTCGGCTACAACACCGCCCGGTACTTCGGTTCGCTGCTGGTGAAGAACCTTGTCGAGGATGCCAAGACCGCCGGCCGCTGGTATGTCGTGGTTGCCATGGGCCGCACCGCAGGTCACCTGGCGCAGGGCATGGGCGTTGTGGGCGGGGCCGACCTGACCATCATCCCCGAGGAGTTCCCCGGGGTGCGCGAGGGCAAGCCTGCCTGCAGCATCGACACGCTCTGCAAGATCATTGAGGGCGCCGTCTTCAAGGCTCGGGCCAAGGGCCAGACGTCAGGGGTGGCCGTCGTGGCTGAGGGTGTGGGCGTCTTGATGGAGGATGAGCTCTCCAAGATGGCCCCCATCGTTGAAGTGGACTATGACGAGCATGGCCACTTCCGCCTGGGTGAGGTGCCGCTGGGCCTGATCCTGAAGCGCCGCCTGAAGGAGCGGTTCGCGGCCCGAGCCGACAAGCTGACCTTCACCGACGTGACCATCGGCTATGAGCTTCGTTGCGCCGAGCCGGTGCCCTTCGACGTGGACTACGTGCAGCAGCTGAGCTGGGGGGCTGTGCGCTACCTGCTCGCGTTGGGCGGAGCGACGTACGGCGGCGGCGCCATGATGTCTGTGCAGTCAGGCGAGGCCGTGCCCATCCCGTTCACCGACATCCTCAACATGGAGACCGGCAAGACTTCCGTGCGTCGCGTCAACCTGAACCAGGACACCTACCGGGCCGCCCGGTCGGTCATGACGCGGCTTGAGGCCGAGGACATGCAGGACGAGGGGCTCGTCTCCGCCATGGCCGCCGCCGCCCTGATGACGGCCGAGGCCTTCCGCGAGGAGTACGCACCCGTCGCGGGGCTGTAAGCCCTTCGGAGCCAAGGACCGTGAAGCCCCGCCGATCACCGCATGGTGGCCGGCGGGGCTTCGCTTTGGTGGCCGCCCGCCGGCTACCTGCCGCCGACGAGCGCGAAGGCTCCCCAGAAGAAGGGATGCGGCATTGAGGCGCGGATGTCCCGCTGGGCCGCCTGCAGGGCTGCGGCCTTGGTCATGCCCGCCTTGAGATGCGTGTAGAAACGCTCCATCAGGGCCGTCGTGCCGGCGTCATCGACTTGCCAGTAGCTGACGACCAGCGAGCGCACGCCTGCCGCGATGAACCCTCGCACCATGCCCATGGCCTCATCGAGCCCGGCGACAGCCGATGTCCCGGTCAGGCAGGCCGATAGCGTCACCAGGTCGCAGTTGAGGCGCATCTTGTAGAGGTCCACCACCATCAGGTCGTCGTCCGGGAACTCGATGCTGGAGAGGAGCGCGTTGCCTCGGTTGAACCTGCCGTGCGATGCCATGTGTACTATGCGCCGTCCGGTAGCCAGGGCAGGGAACCCCGCCCGTGTACACTCCAGTCCGACCACAACCTCCGCATCGCCGAGGATCCTGCCGATGGCCTTGACCTCTTCCTTCGGGTAGGCGAGGTCCGGTGTGTGCGGCGCGAGGAGGAGCGGAGGGTCCCTGTAGTCAGAGGCGCCGGCGCCCTGGTCCTTGGTGATCAGCCAGATGGCGGCGGCCGGGGCATAGGCGACCTCCCAGCGCTCGCCGACGGCAGTCGATCCGTCCAGCAGCGCGTGGAAGGGAAGCCCGTTCAGTTCCCGATGCGGGATAATGGTCACTTTCTTGCCATGGATCAGGTGCTCGAGGGCACGCATGAGGCCGTCATAGAGCTCCTGCAACACATGTTCGGCCTGCTCGATGAACATCGGCTCCAGCCTGGTGTAGGTCGCGTCCCGTGCCATGGCGCGCATGAGCTCAAACCTGAGCCGCCGGGCCATCAACGCGACATCGGTCACGGACGCGAGTGCCCGGCTGGCACGGATGCCCGACTTGTCGATCACGAGGGCACGGTACTTGCCGTCGTAGCTGAAGAACTCCACAAGGGTCTCGTCTTCAGCGATTGCCGTCTGAATCTGCTCCGGCGTCGGCAAATCGTTGGTGAGCTCGTGACCAGCCAGGCCCAGTTCTTTCCCCAACTCAGCGTCGTTGAGTAGCTCGGTGTACCGCGCCTCCAGGGCGCGCAGTGACGCCTGGGGATTGGCATCACGGCCGGGCGTCACATCACGTTCGCCGGTGTCGGTGCCCGTAAGCCCGTGGTTGATCTGCGCGATGCGTGCGCGTACCTCGCTCAGCTCCGTCTGACGCGGCCCCGCCTGCTCAGTGTCGGCGGGGAGGCTGGAGAGCTGGTTGGCTCGGATGCGCTCCAAGAGCAGGCGCGACTTGGATTTTTCGAGGACCTGGAGGGCTTCTGCCAGGTGTACCGGCTTGTTCCGCCGAAGGAGCGCCCCCACGAGCCTCTCGTAGGAGTCGATCCTGTCGCCTATGAAAGCCACGTTCATGTACTCGACGGGCATGAGGCTTCGTGCGTGCTCCAGCGCGTCGACAGCGCGGCGGTACCGCCTTAGCGCCGGTGCGGACTCACCCCGGCGCTCATGGTACTCGCCGATGGCTAGTTGGGCGGCGCTCACTACCGCGTACTGCCCCCACCGCCGCGCGTCAGCCGCGGCCAGCGCCATCTGTCGTATGGCGTTGTTGCCCTGACGCAGTTGCAGGTCGGCGAGGATGAACCGCGCGTGCGCACGCCAGGCACGCTGGCCCCGGTCACTCAGCAGGCTGACCGCTTCCTCGGCGGACCTGGCCGCCTTCTCGGTGTCTGCCTGGGACCAGGCGAGGAATGCCCGTACGAGCCGCACCATGCCACGCAACTCATCTGCGCCAATCTCCGCGAAGGCGGCATCGGCCTCGGTCAGGGCCTGGTTGGCCTCGGGCACACGTCCCATGTTGGCAAGGAGCCGCGCACGGTTCACCTGTGCTCGCGCTCGTTGGACAGGCTGCTGGTGAAGCGGAAAGTGCCGAATGGCGTTGTCATACGAGGTCAGAGACTCGGTGCGCAGGTTCGCTTCACGCTGGACATCGGCCATATCGGCGTCGCAGAGCGCCAGATCAACGTCGTGGTGATCGCTCCCGTCGATGCTCTTGAGCTCCATCAGGGCGTCGCGCGTCCTGCGCAGCGCAGCCACTGCCTCGGCATAGGCGCCGCGGACGTAGCAGAGATAGCCGATATTGGCCTGCACTTTGGCGGCGCTGATATCCTGCTCGATGCGCTCAAAGATGCTCTGTGCCGCATGCAGCAGGGGCAGGGCCTTATCCAGGCGGCTGAGCCGGGTCAGCGCCGCTGCGAGGTTGTTCAGTACGAATGCCTGGGCGTACGGTTCGCCATCGCGGAGTATGCAGGGAAGGGCGCGGGCGAAGAGCTCACTCGCCTGCTCACATCGGCCCATGTGGAGGAGACCAATGCCACGGTTGACGTCCAGCTTGGCGGCCTCAAGGCCCATGCCCAGCCGGTTGTACTGGTCGGCCAGTTGGTCCGCCAGTCCATCTGCCTCCTGGGACCTGCCTAACTGGTTCAGGCAGTCGACGGCTCCAACCATGACCTCGGCGGCTAGCTTGGCATCCCCGGCGCGTTGTGCCAGCGCCTGCGCTTCCTGGAAGTGGTGGAGCGCCGCCTTGTAGTCGGCCTTCGCCCGCCGCAGCTCGCGGCCCAGTTCGCGCGCCGCCACACTGGCGGCGCGAAGCTCGCCGATCTGTTGTGGCGTGAGCGCCTCGGTGTCGGGTTGCGCTGACGTGCGAAAACGGTCGGCGCCAAGTACGTCAACGCCGACCGTCTTCCCACCACCGTCACTGCTGGGTGTGGAGTGCACGGACCTCGGTTAGTACCCTATCTGAACGGATTGAACCAGCACCTCCGCGTCTGGCAACCGCACCCTCATGTCGTAGGTGCCGGCCGGGACAGACTGGATAGTGAAACCTGTATGGCCGCAGTCTGCCGGCAACGAAAGCCGGCCACGGTGTGCCAGACGGGCATCAACCGCGGGAACAACGTTCCCTAAGCCACTGGTGTCAAACACCGCTCCAATGACGGCCCACATGCCCGGCGCGTCCTCTTCCGAGAACAGGTCGACCATATACGAGCCGGCCTCGAACCGTTGGAGACGACGCGGACAGATGCCGCGATCTCTCACGGGGAATAGTACCGGATCATTGGTGTCAAGCACCAGCTTCCCGGCCAGTCGGGCAACTGCCTTCCGAGCATACTGCACCGTAAACGCCAGCTTGACCTTGGCGACCGACTTGCGAGACGCATGCTCCAGCGGGGGCAGAGCCATGGCTGCCTCCACTCGGGAGAGCATGGAGGCCGGCATAGAACCGGCCGCAGATGTTTCGGAACCTCTGTCCATCGCGTCCTCCGTTCGAGACCAAGCCATACCGGCCTGTGCATCGACGGCACCCTCTCTCATCAGCTCCATGCGGGCCCTCTTACCAGGTCATGAGTAGCAGGTTGGTTAGTATCTGGAAAAACGCGGCCGATCCAGATGACCCGATCCAGAGGATCGGTTCGACTAACCGGACCGACCGCCAACTCGCTCTCTCACCAAGCAAGAGCCGACGGACATCCGGTCTGATACCCTCAGAAGCCGATTTCGCTGAGCACCTTCGCGAGCCGATCGAGGCACCGTTTGCGCGTGGGCCCAATACTTCCTATCGGCATCTCTAGGGTAGCCGAGATGACCTGGTAGCTGAGCGGCTCATTGGTGCTGAAGAGGGCCTGTAGCAGGCGCTTGCAGTCAGGGGTCAGGCGCTGAAGGGCTTCCTCGATAAGTGCGCGATCCTGCATCCTGTCCATCACGGATTCCGGAGACATGCTCTCGGCGGACCTGCCACCGTCGCCGAGCATCTGCTCCCATGCCGAGGGTTCCAGGTCGCTCTGCATGACGTGGGGCCGTCGGCGGATCCTGCGCCACGCCTCGTGCCGCGTGGTTGTGGCGAGCCAGCCTCCGATACGTGTGCTGTCGCGTAGTGCGCAGAGGTTGTTCATCAGGATGTAGAACACATCCTGCATGACGTCTTCTGCTTCGTCTGCCCGCAGGCCGGAGCGACGGGCCACTGTGAAAACAAGCGCCTCGTAGCGGTTGACGACAAGGGCCCACGCCCGACCGTCTCCATTGAGGCAACGCTCGACCAGTAGCCAGTCTGGCGGCGCCGCCGGGCGTGATGTGCCGCCGTCTGCGTGAGACACCCCATGGTCATCGGAGCGTTTGCTGGACGACGGCATCAGTCAATCACCTGTTCATGAGTGGGCGCACTACGCGCGTTGGCCGAAGCCAGACGCGTCATCACGGCCACGGGTCAGTCAACGGGCGATGATGTGGCGTAACTGGCTTGGATATACAGTACCACGCCGCACGGTGTTCCCGCGTGGCGTCCGCGAAGGCTGCCTACGGCTCGCCGAGCTCCAGCCGGCACTCTCGGAGCAGGGCGTCCAGTGCCATGCGTAGCTCAGTCAGTGCATCCTGGAGTTGCCTCACGGATGGGCGTGGCAGGTCCATCGGGCGCACGGTATCCAGCGTGGCGATGAAGTCCACGATGTGCTGCGCAACGGAAAGCGGGGCCGATGGCGTGGCCGGCGCAACCGGGTCCATGTCGAACGGGGCGTCATCTAGCGTGCTCGAATCCGGGCGGCGCGGCTTGGCGTAACGAAGCAGGTCGCCAGGGTCGGCATCCATGATCTCATCGCTCTGCTCGGGAGCGGCGCGCAGGGCCTTCACGAGCTTGCCGGTCTGCTCGCCGGTCAGGCGCCCGTCGCGAATCTTTTCAACCACCTTGCCCTGCAGGTCCGGGTCGTCGTTCAGCTGCCGAAGGAAGCGGGCGTGTTTCTCTGTCAGCTGGCCGTCGGCCGGCTTGTTGGGCGACGCGATGATCTGTTCGCCGATCTCCTCCGGCAGTTCAAGGAGGTCGAGCAGATGGCTCACGGTGCGCTCGCCCAGCCCCAGACGCTCACCGATTTCACGGTTGGTGGCGCTCAGCCGCTCCTTCACCGCCGTGAGGGCTCGGGCCTTCTCCAGCGGCTGCAGGTCCTGCCGCTGCATGTTCTCCACCAGCTGCTCCGTCAGGACGTCCTCTTCGTCGAGCTCCTTGACGATGCAGGGCACCACCTCCAGCCCGGCAAGCTGGGCGGCGCGCCAGCGGCGCTCACCGGTGATGATCCGGTACATGTTCACGTGCGAGAGGGCCGTGACGGTGATGGGCTGCAGCACACCATGCTGCCGCAGGCTGTCTGCCAGGCCCTGCAGCGACTCCTCGTCAATGTGCTTGCGCGGCTGGTCGGGGTCTTCGACGATCCTCCCGATCTCGATGCTCAGAATCTCCATGGGGCTGCTCCTTGGGCCGGTAGGTCGCCGCTCAATAGCGGATGAGGCGCATTATGGCGACGGCGGCGCGCACTGGTCAAGCCCGGTGGGTCCGGCGCGACCCGGCCGGCCTGCTCGCGGCGGGGTAGAATGGGATTGTCAGGGAGAAGGAGCCTGGACCCGGTCTATGCATCATCCAACCTCAGCCCGCCGCCCGGCGTGGCGTTCGCTCTGCGCCGTGCTTGCGCCGCTCCTGTTACTGGCGGCAGGTCTGCCGGCCCTCGCCCAGGCGCCCGAATTGGAGCGCATGGCCGTGGCGGGCGTGGCGGACCTGCGCGCGCGGCTGGAGGTGGTTCGCGTGGATGGCGCGGCGATGCGGTCCATCAGCCCTGACCTTGCCATGCTGTTCGGCCTCAAGGCGCTCGACATCGCCTACAAGGAACCCGCGAGGTTCCGAGCCGAGGCCCGCGTCGGATTACTGGTGATCGACGGCTCGACGCTCTACTACCGCGTCCCGCAACTGGGCATCAAGCGCCGGACCGATCTGGGCGCCGACCTGCACCGGAGGCATTCGCTCTTCGATCTGGGCCTGCTGACCCGGGCCAAGCTGGAGCAGCTCGAGGGCCGCAGGTTGCGGTCGGAGGCCCTGCACGGGGTGGCGGCAGAAGTCTTCGAGTTGCGCTACCGGGCCGACCGGGAGGTGCGGTACGTCGCCTGGCTGGACCCGGTCCGCCGGGTGACGCTCCGGCGCCAGTGGTTTGATCGGTCGAACCGCCTGAAGGGGACGTTCGACTACCTCGACGTGAGCGAGGCGGCGCCGGGCATCTTCGTGCCGCGCAAGATCGAGGTGCGCACGGCGGCGGGCTCCCTGGCGGGAGTGGCCGTCTACAGCGATGTGGTGGTGAACGGCGGCCTGGCGGACGCGCTGTTCGAGTTACCGGCGGATGCACCCGCCCGACCTGGAGGCTAAGCATGCCGGAGACAGGCTTTGAACTGAGCCACGTGGAGCGTCTGATCGGGTTGGTCGAGAAGTGCGGCCTCTCGGAGCTGCAGGTCACGCAGGGCGACCGGAGCATCCGCATCAGGGGCGGCGCCGCCCCGACCGGGCCCGTGCAGCCCCAGGCGGAAGCGACGGTGTCCCCCGTTGCGGTGGACGGCGTCGCTGTGGCGTCGCCGATGGTCGGGGTGTTCTATCGCTCCCCCGGCCCGGAGCAGCCGCCGTTTGTCGAGGTGGGCGACCATGTGGAGGTGGGCCAGGCCGTGGGCCTCATCGAGGCCATGAAGGTCTTCTCCGAGGTCCCGACCGAGGTCGCCGGCACCGTGGCGGCCATCCCCGCGGAGAACGGCCAGCTCGTGAAGCCCGGCGACGCCCTGGTGGTGGTGGCGCCTGGCGGCCCGGCGGCCGAGACGCAGCCAGAAACGGCCTGAGGAGGAGCGCGGGTTGAGGACCATAAAGATCGGTTTGCTCGGCTTCGGCAATGTGGGATCGGGCGCCTATGCCTTGCTGAACGCCAACCTGGAGGACATCCAGCGCAAGGTCGGGGCACTGGTCGAGGTAAAGCGCGTCGTTGTGCGCGACACTTCCAAGGCGCGGCCGGTGGCCTACGATCCCGCCCTGCTGACCACTGACGTGGAGGCCGTGCTGGGCGACCCTGAGATCGATGTGGTCTGCGAACTCATCGGTGGCGTGGACCCGGCCCACGAGTACGTCCTCCGGGCGCTCCGCGCGGGCAAGCAGGTCGTCAGCGCGAACAAGGAGCTGATCGCCAAGGAGGGGGAGTCGATCCTCCGTGAGGCGCAGAGCCATTCATGCGACTTCCTCTTCGAGGGAGCCGTGGCGGGCGGGATTCCTATCATCCTGCCCATGAAGAGCAGCCTCGCCGGCAACCGCGTCGATCAGGTGAAGGGCATCGTCAACGGCACCACCAACTACATCCTGTCGAAGATGACGCTGGAGGGCGCCGAGTACTCCGACGTCCTCGCCGAGGCCCAGCGACTGGGCTACGCCGAGGCCGATCCCACCAGCGACGTGGAGGGCTTTGACGCCCAGTACAAGATCGCCATCCTCAGCTCCATCGCGTTCACCAGCCGCGTGAGCGTGGAGGATGTGTACGTGGAGGGCATCACGCGGGTAAGCCAGAGCGACATCCGCTATGCCCGAGACCTTGGGTACGTGATCAAGCTGTTGGCCGTGGGGACGCGCTCGGGGACCGACTGCGTGCAGGTGCGCGTCCATCCCGCGCTCATACCCCAGCGCCACCCGCTGGCCAGCGTGAACGATGCCTTCAATGCCATCTTCCTGCGCGGCGACGCCGTGGGCGATGTCATGTTCTACGGCCGCGGCGCGGGCATGATGCCCACGGGCAGCGCGGTGGTGGGCGACCTGATCGATACCTGCCGCAACCTGGTGCATGGCTGCACCGGCCGCATCGCCTGCACCTGCTACGAGAGCCGCAAGGTCCTGCCCATCGACGACCTCGTCACCAAGTACTACCTGCGGATCTCTGTGAGCGATTGCCCGGGCACGCTGGCGGCCATCGCCGGGGTGTTGGGGGCCAACGGCGTCTCCATCGAGTCGGTACGCGCCGATGCCCATGACAAGGCTGAGGCCGTCTGGGTGACGCACGCCGTGCGCGAGGCCAATATGCGCGCGGCGATCGAGCAGATGGAGGTTCTGCCGGAGGTATACAGCGTGGAGAACTGGATCCGCGTGGAGGAGTGAGCCGACCCGGCGCTCAGGCGTCGCGGACGACGGCCACCTCGGTGCAATCGCTGAACTTGGGGCAGAAGACGCACTCGGTCCAGACCTTGCGGGGCAGGAGCGCCTTGTCGATCCGGGCAAAGCCTGCCTTCTCGAAGAGGTCCGGCACGTAGGTCAGCGCGAAGACGCGCTCTAGGCCCATGCGGCCGGCGTCTTCCATGCACGCCTCGATCAGCCGGCGACCATAGCCGTGCCCCTGGTGCGTGTCCGCCACGGCCAGCGACTTCAGCTCCGCCAGGTCCTTCCAGCTGACGTGAAGCGCCACGCAGCCCACCACCTCGTCGCCCTCGGCCACCACGAAGAAGTCGCGGATGTTCTCATAGAGCTGGCTGAGGCTACGGGGAAGCATCATCTCGCGCTGGGCGAAGCCGTTGATGAGCCTCTGCATGGCCGGCACGTCCGACGGAACGGCGCGGCGCAGGTCGGCGGTGGGTGGGGCGTCGATGGTTGCTTGCATAGCGGGTATGGGCGCGGCGGGTCTGGCGCCGGGCGGCGAAGCACGGATTATACCTGCACCGTACCACCGTTCAGGGCCCGTAAAAGGCGGCGGGCCCCCGGAGCCGGGAGCCCGCCGTCTGTCCATCGGTGGTGGAGCGAGAGCCTACCTGCCCCGTCCGCCTCCGGGGCCGCCCATGCCGGGGCCGCCCATGCGCGGTCCGCCCGGTCCACCGGGACCGCCAGGACCACCGGGACCGCCGGGACCGCCGGGACCGCCGAAGCCGCGGCGCGGGTGAGCCTTCTCATAAGCGGCCACGGCTGCACGCTGGGCCGGGTTGAGCACGGCCGAGGTGGCCTTGCGCTGCTCATCGCGCATGGCGGTGAACTTCTTCATCATCGCCTCGCGGTCGCCTCCGGGGCCCATGCCCTGGAAGGCCTTCATCTGCTTCTCGCGGGAAGCGTCGCCCACGGCCTTCAGCTTCTTCACCTGGTCAGGCGTCAGGTTCAGGCCACCGACCGCGCCCATGGGGATGCCGGCGCCCTGCGCCGCGTCCATGGCCGCCAGGAGCGCAGGAACCTTGGCGCGCTGGGCCGGCGTCAGCACGGCGTTCATATCGGCGCTGGCCTTCTTGGCCATGCCCTGGATCTTGTCCATGTTCTTCTGCATATCGGCGCCGGCGGCGCCGGGCCCGCCCATGCCGGGTCGGCCGCCGCCCATGCCGGGACCTCCGCCCATGCCGGGCCGCCCGCCACCCATGCCGGGTCCGCCGCCCATGCCCTGGCGGAAGATACCCATGGCCTGATCGCGGAACTTGGACTGGATCGTGTCGAGCTTCTTCACCTGACCGTCGTTGAGCTTCAGCGGGCCCTTGAGGGCCTCAACGGGCGCGCGGTTGAGCGCCATCGGCAGGCGCATGCGCATCCGGCCGCCCATGCCGCCCCCGGGCGGTCCGCCGGGTCCCCCCATCATGCCGCCGGGGCGACCCTGCCCCAGAACGCACGTGCTGGAGAGAGCCAATGCGCCGGCAACGCCGGCCAGCCACATCCTGTTCATCGATATATCCTCCATACTGAGGCGAGCGCCCCGCACGCGCAACCGCGCGAGGCCGGTTGGGTCTCGGGACCTTATAGAACCCGACGGCCATAGGGTCCAGCGGTAACAGACGACCGCGGGCCGAGAAGGGCGGACGAGATGACCAGACCACTGGCGGTTCTGGGCGCCGTGCTGGCGCTCTGCGGCGGCTCGCCTGCCCTGGGTGAGATTACCCGCGTCGGGTTCATATGGCACTACCCCTTCGTCGATGTGGGCACGCCGCGGATGCCCGAGGCCGGCGCGAAGATGATCATCGCCCGCGCGCACTGGCCTGCCCTTGAGCCGGAGGAGGGCCGCTTCGAGCCGGCGTCGCTCCGTGGCCAGCTGGCCATCGCCCGCGGCCAGGGAGTGCGCATCGCGCTGATCCTGGAGTGCAACCCCTTCTGCGCGCCGCCCTGGGTGCGCCGTGCCTGTGCATCCGCGGGTGAGTGCGTGCAGGCGCAGGACGGCTCGTCAGAGGGCATCCCCGCGTTCGACTCGCCGGTCTACCAGCGTCTCGTCGAGGCGCACCTGGGCCGCCTGATGGCGTTCCTCGCTGCGGAGGACGCGGCGCGCACGGTCTCGCACCTCTTCCCTGGGATCGAGTGGTGGTTCCCACCGTCGTGGCGCGGAGGCGACCGGCAGTTGGCCCGGTTCCGAGGGTGGCTGGGCGCCCGGTACGGCTCGGTCGAGGGCCTGAACCGGGCCTGGGGCTCCTCGTTCCGAGCCATCGACGAGGCACGTGCGCCCGAGGCCGACTTCCCCGCGCTCTGGGACGCCCGCCGGTCCGGCCTGGCCCAGCCCACGTGGACCGGGCGCATAGGGCTACCGCCTACCGCCGAGGGGCGCGCCGCCGCCGACTGGCGCCTCTTCTGGTGCGAGACAGCCGCCCGCGCCATCGACAGGCTGGCCGAGATCGTCAAGGACCTCGACCCCACCCGCCGCACCGTCAGCTTCATGAGCCACGCCTGGGGCTTCGCCGCCGAGTGGGACTACAGCCAGTGGGCCGCCATCTCTCCGGACGTGGTCGCGCGCCTGACGCCCCACATCGACGAGATCGGCCTGCAGCTCCCCATGGCGGGCGGCGACACGATCCGCGCCGACGCCGTCATCGACCTCGTACGCAAGGCCCGCAAGCCCGTCTGGGCGCTGGACATGATGGACTTCCGGCTCGGCACGCCGTGCGGCCCGGAGAGCCTCACCCGCGGGTCGCTGGCGGCCGTCCAGCAGGGGGCAGTGGGGCTGGCCTACTGCTGCTGGAACGGCGCCAAGGACTTCAACATCCACCCGGACTGGCCGCTGGAGCAGACGCGGGCCATGGTGACGCAGTCGCGGCGGTGGATCGAGCTGCTGCAGGGCATGGAGCGCGTGGCGGACGGCGCCCTCATCCTGCCGCACGCCGCCGCATCGCCCACCGCGTCGGGGGGCCGGCCCGCCGGACCCGCGGCGTTCATGGGATGGTACCGGATCATCCAGTCCGCCGGCCTCTCCGTGGACGTGGTGACCCCGTATGAGATCGCCGCCGATCCGCGCCTGCTCAAGCGCTACCGGTGGACTCTGCTGCCGCCCGGCGCGGCGCTCCCGCCGACGGTGCGCGGCGCGCTCGACGCCTACGCGGCCTCCGGCGGCAAGCTGCTGCGGCCGGCTTCGGTCGGCGACCCCGGCGTGGCGGCGCAGCCGTCGCTCCAGCGTGAGCGCTCGGCCAGTGACACGCCGCCCATGATCAGCGGGCCCGCTCCCGGCCCTGAGCTCACTGCCGCATTCGCCAGGGGCGCCGCGAAGCTGCGAGCCTTGGGCGCCGCGCAGGGCCGCGTCCGCGTCCGGATCGTGGGGCAGTCCGGTGTCGTCGTGGGGCTGACGCGGCACACTCGCGCCACGTCGGCCGCGGTCTGCCTCGTTCCCCGAGGCGGTCCTTCCGGCCCGGTGACGCTGGAGTGGACCGGCCGAGCGCCGGGCGCCCTGCGTGCGATCATCGACGGCAAGGCGATCACCCCGAAGGTCGTGCGGCTCGGCGGGCTCGAGCGCGTGGCGCTTCCCGCGTTCCGCACCGGCTGCTTGCTGCTCTCCGGCACGAGCGCCGGGACCTTGAAGTAAACTAGAACGTCCGGCTGAACCAATATGGACATGGCGTTCGCGCGCCAGGTCCCGCAATCCAGGGAGACCCACGTGTCAGACACCACGAAGATCGACAGAGCCTACGAGCTTGCGCGCGAGCGTTACGCCGGGATCGGCGTAGACACCGAGAAGGCCATGGCCGCACTGGCCTCCATCCCGATCTCGCTCCACTGCTGGCAGGGCGACGACGTCGGCGGCTTCGAGGGGGCGGGCGAGCTCACCGGCGGCATCCAGGCCACGGGCAACTACCCCGGCAAGGCCCGCACCGCCGACGAGCTTCGCGCCGATGCCGACAAGGCCCTCTCGCTCATCCCCGGCACCCATCGCTTCAACCTCCACGCCATGTACGCCGAGACCGGCGGCAAGAAGGTTGAGCGTGACGAGGTGGCGCCCGAGCACTTCACAGGCTGGATCGACTGGGCGAAGTCCAAGGGCATGGGGCTGGACTTCAACCCCAGCTACTTCTCGCATCCGCTGGCCGATGACGGCTTCACGCTGAGCAGCCGCGACGAGGCCAAGCGCGCCTACTGGGTGCGCCACGGCATCGCCTGCCGCAAGATCGGCGCCGCCATGGGCGAGGCGCTGGGCACCCCCACCGTCACCAATGTCTGGATCCCCGACGGCTTCAAGGACACCCCGGCCGACCGCGAGACGCCCCGCCGCCAACTGATGAAGTCCCTCGACGAGATGTTCGCCGAGGAGATCAACCCGGCGCACAACCTCGACGCCGTGGAGGGCAAGCTCTTCGGCATCGGCTCCGAGAGCTGCGTCATCGGCTCCCACGAGTTCTACCTGGGATATGCCATCTCGCGGAACAAGCTCGTCTGCCTCGACGCGGGCCACTACCATCCCACCGAGTCGATCGTCGACAAGATCGGCGCGGCGCTCATGTTCGTGCCCGAGATCCTGCTCCATGTCAGCCGAGGCGTCCGCTGGGACAGCGACCATGTGGTGACGCTGACCGACGACCTCCGCGCCATCGCCGAGGAGGTCTCGCTGCCCGACCGCGTGAAGCGCGTCCACATCGGCCTCGACTTCTTCGACGCCAGCATCAACCGCGTGGCGGCCTGGACCATCGGCACCCGCTGCATGGTCAAGGCCCTTCTGGCCGCACTCCTCCGCCCCCTGCCCACCCTCCACGAGGCCGAGGCCGGCGGCGACTTCACCACACGCCTGGCCCTGCAGGAGGAGCTGAAGACCCTCCCCTTCGGCGCGGTCTGGGAGGCCTACTGCGTGCGCAAGGGCGTCCCCGCGGGCGCCGAGTGGCTCGACGAAGTGCGGGCCTACGAGGCCGCGGTGCTGGCAGCAAGGCAAGCGTAACCACCGCGCTGGGCGGCGCGTCCGTCAGGCGTGCCGCCCAGCCCTGCCCCCCCCAGGCTCCTCGCCCATGAGAAAAAAGGCCCCACCGGATCGCGAGATCAGCTTCATCCACATCCCGAAGACGGCCGGCACCGTGCTGGCAGGCATCATCAGGCGCGCCTATCGCCCGGCAGACTCGATACCCGCACACAACTTGGACGAGCTGATGAAGCTCGACCCGGCCTCACTCAACGGGTACCGCTGCTACACCGGCCACTTCGGCACCGCGCTGCAGGACCTGCTGACGAAGCAGGTGCCCACCGTGACCATGCTCCGCGACCCATTTGAGTTATACGTCTCGTCGGTGAACCACGGCCTACGGAACCAGATCCGATGCGGTTTGAATGCACGGGACATAGCCGCCGCTTCGGAGCAGCGGTGGCGTGAGCTAGGCCCCTACCAGACGGTTGACGAGGTGGCCGGCCTCCTGGTGGCTGGAGACGGCCTGCCGCTACTGAATCACCCGCTCGCGATCTCGCAGGTAAGCAATGGACAGGTCCGGTGTCTGGGCGTTCACTTTGAGATCGACCGCCTCAAACAAGCAACCGAGAGACTCGGGCTCGCCGAGGAGTTAGCCGCCCGGTCGGGCCCGGTACCCGACCGCGACGTCTACGCCGAAGCCGTCAGGAATCTGGAATCGATGGTGGTGGTCGGCCTCGTTGAGGACATGGAAGCATCCGTCCGCATGGTCTGCCGTTACCTCGGCGTGGGTCCGCCTGCCGAAGTGCCGGTCGAGAATGTGAACCCGGCGCGCAAGACGGCCGGGAGCTACCGCTCATCGGGCACGCTCACGGCCAGGCAGGCCGCCTTTGTGGACCAGGTGACGGCCCTCGACCGCGAGTTCTACGAGCACGCCGTGAACCTCCACGCCCGGCAGGTCCGGGCGGCGTCACGGCGGTGGTGGCAGGTCTGGCGTCAGGCCTGAGCCGAACGCAGCGGCGAACCGTTACCGCCGCAGACGACGACGCACAAGCTCCATCCAGGTGGATAAACGCGACGGCATGGCCCCGGCCGGGCAGGACAAGCACACGGGCTGAGGGTTCGCCTTGAGCCCGAAGTGGGCCTTCGCGTAGGCGAGCAGAGCATGGTCCTGCTCGTTCAGCGCATCAAGCCGGGCGGCCAGCTCGGGCCCAATGCGCTCGCGGTGGCTCAGGCCGCTGCGCGACCTGGGCCCAACGTTGGCACGCGGCGCTCGCTCAGGCGGCTCAACGCCGAGAAGGGTGCAGATAGCCGCAATCGATTCATCCATACGGTCCACCGTGCCAACCACCGCCAGCGCGTCGAGATGCTCCTTGGCGCGGGCCAACAGCACCTCGTCGCCTGCCCGACGCAACTG
Source organism: uncultured Chthonomonas sp. (assembly GCA_903885605.1). Lineage (GTDB taxonomy): Bacteria > Armatimonadota > Chthonomonadetes > Chthonomonadales > CAJBBX01 > CAJBBX01. The sequence goes on along the minus strand of CAISJD010000065.1, from coordinate 71,394 downwards.
CGTGTGCAGGCGTCGCGGAAAGTCGGCCGGTATTCCCCACCGCACAGTGGCCCGGTCCACGCGAGCGCCGAGCCACGCTGTCTGCGCATTGCTGAGTGACTTCCGCACGGACGGGATCTCCAACAGCGCTTCGAGCGGCTTGTCTACGTGTTGTGCCACCGGGTGACCCTGGCAGTTACCGGTCTTGCCGAGGATCTCCTGCTTGACGTACTCAACATGCGAGACGGCCCGCTCCACCGGGTCACGCAGAATCGTGAAGGCCATCAACGGTCGCGCCGACATGGCGTACGGCAGCGGACCCAGGTGGCCGACCCAGCAACGGTGTTGCCGCAGAGACCGCATCGGCAGGCGGCGAAGCTCGTTCCACGTGTAGGCCGGCACAATGGCGTCGCAGCCGTAGGCCTTCCGCAGAACCTCCGCCACAGAGGTTCCGGCCGTCTTCGGAATGTGCGCGAAATACAGATCAGGCAGGTCAGACACGGTCAACCTCCTCGCGGCTCCTCGGCGCCGCTCCACCGACGCGCGAAGGCCGCAGGCACCCGGCAGGCGCTCCCGCATCTACAGCAGCGCCAGAGCCTCCAGTGCGACTGCAGTCGTTGTCGCGGGCGACCCCCAGTGGAGCCGCGGCTGATCGGGTATCCCCCGCACAGCGTCCGATAGCCGGGCGCTCCACGCCGGGGCGGCGGACCAGGAACCGTCGGCGCTCTGGCCGCCGATCAGACGCGACGCGAGCGCAGGGACGAGTCGGTGCGTGCCGAAGCCGGACCTGACCAGGGTGCAGAGGGCCTGTGCGGCTCCGAGCTCGGACCCGGTCCATTCGCCGGCCGGGGCCGATTCCTCAACGCGCTGAACGAGCGCGGCGCCGACGGTGCGCAGCGTGGCGACGCCTTCGGCAGCGGCTCGCGAGACTGCGTAGGCGAAGTGCATCGGCTCATGATAGTAGGTCATGTTCTCCTGCTCCGTCCGGTCTTCGGCCACACGGCACAACCAGCGGATCGCCGCGGCTGTCTCTGGCCGCTCGCCGAGGTACCAGACGGCGTTAGCGTTCACGACGGCGCATACGGGGTTCCGGTACGCCGAGTCCTCCAACCATGTGACGAAGAGTCCGTTCGCGTCTTGAGCTCTCAGCAACCGCGCCGCGTTCCGCCCGAGCCACAGGTCGAGCCGGTGCTTCCTGAAGGCCATTGACCCGAGCGCGGTATCGTCCACGTCGAGCGGCCACGGGTACCGTGCATTCGCGTACACCTCCGCTGAGTTGAACCGCCACAGTCCGGGAGGCGTCATCTCGCGCAGCAGGGTCTGAGCCGCAAGGCGTCGCACCCTGCCGAGCGCGGGGTGTCTGACACCGCGAAGTGCGCACACAATGACCAATGTGGTGTAGTGCTCATGGGACGGCGACCACTCCACGAACGCGGGGTCGGCGCTGCGCATGCCGGGAAAGATCCCGTCGACCGCCTGGGCGCGGCAGACGTACTGCACCGCGCGCTCGATGGCGTCCTCTCGTCCGGCAACGCGCTCACGACGGGTCGTCCACTGCCGCAACAGGCCCATCACCCGGCCACTCCGATCTGAGCCGACGGCGATCGCGGCGGCGCCGCGTCCCCGCTCCAGCGACGGGCGAAGACGACCCTCTCAGAGGGCGCGTAGAAGTGGCGCGCGAACCTCGCGCCATACACCTGGTCCAACCGCGCCGACGCGATCCGGACCGCTGCCGCAGATGCTCCATAGGCCTCGGCGTACGCATGGTCGGCGGCCTCATTGGCCCGGATAACTGCCACACTGCCGACGGGAAGCGAGTAGAAGGTCTCCAGCGCCTCGGCCAGTGCGCCGAAGTTCTCCTGGCGGATCACCAGTGCACGGGCGCCCCTCCCCTCGTAGATTCCCCAACCGCGGTCGGTGTCGAACGGCTCGGCCATCACATCGATGCCCAGTCCATCGCGTAGCTCACGGTCGAGCCAGGCGTCGTAGGACCACCAGTCGGGCGTCCCTCCCCATACCGGGTACTCATGGTCAGCGAGCAGACGCCCATCGACGAACTCGGGCGTCAGCAGTCGAGCGGCCCCGTCGCCGTGGAGGTACCAGCAGAAGTAGAACATCGAGGAGAGGTACCGGGCCACGGGCTCCCTGAGCGGGACGATGACGTTGATGCGGGCGGCCTCAGATGACGAGGCTTCGGGTAGGGCGCTCGCCACGGTCAGCATCATGCGGACCAGCGCCGACGTGCGCCAGACCTCCTCGACCGCGTACGGGAGGATGTCCCGCGTATGCGCGAACGTTTCAGCCTGCTCCCATACTCGCCGGTCGGTCGCCAGTTCGGGGTTGAGCGTATGCACCCGGCGGACCGCTCCGGGAATGGGTAGGGCGGCGAGGGTAGCGGCCACCGTGCTGCTCCCCGTCTTCGGCGGCGCCAGAACCACATGGAGGCCGTCACGCAGGACGTTGGCGTCGCGGCTCAGGCGCGGCGCGGCGTCCGTCGTCGTCGGCACGTCGCGGGACGCAACTGCGTGCCGCGATGCAAAGGGCGCTCCCATGAGTAAGGGGTACAGCCGCCACCGTGCGAAGTGCCACACGTGGCCGCCGGCGCGGACGGCATGGCCGGGGAACAGCCCGAGATGCGCGACCGGTAGCCACCAGCCCAGCGGTTGCCGTACCGCGAAGGCGCAGAGGACGCCCACAGGCAGCCAGAGGTCGTAGACGTCGAGCAACGCCTGCATATCGGTACCGGTCCGGGGCACGATGCCGACGCGCAGGTTCAGCTGCCGGGCGCGGATATGATCCAACATCAGGCCGGCCGCCACGAAGGCTGCCACCATCGCGTCCGCCAGTACGAGCAGCAGGGCGAGGCCTGCCGCCAGCTCGGCGGGCCAGAGGCGCTGCTCGATGGCCCTCCGCACCACCCAGGGGTCCTGGCCGGCGACAAAGGTCGCAACCGCGCCGCGGCGGTCTGCATCCCGGTCCAGGATCTGGTGCGCGAGGATGCCTCGCAAGCCGGAGATCAGGCTCAGGGCGCAGAGGCTGATGCCCAGGGGCGTCCGCGCGGCGGCGACGCCTGTGGCATAGGCCACATAGGCCAGCGCATAGAGTGTCAGGAGCAAGTGCGCGCCCAGCGCATCGGCGGCCACGCCGGCGAGGCGGCGGCACTTGAGCCGGAACGGCCGCACGGAGTAGAGCGTGAAGACGAGCCAGACTGAGGCGTAGAGCGCCAGCGACAGGGGGGCGTCGCGCATGGCCCAGGCGCAGGCGGAGCCGAGTGCCAGGGGCACGGCAAGCGCCGCGGCGCAGAACCAGAGCGGCTTGCCGGCCATGCGGTTGGTCTTGCCGGCGCGGGCATCCTGCGCGATGTCGGTCCAGTCGTTCAGCAGGTTGGCGTAGGCGGCCGCCGGAGCCAGCGACAGCACCAGCCACCCGGCGACGCGCCAGACGGCAGAGGGGGGCAGGTTGGCGCGGAGGGCCACGGCATAGACGGCCAGCAGCACCGGCGGACCTTTGTAAGCCCACCACTGCTCCGCGCGAATCAGGCCGGGCAGCGCGGCGGGAGTTGCGGGCAGGGCCGTCACCGCGGCTCCCCGAAGTCCACGGGCAGGTAGAACACTCCTTGCCGGTGGCGCAGGATATTCATGCCCGCCTCTTCGGGCGCGTCCACCGTGAAGCTGTCCGGTGCAGTCTGGTACCCGCGCATCGCGAGCGGGGCCCCGCTGGGCACATGCAGGACCGCGCAATGGAGGTCGTACTCGCCCGGCATCAGGGGTAAGCGGTCGATGCGGGCCTCGAGGACGTTGTCGCCGATGCGGAGTTCGACGGCATACTCGGGCGGGCAGAGGGCCGAGGTGAGCGGGAAGTGCTCCGGGCAGGCAAGCTCGAACCCCCAGTTCACCTTCGGGATCGCCTCGGCTGCCCGGCAGTGGACGCGAATGAGGGCCGGCTCGCCGGGTATGAGTTCCGGTCCCTCCTCGCCCACCATCTCGGTCGCGGTGATCTCCAGGCCGCTCGCCTCCGGCCCGCGATCCGACGCCTGATGCGCCTTGCGCTTTCGGTCGGCCTTCTTCGCGGCAGCCAGATCGAGGTCCTGGGCGCCCATCATTTCCTCGTAACGGCTGACGACGGTCTCAGGCGGGCCGGCCTCCACGACGCGCCCCCCGTCGAGCAGGATGCAGCGTCGGCAGAGCATCTGCACCAGGTACAGGTCGTGGCTCGCCAGGAGGATGGAGCCGCCCTCATCCACATACTCCCTCAGGAACCGCTGGAACTTGCCCCGGAAGCGCAGGTCGCCGCCGCCGATGGCCTCATCCACGAGAAAGAGGTCCGGCTTCAGGCGCGTGTAGATGGAGAAGGCCAGCCGCAGGCGCATGCCCTGGCTGTAGGTGCCCGTGGGCGCGTCGATGAACTCGCCGAGGCCGGAGTAGGCGATCAACTCCGGGATGGCCTCGCGGATCTCGTGCGGCGGCACGCCGTGCATGGCGAGCTTGCTGACGATGTTCTCGCGGCCCGTCTGGGCGCCGCTGAGCCCGCCGTGGGCGTCCAGGGCGATCACGCGGTCGGTATGGTAGACCAGACGGCCCAGGGTCGGCCGTTGCACCCGGGCCGCCAGATTGATGAGCGTGCTCTTGCCCGCGCCGTTGTGGCCGATGACGCCCAGCACCTCGCCTGCGCACACCTCCAGGCTCACATCCTGCAGGGCCCAGAACTCGCTGGTCCGCAGGCGGCGCTCCGGGTTGCGCCCGGCCGCCTCGGCGGCGATGTCCTGGAGGCCGTAGCGCAGGTTCAGTCGGTGGTTTCGGCTGTAGCGCTTGGAGACGCCCTCAAGGGTGAGGAGGGGACGGTCCATCTCAGTCCGTAGCCCGTTCCAGCGCGTAGGGCAGGCTCAGCCGCGCCACGAGCCAGGCGGCCATCAGCACCAGTGCCAGAGCCACCGTAGCGCCCACCAGGAGGGCCGGGCTACCCGCGCCGGTGCACGCGTACGCCCGGGCGTTGTCGATCAGCCATGCCAGCGGGTTGGCGGCGTGGACGCGCGCCAGTCCCGAGCCCTGCGGCGGCCGTATGAAGACGGGCGTGGTGCTGATGATGACCCACGGCAGGACCATCATGGCATGGTCCAGGTCGTGGCTCATGGCGTTCCATGCGGCGATCCCGACGCCGATCGCGGCGCCGAGGGCCAGCACCTGCAGCATACAGATGAGCCCCAGAGCCAGCGTGGGCGCCGGCGGCGCAGCCAGGAGCAGGCAGACAAAGGCCACCGCCAGCATCTTCATGCCGAGGCCCACCAGCGCCTCGCCGCCGGCAGCCAGCAGCATGGCCTCCAGGGGGATGCGCTGCCGGGAGAGAAGCTGCCGATGGCTGCTGATCGCCATGCGCTCGGCATTGAGGGCTTCGAGGAACGACTGCATCATGACGATGCCGTAGAGGCCATAGACCTGAGGCGGGATGGAGCCCGTCTCAAAGAGCGGGAAGCGCGCCTTCCGCACGAAGGTCATGATGACGGCCACGAACGCGGCAGGCAGGAAGGCCCAGAGGAAGCCCAGGGAGGAGTGCCGGTAGCGCTGGCGCAGGCGCTGGGCGAGCAGGCTCCGCGCCGTGGGCAGCGAGGCCCGCAGGTCGGCAAACGCCTCGCGCACGAAGCGGCGCGGGTGGCGCATGCGGCTCTCCGCGCTGATGACGAGGAGCGGGGCCGGCTGGGGCTCAGGCTGCGCCATGGGTCTCCGCGACGGCCAGGACCTTGTCCGCGAACTCGCGGCACGGGTCGGCGGGCCAGATCTCGCGGATGCGCCGGGCCGCGGCCAGGCCGATCTCGCGCCACTCCGCGCGGCGTTCCCACGCCCGGTCCAGGGCCTCGTCCATGGTGTTGAAGCAGACGCCGCGGGCGAGGAAGCCCGTCTCGTTGTCGTCGATCACCTCGCCGTTGCCGCCGGCGTTGCTGACGATGCCAAGGCGACCGCACATCATGGCCTCCACCAGCACCAGCGGCAGCCCCTCGGCCCGCGAGCAAAGAACAAGGGCGTGGTGCTTGCGCCAGACGTCGGTGATGTTGTCCGAGAACGACGCGAAGCGGACCATGGGGAGGTCCAGCAGCGCAGCCATTCCCTCGTAGGCCTTGCGGTGGCAGCCGTTGCCGTAGAAGCTGACGGTGACGCTGCGCGAGAGCCACTTGGGCTGGGCCAGCACCCGCAGCAGGGTGTCCTGCCCTTTGTCTCGCGCGAAGAGGCGCCCCACGCACGCGATCCGGAAGTGGCCGTCCGGCGCGTCAGGCCAGGGCAGCGCCTCAGGTGCGTCAACCATGAACGGGTTGTGGACCACCTCGGCGTTGGGCAGCCGCGCGCCGATCTGGCACTCGGTGAGGTCGCGGTTATGGTGCGAGACGAAGTAGCATCGCTCCGCCTGCTGGTAGCCGCGCCGCATGGCTGTCAGCGCCTGGTCCGGCGGCCAGTGCGGGTCGGACGCCTTCTGGCAGAGAAGCACGTAAGGGGTGCCGGACTCGATGCACGGGTCGGTGTAGCGCATGCCGTCGAAGTTGTCGCCCTGCGAGATGACCACCAGGCTGGGCTTCTGCGTCCGCAGGAGCCGCACCAGCATATCATGGCGCCAATCGTTGGGTCGGAACCGGCCAGGCATCAGGCGTGCGCCGGCCCGTACGGGGAGCGGCGGAAGGAGCGAGTAGTAGTCCCTGGCGGCGATGCCCTGGCAGCGGAGCTGGGTGATCTGCGGGTGGGACTGCACCACGAGGGTCTTGATGACGGAGGCGGAGTGGCCTTGCGCCGCCAGGATGCGCGCGGCGCCGGCGTAGAGCTCCTCGCTGCCTCCCCAGGGCTCGGGACAGGAACTCATGAAGAGGAACTCCAGCGGGCGACCGCTGTGCGCCGCCGCATCGATGGAACCTGGTGTCACCTGGTCTCCTTGGTCATCCGGTCCGGATCGGGACCGGTTACTACCCCGTAGGATACCGCGTCCGAACGCCGGCAGGCGACTCGGCAGGAATCGGCGCCCGCGCCGGGTAATACTCCTCGGCGCCGAGACGCGTTCGCGGGCGCTCTGGAGGATGACATGCAGCGTGTGGGACTGATGCTACAGGTGAAGCCGGAGAAGCTGGACGAGTACCTCAAGATCCACGAGAACGTCTGGCCGGACCTGCTTGCGGAGCTCAAGAAGGCCGGGTTCCGAAACTACAGCCTGTGGTTGGGGCCGGGCGGCGTCGAGTTCGGCTATCTGGAGTGCGACGACTGGCAGGCGAGCTGCGACTACCTGGCCACGTCCGAGGTCCACACCCGGTGGCAGACGTTCATGCAGGACTACCTGGACAGCCCCACGGCATCCGACCAGGGCGGCCAGCCCGTGCTCATCCTGGCTCAGTCCTTCCTGATGGAGTAGTTCAGTAATCAACAGACCCTAGTCACGAGGAGGCACCACGTGTCCAAAATACCGATCGCCGTACAGCTCTATTCCGTCCGCGACGAGTGCGCCAGGGACCTGCCCGGCACCATCGCCAAGGTGGCCGCCATGGGCTACGACGGCGTGGACTTTGCCGGATACTATAACTACAGCGCGGCCGAGCTGCGCAAGATGTGCGACGACGCAGGCCTGAAGGTCGCCGGGACGCATATCGGCATGGATACCCTTCTGGGCGACAACCTTGCCGCCACCATCGAGTTCAATGCCGAGTTGGGCAACCGCTTCCTCATCGTGCCCTGGATCAACGAGGTCGAGCGCGACAGCCCCAACGCCTGCTGGAAGACCGCCGAGGTCTTCAACGGCATCGCCGGCAAGCTCGCACCCCACGGCATGATGACCGGCTACCACAACCACCACGCCGAGTTCACCGACCTGGGCGGCGGCCTCACCGCGTGGGACGCCCTGTTCGACCAGACCGGCCCCGGCGTCGTCATGCAGCTCGACACCGGCAACGGCCTTGCAGGCGGCGCCAAGCTTGAGGAGATCCTCCGGCGGCACCCCGGTAAGGCGACCACGGTCCACCTGAAGCCCTACTCCACCGTGCAGGCCGCGGCGGCGGGCTTCGAGGCCGGCTACAAGCCCCTCATCGGCGCCGACGATGTGCCGTGGCGCGCCGTCTTCGACCTCTGCGAGGCCACGGGCGGCACCGAGTGGTACATCGTCGAGTACGAGAGCGACGCCTTCCCGGCGCTGGAAGCCGTGGACCGCTGCATCAAGATCCTTCGCGACTGGGGCAAGTAGAGCCTGACCGCCCGGCGCCCGCCCGGCATTCCCGCGGCGGGCGCGGGGCGACCCGATAGAGGAGGCCGGCCATGTCGCCTGATCCGCACACCGTCGAAACCACGCGGCGCAAGTTGCTGGGCGCCGGGCTGGCGGCCGGCATCGCTCCGGGCCTCGCGCCCCCGGCGCCTGCGGCTCGCATCAAGCTGGGCCTCATCGGCTGCGGCGGACGCGGCGGCTGGCTGGCGGGCCTCTTCGCACGCGACGGCGGCTACGAGATTTCCGCCGTCGCCGACTACTTCCAGGATGCCGCGGACGCTTGCGGCGAAGCGCACCGCGTGCCCGCGGCCCGGCGCTTCACCGGTCTGGACGGCTACAAGCGCCTCCTGGATGCCGGTGTGGAGGCCGTGGCCCTGGAGGCTCCGCCCTGCTTCTACCCGGACCACGCCGAGGCCGCCGTGGCCGCGGGTTGCCACGTCTACATGGCCAAGCCCGTGGCGACCGACGTGCCCGGCGTGAAGCGCATCGAGGCCGCCGCCGCCCGAGCGACCGGCCGCAAGCAGGTCTACCTCGTTGATTACCAGATCCCCACAGACCCCGGCAACCAGGAGGTCCTGCGTCGAGTCCGGGCCGGCGCCATCGGCCGCGTGGCGATGCTCCACTCGCACTACCTTACCGCCTGCTTCCCGGACCCGCCGCGAGGCCCCAACCTGGAGGGCGTGCTGCGCGGCCTGAAGTGGGTCAACGACAACGCACTGGGCGGCGGCTACCACGGCAACGCCTGCATCCACTCCGTCGATGCCGCCATGTGGGTCGCCGGCGCGGTTCCCGTGGCCTGCTCGGGAGCCAGTGCCGCCTGCCGGCCCGAGCGACACGCCGACAGCCACGACGTCTTCTCGCTGACGTTCGAGTACCCCGACGGCCTGATCCACCAGCACCACGGCAAGCACCTGCCCGACCAGAGCGGCGCTCAGGACTTCTGCGGCTGCCTGGTGCACGGCACGGCCGGTTACGCCATCGTCAGCTACGCCGCCAAGGCCACCGTGCTCACGCCGCAGGACGCCTACCGCGAGGATGTGGTGAACCTCTACGAGGCCGGCGCCGTGCGTAATATCGCCGAGTTCCGCCGATGCGTGACCGAGCGCGACACCTCCAACCCCACCGTCCGCCGCGCCGTCGATAGCTGTCTGGCCGTCTTGCTGGGTCGCGAGGCCGGCCGTCGCCGTCGCCGCCTCACCCTCAGGGAGCTGCTGCGCGAGAACCGCTCGCTGCCCATCGACCTCCGCGGCTTGCGTCGCTAGCGCCGGCCATGTCCGAGGAATCGCGGGCCCACGCCATGGCGGTCGCGTACCGGTATGCCTCCTACGCGCCGCGCAGCGAGGCCGAGGTCCGCCGCCGCCTGGCCCGCGCGGAGTGCGAGGAGGAGGACGTGGAGGCCGCCGTCGCGTCTCTCCATCGCGCCGCCCTGCTGGACGACGCCCGGTTCGCCGCCGATTGGGTGGAGAGCCGCGCACGCTCCAAGTCCCTGGGCCCCATCCGGCTAGAGGCCGAGCTCAAGCGCAAGGCCGTCGATGAGGATGCCATCCAGGACGCCCTCTCCGCCGCTGAGCCCGGCGATGTGGAGGAGAGGGCGCTGGCGGAGGCGACGCGCTGGCTCAAGGGCGCCTCGGCGGACGATCCTGACCAGCGCAACCGGCTTTGCGGAAGATTGCAGCGCCTTGGTTACGATTGGGACACCATCCGGCAGGTATTGGCGGCTCTGGCGGCGAACATGGTAGCCTGATCATCCAGGTCATTCTCGTGCCAGGGCGCCCACGCGCTAACGTTCGCTCGGCCTCACTTCGGCGCAGGAGGTGAGGACGGCGTGGCAGAGACATATACGGTCGTACTGGGCTTTGTACTGATCGCCGCCATCGCGGTAGCGATGGTGCAGACGTACAGAGCCCGCTCGAGAGTGTTGGAACTGACTCTAGGGGATAGGATCTCGGAGGCAGAGAGGCTCAAGGAGGAGGCGCGGCGCGATGCCGAGGCCCTTCGGAAAGAGGCAGTCCTCGAAGCCAAGGATGAAGCATACAAGCTCAAGGCGGACATAGACGCTGAGAACCGCGAGAGAAGAGCAGAACTACAGAGGTCCGAGCGACGACTGGCACAAAAAGAAGAGGCACTGGACAGGCGCATTGAGTCCGCTGAGAAGAGGGAACGGTCCCTTCAGCAGCGGGAGGCAGAGATAGAGGGTGCGCGCGGCGAAGCGCAGGCGATGGTGGGCCGGCAACGCGCGGAGTTGGAGCGGGTAGCGGGGCTCGCCCGTGAGGACGCACGAAAAGAGCTGCTGCGGGAGATCGAAGAAGAGCATAAGCACGAAGCCGCAAAGCTGATCCGGGATATCGAAGAGGACGCGCGTCGCGATGGTGAGCGGCGGGCGCGCATCATCGTGACTCAGGCCATCCAGCGATGCGCAGTCGACCAGACCTCCGAGACCACCGTTTCGGTCGTTCCCCTGCCGTCAGATGAGATGAAGGGGCGCATCATCGGCCGCGAGGGGCGCAACATCCGGACCTTCGAGACCCTCACGGGCGTCGACCTCGTCATCGACGACACACCTGAGGCCGTGGTGCTGTCCGGCTTTGACGCGGTGCGGCGCGAGGTCGCGCGCCTGGCCCTGACGACGCTTGTCACCGACGGACGCATCCATCCCGGTCGCATCGAGGAGACCGTCAAGCGCGCACAGGTCGAGGTGGAGCGGCATATCCAGGAGGCAGGGGAGCGGGCAGTCCTGGAGACGGGTGTCACGGGGATCGCCCCCGAGATCCTGCGCCTGCTGGGCAAAATGAAGTACCGCACCAGCTACGGGCAGAACGTCCTGGACCACTCCATCGAGGTGAGCCACCTGGCCGCCATCCTGGCCGCCGAGGTAGGAGCCAACGTCGCCATCTCGCGGCGTGCCGGGCTGTTCCACGACCTCGGCAAGGCGCTGGACCACCACGTGGAGGGGCCGCATGCCGTCATCGGCGCCGATGTCCTCCGGCAGCACCGTGAGCGCCCCGAGGTGATCCATGCGGTGGAGGCCCACCACAACGATACCGACCCGGAGACGGTGGAGGCCATCCTCGTGATGTGCGCCGATGCGATCTCAGCAAGCCGCCCCGGCGGCCGTCGAGAAGCGCTGGAGAGCTACGTCAAGCGCGTCAAGCGGCTCGAGGAGATCGCCCAGAGCTTCCAGGGCGTCGAGAAGGGCTTCGCGGTCCAGGCGGGGCGCGAGGTGCGCCTTATCGTGCGGCCCGAGCAGGTCGACGACCTGGCCACGGCCAGGCTGGCCTCCAGCATCGCCCGGCGCATCGAGGAGGAGATGGAGTACCCGGGGCAGATCAAGGTGACCGTCATTCGTGAGGTCCGTTCCACCGAGTATGCCCGGTGAGCCGCGGCCGCCGGCCCGGAGGCACGTCATGCGCGTGATGGTGATCGGCGACATCGTGGGCCGCGCCGGGCGCGAGACCGCCTGCGCACTGGTTCCCCGGCTGCGGCGCGAACGGTCGGTTGACTTCGTGGTGGCGAACGCCGAGAATGCCGCGGGTGTCGCCGGCCTCACCCCGGAGATCGCGCGGGACCTGCTGGACGACGCCGGTATCGATGTGCTCACCCTGGGAAACCATGCCTGGGCCAAGCGCGAAATCTATCCGATGGCCGGGTCGGAGCCCCGCCTGCTCCGGCCCGCCAACTTCTCGCCGGAGGCGCCCGGGCGCGGGGCGGGCATTTTTCGGTGCGCCGCGGGGCAGGTCGCCGTACTGAACGTACAGGGACGCATTTTCATGGATCCTGTTGCGGACCCCTTCGCGACGTGTGACGCCCTGGTGGCATCGCTGGCTCAGGAGACGAGCGTCATTATCGTGGATATCCACGCCGAGGCCACATCCGAGAAGCAGGCGCTGGCGTGGCACCTGGACGGGCGCGTCTCGGCGGTTGTGGGAACCCACACCCATGTCCAGACAGCCGACGAGCGCGTGACGGCCGGCGGCACGGCCTGCATCACCGATCTGGGCATGACCGGAGCCGTGCGCTCGATCCTGGGCGTGACGCCGGAGCCCGTGTTGCGGCGTTTCATCACAGGTATGCCCGAGCGGTTTGAGGCCGCAGCAGGCCCGTCGGCGTTGTGCGGGGTACTATTGGAAGTAGAGGCTGTAGGTGGTCGCGCTCTGAGCATCGACCGGCTGCAGGTTCGCGCCTGACCGGGTGTGGCCTGTTGCCGTTCGGCGCCCGAAACGGGCATAGCCCGAGGCCGGCGTCTCCATGCATGACGCCGTCGCGAGAGGAGCTAGGTATGAGGTGGATCAGGGTACCTGTCGTCGGAATGGCCCTGAGCGTCGTCTACGCTCTGGCTGCGCCCGGACGCTCCGGCGCCGACGTGTCGGTCTACGAGGGACAGCCGTTGCAGGGCTCGGCCGTCAGCGCCAAGAGCTGGGGCAGCGGCACGGTCAAGGAGAGCGAGGAGGCCATCTACAAGGGCGTCCGGTCGCTCAAGGTCTCCACCCAGGGCGCGTACCAGGGGCTGCGCCTCGTGCTGGCCAAGCCGGTCGACCTCAGCGCCGACCTGCAGGACCGCGAGGCCTACCTTGAGATCGTCGTGAAGCTGCAGGAGAGTGGCTCGGGCGTCGGCGGCTCCGCCGGTCCGGGCATGATGGGCATGGGCGGGATGCCGGGTATGCCGGGCGGCGCCAAGGGCGGCAGGACCGGCGGCCTCAAGGGCGGCACCGGTGGCCAGGGTGGCCCCGGCGCAATGGGCGGCATGAACCAGGGCTATGATGCCGGTGTCGTCGCCGCCAGGCCGCTTGCCAACGTGCGCGCCGTCATCGTCACCTCCGACGGCAAGCAGTGCGAGGCACGCATCCCGCTCAACACCGCCGGGCCCGCTCGCGACGGCTGGGTATCGCTGGCGGTTCCCCTCAGCGCCATGAAGGGCCTGGGAACCACATCGGGCGCCCTGTCCGAGGTCCGCGTGTTCGGCGATACGACGACCACGTTCACTGTGGGACGCGTCCGCACTGTGTCTGAGCAGACCCCGTTGCGCGTGCTTCCGCTGGAAGACCGCACCGCCGCGGTGAACGACCTCCTCACCTTCACCGCCGAGGCCGAGACCGGCGTGAGCCCTGTGCGCTACGAGTGGTCTGTCGTGCGGCCGGGCGACCCGACATCGGGCGACCTGCCGGTGGACGCCGAGGGCCGGACCTTCAAGCACAAGTTCCGCAAGGGCGGCGACTTCGAGATAGTGCTGACTGTGCGCGACCCGTTTGGTATCAAGCAGCCCGTCTCAACGCGCGCTAAGATACACGTCACGCTCTAGGCCGGGTACACAACCATGACAGGGCCGACGGGCACTGCAAGCTACGAGGCCGCCGGGGGCGGGCGTTCACCCGCCCCCCGGCGGTGCACCTTCCGCCGGTCCCAGGCGCCTGGCGCCTATCCGTTCCTCACCGCCCTGCTCCTTGCTGCGGCGCCCCTGTCGGGTTGCCGGAAGGCGCCATCTACGGATACCCAGGCCGTGGCGCGGCTGGCACGCGTCACCGCCCAGATCGAGGCCGATATTACCGCCGTCGAGCAACTCACGGCGGAGCTTGCCCAGGCCACAGTGGATAGCTACGGCAAAGCCGACGCGACGCTGAAGTCTGTCCGGCCGGAGCACTACGGGTTCGCCTCAAACGGTGTCTACTACCGTAAGGTCCAGGACGGCGCCCCCGCCGTCTTCGTCTCCGGCTACGTGCCCATCGATGCCGACCTCAAGCGCGTCACCTGGTTCACCGAGTCGATCAACCCCGCCCTCACCAAGGTTACGCGCGCCAACCCGGCCGTGGTCCAATCGTACTACAATGAGCGCCGCTCGCTGAACCGGATCTACCCGCCGTTCGATACAGTGGCCCAGTACGAGCCGAAAATGAACATTCCCAAGTTCAACTTCTACTACCTTGCTGATGCGAAGCACAACCCGGGCCGCAAGGTGGTCTGGGTCAACGCGCCGTACGTCGATCCCGCCGGCCGTGGTTGGATGGTGTCCTGCATCGCGCCCGTCTATGTCAAGGATCGCATGGAGGGCGTGGTCGGCCTTGATGTCACAGTTCAGAGGCTTACCGAGAGGCACATACCGCCTGACGGCGCGTCCCTCCTTGTCGGTCCAGGCGGCGTGATCGTCTCCGCAGGCGAAAAGGCGTTGCGGATGCTCAATATGCCGCTCCTTGCAGAGCACCGGTATGCCGAGAGCGTCAAAAGCGACCAGTACCAATCGGATGACTACAACCTTCTGAAGGCGCGGACCGCCTCGGTCAGGTCGGCCGCCGAGCAGATCCTGAGGAAAGGCTCCAGGCGCGCGTCCTTCGTCGTGGGTGATACGCAGGCGGTGATCCTCGCTCAGCCGCTGCCCTCCCTCGGTTGGTCGGCCTGGTCTATCGCTGCCGAGCAGCCCTGATGCCGTTGCGCGGCCTGTCGGTTCCTGCGGTCCTCCCCCTGCGTCCGCGTGGCTCGTTCGCCGTCATGTTTACGGCCGGGCTGGCGATACTGGGCGTCATCCTCTATGTAGCCTTCGTGCTTGACCAGATCAGCCGCGTTCACCAGGACGTGCTGGAACAGGCGCGCAGCAATGCCGCCGACTTGGGGCGCGCCGTCGACATGCTGGAGACTGACTTCCGGGGCGAGGTCAGCGGGGGCGGTTTCGATGCGGTGCTCGATCAGGACCCCGATCTCGTCCTCACCGTTCCGGACCGAGCCCGCAGGTTCTACATTCGGCATCAGGACGTCATCCGGTACATCACGGTCGGCGCTCCAGACGGTGTGCAGGTGGTCGTCTCCCGAAGCGGCACGGGCCATTTCAGCACGCGGCGGCGGAAGCCCGGCGAGGAGCACGCCGGCCGTGGGCCCGGGGTCTGGCTCATGGATGCCGTAGGGGGTCGAAGGCGCATCCGGGCGACGGCGGCCATCGACATCGGCGCCCTAATGGCCGATAGCGTGGCGCAGCCGGCGGCCGGTTCCCGGGCGATGTCCGTCCTTATTGACGCGGATGGGGTCGCCACGGCGCTTGTCGAGGCGCGCGGGGCGTCTGCCACTCAGGATGTCGCTCTCGGACTGGCGGCTGAGCGCCGCAACCTGGCGCAGCGCCTCGAGTTCACCGCGACCAACACCGTCAGCCTCGGGAAGGTTCGCTGGCGTGCCATCACGGCGGTCTGCCCCGCTTCCGTGCTGGGCCGTCCCGTCTCGGTCGCCTACAGCATCGATCGTGCGGGCGCGCTTCATCAGCTCTGGTCGGGTTCGTTGCTTCTGCTTGCCGTCTTCGTGGCCCTGGGCCTCTACGCGACCCTGATGATGCGGGGGCTGCTGGCCCGCCGTGACAGGGCTGAACAGGAGCTCTCTGCCAGCAGGCTGCAGCTCGAAATGGCCGTGCGCGGGTCTGACGTGGGGATCTGGGACCTGGACCTGCGGACCGGCAAGCTCATCGTGGATGAGCGCTGGTCGGCGATCCTGGGGTTTGCGTCCGGCGAGATGCCGCTAGAGCGCAAGGGCCTTGCGGAGCTCATGGAGCCGGAGGATCGGCCCGCGGTGGAGTTGGCCCTGAAGAAGCACATCGAGGGCGATAGCCCGGGCTTCGAGGGCGAGTTCCGCGCACGAGCCAAAGACGGGAGCTATCGGTGGATCCAGTGCCGCGGCGCAGTGGTCGAGCGCAACGAGCACGGGAAGGCCGTGCGCGTGGCAGGCACGAACCGCGACTACACCGTGCAGTATGCCGATCGTGAGGCCCGGCGTCGCTCCGAGGCACGCAAGGCCGCGATACTGGACGCAGCGTTCAACGCGGTCGTGACCGTTCGCGACGACGGCCGGATAGAGGACGTCAATGCCGCTGCGGAGGGCATGTTCGGCTGCACGGCGGCCTCAGCGAGGGAGCGAGGCATCTGGGGACTGATCGGCCTGACGGACAATGAAGGCGAACCCGCGCCTCCCGACCGGTTCCTGGAACACAGGGTCGGCGGGCGCTTCGAGGGCTGGGCGCGAAGGCCCGATGGCAGCTTGATCCCGGTGGAGGTCAGCGTGGCCCGCCTCAGCGATGAGGAGGCCGGCGCCCTCGCCGTCTTCGTCCAGGACATTACGCTGCGCCGGTCCGCCGAGAAGGCGCTACGGGAGACCGCGCAGACGTGGGAGGCCGCGCGAAACCGCGATATCAAGATCGGCGCCAGCATCCAGCAGACCCTCCTGCGCGGGACGCCGCCGACAGACCTTGCAGGCTTCTCCATAGCCGCCGTGAGCCTCTCATCCGAGGGGATCGACGGCGACTACATGGACTTCATCGAGCACTCGCCGACGATGGTCGATGTTCTGGTCGGCGATGTCATGGGTAAAGGCCTGCAAGCCGCCCTGATGGCGGCTGCCACCAAGGAGCACTTCTCGAGGGCCATGGCTCGGCTCAGTCAGGACCTGCACCTGCATGGCCGGCTGGCGGTGCCCGAGGAGATCGTGGCCGCGGTACACCATGCCCTGACACCTGAGCTGATCGGCCTCGAGGCGTTTGTGACGCTCTGCTTTACCAGGATCAACATGGCGGCCATGTCCGCGACGGTGGTGGATTGCGGGCACCCGGCCATACTGCAGTACTGCGCCGCATCAGGCAAGTGCCGTCCTCTGATGGGAGAGAACACGCCACTGGGGTTTGTTGAGGCGGAGGTCTACCTTCAGCGTTCCTATCCCATAGGGCTGGGCGATATCCTGGTGGCCGTATCGGACGGTGTGCTCGAGACGCGCGGCGCGGGCGGGGAGCTCTACGGGCAGGAGCGCCTGGAGGCCCTCCTCAGCACGTGCGCCGGTCTCTCGGCTGACGAGGTCGTGGCCCGTGTGTGCGAGGATGTCGAGCAGTTCTCCGACACCGGCGCGCTGCTCGATGATCTCACCTGCGTGGCTGTGGTGATCGACCGGGATGTCGCTCGCTCGTTGGTGGCGTTCGACGCCGTAGAGGTAAGCGCCGACGAGGAGGGCATCGGGCAGACCGACGGGTACGTCGATCAGTTTGTCTCGACCCACATGCCCGCCATGCCCCGGGCCGACGTGGAGGTGCTCTGCCTGGCCGCGTGCACGACGGTGCGCGAGGTCGTACGCCGGCTGGCGGCCCGTGAAGTTACGGCCCAGCCGGTCAGCGAGGCCGCGACCGTGCTGGCGGTCGAGGTCTCGATCTACCACGATAGGGCGCGGGTCAGGATCACCGACCGGGGCAACTCGATGAACGCGCGGACCATCGACCTGGCGAACCCGACGATCGGGCTCTCGGTGGACCGGAAGTGGCGCGACTGCGACAAGCTGGGCCGCAACCGGCTGACGCTGGAGAAGTGGCTGACGCCCGGCCAACAGCGCTGAGTGCCGCGGCCGTCAGTTGAGGATGCGGTCGACGATCCCCTCGAGCTCCTCGTGCGAGTAGTACTCGATCTCGATCTTTCCCGTGGCGCCGTCGGGCCGGATGCGGACGCGGGTTCCGAGCGCCGTCTCCAGAGCCTCCTCCAGCGCCGCAGCGAAGGGGTCCTTCTCCGCCGCCGCTGCCGTGCGCTGGGCCCGAGGGCGCGTGGGCTTGCCCGAGGCGGCGCGGCGCACGAGGGCATCGGTCTCCTTGACCGTGAGGCCGCGCTTCCGCACCTGTTCCCAGACCTCCAGCCGCACGGGTTCCGGGGCCTGCAGCAGGTACCGGGCATGGGCCTCGGTGATCTCGCCGCCGCGGATGCTCGCCACGATGGGCTCCTGCAGGGCGAGGAGGCGCAGCGTGTTGGCCACCGTCGGGCGCGCCTTCCCCACGCGGCGGGCCACGTCCTCCTGCGTCATCCCGAACTCGGTCATCAGCCGCCGGTAGGCGTGCGCCGCTTCCACGGGGTTGATATCCTCGCGCTGGACGTTCTCGATGATCGCCAGCTCCAGCATCTCCGTGTCGGTGCACTCACGGACCAACGCTGGCACCGTGGTCAGGCCCGCTTCACGGGCGGCTCGAAACCGCCTCTCGCCGGCGATCAGCTCGAAGCGATCCGGGCCGAGCCGACGAACCAGCAACGGCTGCAGCACGCCGTGCTCCTTCACCGAGTCGACCAGCTCCGCCAGGCGCTGCGGGTCGAAGTCCTGCCGCGGCTGGTAAGGGTTGGGGGTGATAGCCTCGATCTGCACTTCGCGGGACGCCTCGCTCTGCGCGCCGTCGTCGATCAGGGCGCCAAGGCCCTTCCCGAGCCCCTTCTTAGACATGGCGGATCACCTCCTGGGCGATGTGGCGGTAGGCCACCGCCCCGCGCGACCGGGGATCGTAGAGGGCGATTGGCCGACCGTGGCTGGGCGCCTCGGAGAGCCGGACATTGCGCGGCACCAGCGTGGCCGAGACCCGCTCGCCGAAGACGCGGCGCACCTCATCGACCACCTGCTGCGAAAGCCGCACCCGGTTGTCGTACATCGTCATGATGACGAGCCCCACGCGCAAGGCCGGATTGAGCCGGCGCGAGACGAGGTCCACGGTGCGCATCAGCTGCGACACGCCCTCCAGCGCGTAGTACTCACACTGGATCGGCACCACGGCCTCGTCGGCCGCAACCAGGGCGTTGAGGGTGAGGAGGCCCAGGGACGGCGGCGTGTCGATCAGCACGAAGTCGTAGTCGGGCTTCAGCGGCGTCAGGCACTCCTTCAGGCAGTGCTCGCGCGCCAGGCGGGTCATCAGCTCCACCTCGGCCCCGGCGAGGTCCAGGTTCGCGGGAGCTACGGCGAGGCCGGGCACCTCGGTCTGTTGAATCGCTGAGGTGATGGGCGCCTCATCGACGAGCACGTCGTAGATCGACGGCGGCCCGCCGGCCTGCGCGCCGACGGAGGACTTGTCGATGCCCAGGCCGCTGGTGGCGTTGCCCTGCGGATCCAGGTCGATCAGGAGCACCCTCTGCCCCGCAAGAGCAAGGCAGGCGCCCAGATTCACGGCGGTGGTGGTCTTCCCTACGCCGCCCTTCTGGTTGACAACGACGAGAGTACGGGCCACGCGCGTCTCCTTCGGCGCCCGCTCGGGCCTGCGGGCGCGGGCCTACTTGCGCTTCCGGATCCTGGTCTTGGGCTCGGCCTGCACCGGGCGCCCGTGCCGCTTGTCGTACATCATCAGGCGGAAGGCGCCCACGAGCATGCCGATGCCGGGCACCGCCAGCAGCAGTGTGAGCATAGCCGTGTTGGTGCTGACGCGGATCGTGTCGCCCTTCGCCACCGTTGCCCCCAGCACACCCACCGCGACCGGCGCGAGGATCAGCAGCAGGCCGGTGAGACCCAGCGGGCCGGGGTTCAGCACGGCCTTGTTGGGGAACCGGCCCCGCATGGCGATGATGGCCAGGCCGATCGCAAGCTCCAGCGGGCCCAGGCACCAGGCCAGCGCCGTCTGCGGCGGCAACGAGGTGCGCGTGGTGTAGAAGATCTCCGCCGTGCTCACGGCTCCCGCTCCGCATAGCGCCCAGCCGATTATGGCGGCCAGCGACCTGGCCGTTAGCTGACCCATCGAGCCTCCCCGGGCGAGCCGGCATCAGATGCGCGTCCCGATCGCCCGATCTCTACATTCGCCGCACGAGCCGCGAATCCCTGCTGGAGGACGGGCATGGCGCACGGACGCACACGGACGCCCAGTGCCACGCCTACTCGCCGCCGGCTTTCTCCCACCTGGCCGTCCGCGCCTCGAAGCGGGCGTAGGCCGGGCGGGGCTTGCCGTCTGCCTCCTTCAGGCCCAGCGTGGCCAGGTAGGCCCGGAACTTGGGGTCGGGCAGGCGGTAGTAGGAGAGCAGCTGGTCGGTCAGCTTGTCGCCGAAGTCGTGCAGGATGAAGAAGCAGAACCCGGCGATGGCCGGCGCGTGCCTGTCGGCTGCATCGAAGACGGCATCGACGAAGGCCGCCTGCTTGGCGCCGGAACTGCCCAGCAGCTCCGCGGCGGGGTAGCCGATCTCCTGGATCAGCAGCGGCTTGCCGCCCGCGCCGCGCACCATGCGGGCCATGTCGGCGGCCACGTCGCCCACGGGCCGCACGCTGAAGCCCGGCGCGAGCGGGTAGTAGGTCATGGTGCGGATGTCCATCTCCCGGTTCATCCTCGCCACGGCGGCGGGGCGGTCGCGGAGGCCGTCATGCGTGCAGGTGACGCCCACGAGGATGTCCGGGCGTGCGGCGCGCAGCGTGCGGCGCCCCTGCTCCATGAGCGTGGAGAAGGGCTCCAGCTCGTTGGGATGCGCGGCCAGGTAGACATCGGCCTCATTGGCGAGCATCACCCAGGGGCAGCTCTTGCCGAGCTTCGCCGCGATCTGCTTGACGAGGGCGTCGAAGCGGGTCCGCACCTCCGGCGCATCCAGCGGCTTGGCCATCAGGTCGGGCGGCAGCGTTCGGTTGTTGGTGTCCAGCGTCTGGATGGTCAGCGCCACGGTGAAGCCGAACACCGGCAGCCCGCGGAGGGCCTCCTCCAGCGGCTTGAGGTTGACCTCGCCGGGCTTCGGCTCCAGGTCGGACCACTTGTGCGATGTGGTCATCAGGCGGCAGCCCATGCGCTGCGCGTCGCGGATGCCCACGAGGAACTGCGCCCCGGTGGACCCGGCGGGCGGGTTGGCCGCCACGCCGACCAGCGGGCGAGGCGGAGCCATGGCCAGCGTCGCGGACAAGAGAAGCGGGACGAGCATGGCGGCCTCCTCGGCTGCGGTGTGTGGACGCAGCACGAGAGGGGTACGTGCGGCCCGCCGGGCGCGTTTCGCCGCGTCGGGGCAGGAGGCGGGCCGTCGCGCGGCGTACCTATCGGTGCGACGCCATCGGCCGTCGAAAGCCGCATCCAACCGTGAGGTAGGCCCCATGCTGTTACGCTTGCTTGTGCCCGTGTTCCTTGCAGCCGCCGCCGCCGCCGCCCAGCCACAGGAGGGCTACCGCCTCGACGGCCGCTCGGCCCTCTACGCCGTGGCTTCGCGTGAGCTGGACCTGACCCGCGAACTGACGCTGGAGGCATGGGTCCGCGCCGACGCCATGGAGCAGGCCGGGGGCCGCATCCTGGACAAGTCGGAGCCCGGCACGCAGCTCGGATACATGCTGGACACGCATCCCGGCAACTCGCTGCGCCTGCTTAACCACATGGGTATGTGTAACCACGACGCCCGACTGCCCGCCGACCGCTGGACCCACGTCGCCGGCGTCTACAGCGTCTCCGGCCGACGGATGAAGCTCTACGTCGCGGGCCGCGAGGTCGCCGCGCTGGCTGGGGCCTTCCCGGAGATGACCCGCTCGCGCGTTCCGCTGGTCATCGGCGCCGACCCCACGGGCGGGAACCGGTTCGTGGGCCGCATCCTCCGCGCCGCCGTCTACGGCAGGGCGCTCTCGCCGGATGAGATCGCCGCGCGCGCCGCCTCGCCACAGGCGCCGGCACCGGCGGGCGCATTGGGCGACTGGACCTTCACCCCGGCTCCGGGCGCGGCCATCCGCCCGCAGGCCGGCACGCTCGTACTGAAGCGCACGGGAGGCGCCAACGTGAGCATTCAATCCTACACAGGCGAGTTCCGCGACGAGCCGGCGGCCCCGGCCGCCCAGCTGAGCCTCTGGTACCTGCGCCCCGCGGGCCAGTGGGCCGAGGCCCTGCCCGTGGGCAACGGCCAGATGGGCGCCATGGTCTTCGGCGGCGTCACCACCGAGCGCATCCAGTTCAATGAGCACACGGTCTGGACCGGCAAGCCCCACAGCTACGCCCACCCCGGCGCCGCGCAGGCCCTGCCGGAGATCCGCCGCCTGCTTCAGGAGGGCCGCAAGGCCGAGCGCCAGGCCCGTGCGCTGGACCGTGACCTGGCCGTGCCCGAGGCTCGCCGCCTCATGGCCACGGCCGACGCCCGCCAACGCGAGGCGCAGGATCTGGCCTCACGCGACTTCATGAGCATTCCGCTGGGCCAGAAGGCCTACCAGCCCTGCGGTGACCTCTGGCTCGACTTCCCGGACGCGTCCACGGTCTCCGGCTACCGGCGTTGGCTCGATCTCGACAGCGCGACCTGCGCCACCGAGTACGTCGCCCGCGGCGTGCGGTACCGGCGCGAGACCTTCGCGTCGCACCCGGATCGGATGATCGTCACCCGCGTCAGCGCCGACCGGGCGGGCAAGCTCGACTGCACCGTGCGCTTGAGCAGCCCGCACCCGAACAGCGCCGTGGCGGTGAAGGGCGACCGCATCCTCCTCACCGGGCAGGTCGAGGAGGGCGGCATCCGCTTCCAGAGCGTGGCCGAGGTCTCCGTGGAGGGCGGCTCCGCGACGCCGACGGAGGAGGGCATCCGCGTGACCGGCGCCAGGGCGCTGACGGTCCGGCTGGTGGCTGCCACGAGCTTCACCAACTTCCGCAGCCTCGGCGCCGACCCCGCAGCCCGTTGCGCCAAGATGCTTGCGGATGCGTCGGGCAAGGGCGCCGAGGCCCTGCGCAAGGCGCATCTGGCCGACCACCGGGCGCTCTTCCGCCGCGTGGCGCTGGACCTGGGCCGCACACCCGCCGCGGCCAAGCCCACCGACATCCGCATCGCCGACTTCCGCAAGGGCGGCGACCCGCAGCTTGCCACGCTGGTCTTCCAGTACGGCCGTTACCTGCTCATCGCCTGCAGCCGTGCGGGGGGGCAGCCCGCCAACCTGCAGGGCATCTGGAACGACCAGATGAACCCGCCGTGGGACAGCAAGTACACCTGCAACATCAACACCGAGATGAACTACTGGCCCGCCCTGCCCGGCAACCTGCCCGAGTGCCAGGAGCCCCTCTTCGACGCCATCGCCGAGTT
Organism: uncultured Chthonomonas sp.; assembly: GCA_903885605.1. Taxonomy (GTDB): domain Bacteria; phylum Armatimonadota; class Chthonomonadetes; order Chthonomonadales; family CAJBBX01; genus CAJBBX01. The sequence continues at coordinate 48,457 of CAISJD010000065.1, read as the reverse complement.
GGCCCAGTCCGGCGCCGAGACGGCCAGGGTCCACTACGGCGCTCCGGGATGGGTGCTGCACCACAACTTCGACCTCTGGCGCGGCACGGCGCCCATCAACGCCTCGGACCACGGCATCTGGGTGACGGGAGGAGCGTGGCTCTGCACGCAGATGTGGGAGCACTACCTCTTCACCGGCGACAAGGCCTTCCTCGCCCACCGCGCCTACCCGGCCATGCGTGAGGCGTCCCGCTTCTTCCTCGCCACGCTCGTGGAGGATCCGCTGACCGGGCATCTCATCAGCGGCCCCTCCAACTCGCCGGAACAGGGCGGCCTCGTCATGGGGCCGACCATGGACCACCAGATCATCCGCACGCTACTCCGCGACACCGCGAGCGCGGCCCGGGCCCTGGGGATCGATGCCGCGCCGGCGGCGCAGATGGAGGAGACGGCGAAGCGCATCGCTCCCAACATGGTGGGCCGCCACGGGCAGCTGCAGGAGTGGCTCGAGGACAAGGACGACCCGCACAACGAGCACCGCCACGTCTCGCACCTCTGGGGCGTCTACCCCGGAGCCGACATCACGCGGCACGACGCCGAGCCCTTCAAGGCGGCGCGGCAATCGCTCCTCTACCGAGGTGACGCGGCCACCGGCTGGAGCATGGGCTGGAAGGTGAACCTCTGGGCGCGCTTCCTGGACGGCGACCATGCCTACGTGATCCTGAATAACCTTCTGCGGCCCATCGCCTCGTCCGGCGGGCAGGGTGGCCTCTACCCGAACCTCTTCGACGCGCACCCGCCCTTCCAGATCGACGGCAACTTCGGCGCCTCGTCGGGCATCGCCGAGATGCTGCTCCAGAGCCACGACGGCGAGGTGAGCCTCCTCCCCGCGCTCCCCAGGGCATGGCCCTCCGGTAGCGTGAAGGGGCTGCTCGCACGCGGCGGCTTCGTGGTGGACCTGGCATGGAGCGGCGGTAAGCTCACCTCGGCCCGCGTGGTCTCGCGCCTTGGAGGCCCGCTGAAGCTCCGGTGCGGCGCCAACCACGCCATGCTGGCCACCCGCAAGGGCCGCGCCGTCACCGTCGACGGCGCGCTGCAGCCCGTGAAGCCCTGATGGAGCACGCCATGCTGATCTGCATCACCGTGGCCGCGCTCTGCGCCGCCCTGCCGCCCGTCGAGCCGCCGCAGGTGGGGCCTCCTCCGGGGCTCCGCAAGCTCATGGACACGCCGATGCGCGATCCCTCGATCTGCCTCGGTCCCGGCGGCACGTACTACCTCACCGGCACCAGCGAGCCCTTCTGGGGCTTCAATAACGAGGCCGGCATCCGCGTCTGGAAATCGCGCGACCGGGTGACCTGGGAGCCGCTGGGCACCGTCTGGCGCTACGGCGAGAGCCCCTGGCACAAGCCCTTCCTTGAGGCGAAGAAGCCGCTCTGGGCGCCGGAGATCCACTACCTCAAGGGCACGTTCTGGCTCACCTACAGCATGCCGGGCTGGGACGGGACCGCGAAGACGTCGGGTTCGGGCCTCCTCCGCAGCACGAGCGGCAAGCCCGAGGGGCCCTACGTGGACATGCACCCCGACGAGCGGCTCGGCGACGAGATCGACGCCTCGCTCTTCCAGGATGACGACGGCAAGGTCTACTTCGTCTGGCACAGCGGCAAGATCGCCCGCATGAAACCGGACATGACGGGCTTCGCCGAGCCCTACCAATGGCTCCGCGCCGGGTCGTCGGACCCGGACCCCGCGCACCACAGCAGCCTCTGCGCCGGGATCTTCGGCAAGGACTCGTTCGACCATGTGGGCTACGAGGGGATGTTCCTGGCCAAGGCCCGAGGCCGGTACTACCTCATATGCTCCGACCAGTTTGAGGGCCGCTACAGCTGCGCCGTGGCCACCTCGCGGAGCCTCTACGGCCCCTACAGCCCGAGGTACGAGGCCATCCCGCACGGCGGGCATAGCGCCCTCTTCCGCGACACGAAGGGGAAGTGGTGGTCCACCTACTTCGGCCCGCCGAACGACGAGAGGCCATGCGAACTGCCCGTTGAGTTCACGCGAGACGGCACGCTGCGTCCGGCGGCAAAGTCCTGACCATGACTGGAGCGACGCCATGCCCGGTTGCGCCGGTGCCGTGCCCGTGAGGGAACTGGTGACTGCCGCCGCCGTCGTCGCGCTGCTCTGCGCGGCGCCGGCCGCGTGGGCCACGGTCGAGCCCATACGCGCCTTCGCTCCCGGCTCGCGGATTCTGTTCCAGGGCGATTCGATCACCGATGGAAACCGGGGCCGAACGCCCGATCCGAACCACATCCTCGGGCATGGCTACGTCTTCATCATTGCCGCGCGGCACGGCGCCGCGTTCCCGGCGGCGAACCTGGACTTCATGAACCGCGGCGTCAGCGGCAACACGGCGCTCGACCTTGAGGCGCGCTGGCAGCAGGAGACGCTGGACCTGAAGCCCGACCTGCTGAGCATCATGGTCGGCGTGAACGATGACGCGCAGGGCGTGCCTCTCGACCGGTTTGAGCAGGCCTACGCGAATCTCCTGGCGCAGGCGCGAGCATCGAACCCGAAGCTGAAGCTGGTGCTCTGCGCGCCGTTCGTGAAGCACACGGGGCAGGCGCCGGACAGCATCCGCAGGCGGCAGGAGATCGTCGCCCGGCTCGCCAAGCGGTTCGGCGCGGCGCTTGTGCGCTTCCAGCCGGTATTCGACGAAGCGCTCCAACGTGCGCCGGCTGACTACTGGATATGGGACACCGTCCACCCCACGTACCGGGGCCACCAGCTCATGGCCGATGAGTGGGAGCGCGTGGTCCGGAGGTTCTGGAAGTAGTCGGACCCCGACGCCCGGCTCCGGCCCGGTGTCAGCCGTTATCGGCCTGGTCGCAGGGGCCGGAGCCCTCCCAGGGCAGCAGCCGGTCCCAGTGGCCGAGGTTGTCGATCACGGCGAAGTCGTCCTCGGATAGGGCCCAGTCCGCGACGCCGAGGTTCTCCCGGATGTGCCCGATGCCCGCCGCCTTGGGTATCGCCGGGATGCCTCGTTGGAACAGCCAGCGAAGCGCCACCTGGTGGGGCGATCTGCCGTACCGGGCGCCGACCTCTGCCAGCCGGACGTCGAGGGGGATGCGACCCTTGGCGAAGGGCGAGTAGGAGGTGAGCGCGACGCCCATCTCTCGGCAGGCCCGGTGCAGCCCCTTCTGGTTCAGGTGCGGGTGGTACTCCACCTGGTTCACGCTGATGGGCGCCACGCCCAGCGCGGCCGCCTCGGCCAGGCGTCCCGCCGTGAAGTTCGACACGCCGCAGTTCCGGATCGCACCTTCGTCGATCAGCCTCGCCATGGCGGCGAACGTCGCCGCCATGGAAACATCGGCGTTGGGCCAATGGATCAGGAACAGGTCGAGGTAGTCGGTACCCAGTTCGCGAAGCGCATCCTCCGCCGCCTTGAGGACGTCGTCGTGTCGGAGCCGGTCGGGGCCCACCTTGGTGGTCAGGAAGAGGTCGGAGCGCGGCACGATCCCGGCGCGCAGGGCGGCGCCGACGGCAGGCTGGTTCTCGTAGGCCGCCGCGGTGTCGATGTGCCGGTAACCGCATTCGAGCGCCGTCTCCACGGCCTGGCGGCACTCGTCGCCCCGTAGCCGCCACGTACCGAACCCGATGAGCGGAATGCTGCCGTTGTGAAGCGGTATGGCGGTCATGGCGATGGCCTCTGCGTGGTGATCCGGGCAGGCGGGCCCGGTCGGTTGCCGTAAGGTTCGCCGGGCCGCGCGGGAGTCCTTCCGGACGGGCTGCCGCCACGGCAACGGGTATGCTCCCATCCAGCGCCTGACCTGCGGTTTCGCTGCAAACCGCATGTTCTGTCATGGCGTCACGAAGGAGAGCCCAATGCGCGGTCTGCTCAGCCTGATGCTGGTTTGCCTGGCCACCACGGCGCGGTCGGCGCCGCCGGCCGTCACCGATCCGCTCAAGGAAGGGCCGTATCCCGTCGGCGTCACGACCACGGTCTTCGTCGACCAGAGCCGGACCGACCACCTGACGCAGAAGCCGCGCACGCTTGTCACCGAGATCTGGTACCCCGCGACCGACGCGGCCCGCACCATGCCGCGCAGCAGGTTCATCGACTTCATCCCCGGCGGCGCCGCGCCCGGCCTGGACGCGTTCACCAGGAGGGCGTGGGGCAAGACGGCCGAGGAGCTGAACAGGGACTACTGGATGCGCTCCGTACGGGACGCGCCCGTTCGCAAGGGCCGCTACCCGGTGATCGTCTTCTCGCACGGCAACGGCGGCGCCCGGCACCAGAACACCTTCTGGTGTGACGCCCTGGCCTCCCACGGCTACGTCATCGTCTCGGCGGACCATACCGGGAACGCCGGCGTCACCTTCCTGAAGGAGGGGCCGGTGCCCATGGCCGGCGCCGAGCGCGCCAACTCGGCAGCGGACCGGCCGAGGGACATGAGCTTCCTGCTGGACCAGATGGGCCGGTGGAACCGCGGCGGCGACGCGAGGTTCAAAGGCCGGCTGGACCTGTCGCGGCCTTGCGCCGCCGGGATGTCGTTCGGCTCCATGACGGCCGTGCGCGTCGCGGAGACGGACAAGCGCTTCAAGTCGGTCATCGCCATGTCCGGCGCCTATCCCGCCGCCGCGAACCTGAAGGTTCCGACGCTCTGGATGATCGGAACCGAGGACCGCACCATCGGCGCCATGGGCAACGCCGTTGTGCGCGGCCATCACGAGAAGCACGAAGGCCCATCCTACCTGCTGGAGCTGAAGGACGGCGGCCACTACTCCTTCACCGATATGCCCAAGCTCATCCCGAACTTCGGCGACGGCGCAGGCAAGGGCAGGAGGCGCGAGGGAGGCGCCGAGTTCCAGTACACCTCCATGGAGAACGCCTACCGGATCGTGAACGCGTACAGCACCGCGTTCCTGGCGGTCTATGCCAAAGGCGACAAGCAGTGCCTCGCGTTCCTTCAGCGGAACGGCTGGCCGGATGAGCTGATCTGGTCGGCGAGGAACGCCGGCCCCGACTAGCGCCGCGTCCCTTGACATCCCCCATGCCGCGCTGTACACTTGCTTTGGAAATGCTGATAACGTGTCTGGCTCTTGGGGGGCTCGCCATGAGGCAATCACTTCAGTTACTCGTTCCTGCCCTGCTGGTCGCCCTCGCCTCGCCGTGCGCCACGCCCCAGGCCAGGCCGGACGTCGTTTGGCTGGCCGGCGGGCACGGAACCCGCGTGGCGGCGGTGGCCTACTCGCCCGACGGCTCCGCGGCGGCGACCGTGAGCTACGACTTCACCGTGAAGCTCTGGCGGACCTCCGACGGCGCCCTCCTGGGTACCGTGATCGATCGTCCCGCCTTGCCGAGCTCGGTGGCTGTGGCTCCCGATGGTTCGATGATCGCGGTGGGGTATGGATCCGACACCGCGACCCCCGGTATCGTGCGCATCCTGCGCGCCTCCGACGGAGCCACCGTGCAGCGCATGGCCATCCACCCCTTCGGCGTCTCGTCGCTGGCGTTCTCGCCGGACGGCACGGTCCTCGCCTCGGCAGGCGGCGACAAGGCGCTTCGGTTCTGGCGCACCGCCGACTGGACGCTGCAGCGGACGGTCTCAGACCTGGCCACGAAGCCCTACAAGATGGTCTACACACCGGACGGATCGACGCTGGTCTACGTCGGCCCCGCCGGGACCCTGGTCTTCCTGCGGGCCTCCGACGGGACGGTGCAGCGCTCGCTCGCGCTATCGACGGCGGAGCTCTCGGTGTTCGCCATCTCACCTGACGGCTCGCTCCTGGCGACGGCGGGCTCCGACAAGACCATCGGCATCCGCCGCATGTCGGACCTGGCGAAGATCGGGTCCACTCCCGCCCATTCCGCCGCCGTCACCGCGCTCTCGTTCTCGCCGGACGGAGGTTCGCTGGCGTCCACCGATGGGAGCACCCTCGTGCGGCTCTGGCGGACCGCCGATCAGACGCTTGCCGGCTCGTTTGCAGCCCATCCGTACTCAACCACCTGCGTGGCCTATTCGCCGGATGGGACCGCCCTGCTGACGGGAGGCTCTGAGGCCGGCGCCAAGATCTGGGATCTGCCCTCATGCACGCTGCGGCGGAACCTCTGCCGGCACCGGGACATGGTTCGCTCGGTGGCCTATTCGCCCGACGGGTCATTGTTGGCCTCGGGGGGCTACGACCGCACCGTCAAGGTCTGGCGCTCCTCCGACGGCGAGTTGCTGCGAACGCTGGACGCCGTCAGCGCCGTGCGCAGCGTCGCGTACTCGCCCGACGGGACACTCCTGGCCGCCGCCTGCGCCGATGGCCTCGTCAGGCTCTGGCGCACGTCCGACGGCGTCCTCGTGGGCACGCTGGCCGGGCATACCGCGGCGGTCCATGCGGTGGCCTTCTCGCCGGACGGCGCCACCATCGCCTCGGGCGCCGGCTTCCCCACTTTCACGGTACGCCTCTGGCGGGCCTCGGACGGGGCGCCGCTGCAGACCATCACTCGCACGGACGGCTCCGGCCTCTCCTTCTCTCCTGACGGTACGCTACTCGCCGTGCCGGTCGGGTTGTATCAGGTCTCCGACGGCTCACTGGTCCGCTCAATGCCGATGTATGCCCCGTTGGCGTTCCTGCCGGACGGCTCCCACATCGCCTACGGCGGCGCCGCGCTGCGCCGAGTGTCCGACGGTGCGCTGGTCTGGTCCCATCCCGTGCATGCCGATACCGTCAGTTGCACTGCCGTCTCGCGTGACGGCGGCATCGTGGTCTCGGGCGCGGCAGGCGGCTTCGGCGCCGATCTCGGAAGCGGTCTGGACAGGACGGTCACGCTGCAACGCGCGTCCGACGGCGGCGTGGTGGCCGCCTATGATGAGGAGACAGGGCCCGGCGTGACCTCCATCGCGTTCTCGCCGGACGGCCGGTACATGGCCTTCGCCAGGGTGGACGGTACTGTGATGGTCTCCCGGTACCCCTACGGGATCCACGCCACGAGCCTCACGGTGCCCGACGCCGCGGGTCGCATCGGCGAGACCGTCACGCTCTCGGCAACGCTCACCAGCGCCGGCGCGGGCGTCGAGGGGAGGACGATCACCTTCGCCATCGGGTCGGATGTCCTCAACGCCGTCACGAGCAGCCAGGGCGTGGCGTCGGTCGCCTATACGATCCCGGTCGGCGCAGGGGCGGGGGTCCGCGCCGTCACGGCCACCTTTGCCGGCGACACCACCTACACGCCCTCGTCCGCTTCGTCGACGCTCACGGTCAGCAGGAACGATACGGAGATGTGGATGCCGGACCGGTCCGGCGTGGTCGGCGAGGCTGTGGCGCTGAAGGCCTACATCTGGGGGGTGACGGACCGCAAGTTCCTCAGCGGCAAGGTCATCAAGTTCAAGGTTGACGGCGCCGTCGTGGGCCAGGCGGCGAGCGCCGCCGACGGCGGCGCGGTGCTGAACTGGAGCATCACGACGGGCCCGACGACGCGGGCGCTCGCCTCCGTGTTCGCGGCCGATGCCGCGCACAACGGCTCGTCGGTCGCGTCGAGCCTGACGGCCAACGTGATGGAGACCAAGCTCTACCTGCCCGACCGATCCGGCGTCATGCGCGGCGCCGTGGTCCTGAAGGCCTATCTCTACATGCTGGACAACCGCCAGCCGCCGGGCGGGAAGTCCATCACGTTCAAGGTCGCGGGCACGGCGGTGGGCTCGGCGCCGACATCGGACCCCAACCTCGGCACGTCGGTGGCGCAGCTCCTCTGGCCGGTGCCGGGGATCGGCGCCGCGGGAGCCTACGCCCTCCGCGCCGACTGGGCGGGCGACAGCGGCTACAAGCGCTCGTTCGGCACCGCCACGCTGACGCTGGTCGGCGCGCCGACCTACATCTGGCCCTACGTGCGCTCGACGCGCCGGGGGACGCCCATGGCCCTGAGCGCCTATGTTCGCAGCCTCTGGGACTACGCCTGGCAGCCGGGCCTGCAGATCACCTTCAGCATCGATGGCACGGAGGTAGGCACGGCGACCACCGACGGCGACGGCGTGGCCCGGTTCACCGTGGCCGACACGTCGGGCCTATCGGTCGGTTCGCACACCATGCGCGCCTCCTTCGCCGGCAGCCCATCGCTGGCCGCAGGCTACGGCGAGACGACGGTGAACGTGGTGGGGCCGTAGGGCAGACTTCCGCATGTACGCGGTTTACTGCGGCAGACACATGCGGCGTATGCATGCCCGTTGTGTATAGTGCGTATGCGGGGAGGGTGTGATGTCGGCAGTCAGGTTGAGCGTATCGCTGGACTCGCAGGTCGCGGGCCTGCTTCGACGCCGGGCCCTGGAGGTTGGGCAGCCGGCGAGCAGGTATCTGGCTGGCCTGATTGCGGCCGATGCGGCCCGCCAATTGGACACGTTGGCGGCCGAGGGCTACCGTGCGCTCTCATCGGAGACCAGTGCGTTCGCCGAGGCAGCTGTCGCGGTCGCCGCTGAGACATGGCCAGAGTGGTCCACAGCAGTTGCCGAGGCTCACGTTGGCTAGGCCTGCGCGCGGCGATGTGTACTGGGTGGATTTCTCACCGGGCCGAGGCGTCGAGCAGGCAGGTCGGCGTCCGGCTCTGGTCCTCCAGAACAACAGGGGCAACGAGAGTTCAGCATACACGGTGGTCGCGGCGATCAGTGGCTCACCGCTACCGCGTGACTACCCGTTCACCGTCCCGCTTGATGCAGGCAAAGCCGGCCTCGACCGCCCTTGCCATGTGAACTGCGCGCAGTTACTGACGATCGACCAGTCGCGCCTGGGACCGCGTGCAGGCTCGCTGTCACGGAACAAGCTCGAGGCCATTGCCATGGCGCTACGTTACGAACTCGGCATCTGACTGCGTGCGGCAGCCGTTGTCCGCCCTCAGTGCCGTGACCAGTCGAGTTTAATCTGCTCCCGGGCGCCGATCGCTTCCTTGATGGGCCAGCCGGCGCGTAGCGGGCTCTTGTACGGGCCGATCTTGTCCACCGGGATCGGCTTGAAGCCCAGCGCGTAGGCGGGGGAGCCCGGCTTCAGGCGATAGTCGTCCCTGGCTCGGTTCACAAAGAGCGGGTCGGCGATGCGCGAGTGCCTGTCCAGCCCCAGCGCCTGCCAGGCTTCCCACTCGGACATGGCCTCGGCCTCGTGCATCTCCACGTCATCGACCCAGAGCGTGCCCGTGCCCTGCGAGACGTCAATGCGAACGCGCACGCTCTTCATGCCCTCATGCCAGTCCGGGTCGCCCTTGGCCGGGAAGCGGAAGACCGTCTCCACCGGTTTCCACTCCGGCCCGGCGGTTCCGCCGCTCCACCTGGCCCAGAAGTACTTGCCCTGCTCGTAGGACTGCGGTTGCACCGAGCAGGTGGTCGGCTGGTCGGAGCGTACGCGCGCGGTAAGCCGGTAGGTGGCGCCGGGCCGCACGGGCATTTCGGCGCTGACCCAGTTCACGCAGAGCGTCTGGCCGCTGCTGTCCTTCGTGGTTCCCCGGCCATCCAGGCGCAGCGACATCCTGCCCTTGAGGCGCACCTTCGCGTCCAGCGCCGCCGCGGAGTCGTTGGGCTTCACCTGCCACTGCCAGCCCGGAGGCTCCGCGCCGGCTTCGCCCTGCTCGAACCCGGGGTTCGGGACCAGGTTGGGGCCGATCACTCTCTTCAGTCGCGTCACGCCGGTGCCGATGGGCGCCTTGCCGTGCCAGATCAGGTTGTAGTCCGACACGGTCTTGTCGAACGGCAGGCTGTAGTGCGCGTAGAGCGCCGCGCTCGGCTCCCGATAGGCGACGATGTTGCGCACAAAGCGGTTGCCGGCCATCTGCCACGCGTCGGCAAGGCTTCGGGTCAGCTCCGCGTAGCCGGGGTACTTCAGGTAGGCGGGCGAGCCGGAGTACTTCTTCCAGGTCTCCGTCATCATCGGTACCGGGTGGCCGCCCTCCACGTAGCCGCTGTACTGCATCTGGCTGTCGCGGCCGTCGACGAGGATGTTGTTCTCAACCACGTTGTCGCGGCCGCCGTGCACGTGGACGCCGCCGAGGATCGTCCGCGCCACGATGTTGCCGATGACCCGCGTTCCGCACGTTCCGTCGTCCAGGTAGACGCCCCAGTTCATGTGCGGGCTGGTCCACTTGCCGTTCTCTTGCCCGAACCCGATGATGTCGTGGAGGTAGTTGTACCGGATCTCGGTGCCGCGCTTGCTCCAGTCCACCTGCCACGAGTAGATGGCGCCGCAGTCGGCCGTCTCCAGGTTGCAGTGGCGGATCTCGTTGAACTCAATGACGTGGTCACTGCCGCCCCAGCCGATGCCGAAGCGCGGGCAGTCGTGGATCAGGTTGTGCGAGATGCGGTTGCCCACGCCGTTCAGTCCCACGCCCACGCCCTGCTTGTAGTAGATGCCGGTGTGGTGGATGTAGTTGTTGTCCGCGTAGTTGCGCGCCGGCTCCAGCGTCTCGCGGTTGCCGCCGTCGAGGCTGACGGCATCGCGGCCCACGTCGTGGATATCGCAGCCCACCACCCCGTTCCGCTTGCCGCCGGCGATGGCTACGCCGGAGCCGCCATAGCCGCCCACGTTCCGGATGGTGCATCCGGCGATGCGGCAGTCGTTGGTGTCGCGCAGCTGGATGGCGGTGCCTTCGCAGCACTCGAAGGTGAAGCCCTGGAACGTGATGTGCGAAGCGCCCTCGCGCATCTCGAGGATCGTGTCGATCATCGGCGCGTAGACGGTCATGGTCGCCGGATCGGTCCCGTCAGGCGGCAGGAAGAGGAGCGACCGCGTGGCCTTGTCCAGGTACCACTCGCCCGGCGCGTCGAGCTCCTCGGGCAGGTTCTGCACGAAGTAGCGGTCGCCCGGCCGGATGGCGTAGGAGGCGTTCGCGGCCAGCGTCAGGGTGCGCCGCTCCTTGTCCAGCGCCGCGACGCGGATGATGTCGTTCCACCAGTTGTAGCGCGGGAAGACCATCACCTCCGCCTCTTCGGGGTGCGCCCATCGGCGCGCGTCGGCCTCGCGAAACTTCAGCACGTTCTGCGGCTCGCCGGGGATGTCGGCGTAGAGCGGCAGCGGAGCGCCGTCAACGTAGGCCCATCCGCCTGTGACCGGGTGGTCGGCGTCCCGGTTGGGATAGCGAGCGAGGTCCACGCGCCGCCCATTGCAGAGCAACTGGCGGAAGTTCACGTCGCGGAAGCCCTGAGCGCCCGCGTCGGCTCTGAGGATGCGGCCGCCGGCCGGCGCGAAGCCGCTGATGGTCTTGCCGCCGATGAGCAGGGGCTTCTCGCCCGGGTAGGCCCGCCAGAGGATCGGCGCCTGGGCCGTTCCGGCGTCCGCGCCGGTCAGCGCCAGCGTGGCGGCCAGCGGATAGATGCCGCCGCGCACCTGCACGGTGACCGGGCCGGAGGCCTTGAGCTGCCGCACCGCATCACGGGCGCGCTGCAGCGTGGCGAAGGGGCCGTCGGCGCCCGCGCGGTTCGGCGCGGCCAGGCGCCCGCTCCAGGCGTCATTGCCCTTCGGCGAGACATAGACCACCGCCGGCGCCGCCAACACAACGGAGCTGAGGCAGAGGAGGAGCGATGCTGCGACTGATGCCGGAGCATGGGTACACGTGGTGCGCCGATGATGCAATGGTTCGTCTCCCATGCGTTGCTGTATCCGTGCCGATGGTTCCTGCCGTAATCGAGGCGCCGTGCGCACGGGTTCGCTACCCGTCCCCGCGCAGCACATCGTGCTCGAAACGCCAGAACCCGGAGGGTGGAATGATGGCCAGGCTCCCGTAGGGATCAAGGACCAGCAAGTCCTTGTCGCCGGTCACGATGACCTCCGCGTGCCCGGCGACGGCCGTACCCAGCACCGTGTCGTCATCAACATCGCGGCAGACCGGTGGGTCGGGTACGGCAGGTACCACAAGCTCGGCCCGCTCACGGATGAGGTGCGCCGCCTTCCGCGCATCATCGGCATCGACTTTGAACTTGCGCTGAACGGTGTCGACGAACTCCGCCATGATGCCCTCGGAGAGCACGATGGTGTGATGGATGGCGCAGGTCTCGAACACCTCGCGGCAGGCGCCTCGGGCCAGGAAGGCCGCGATCAGCACGTTCGTGTTGAGGACAACCCTCATGAGACCCGGTCGAAGACGTCCTGATCAGTGAACACACCTGTCTGGGCGGCGACCGGCGCCATGCGCTCCCGTAGCGTTCGGAACCGGCGGACGTAGAGGTAGTCTCGAACGGATTCCCGCACGACGTCGCTTCGAGTGACGCCCGCTTCCCGGGAGTACCGGTCCAGTTCGGCACGGACATCCTCGGGCAGGCTTACAGTGATCGCGCTCCTCACCGAGGCACCCCCTTCATCGCTGTAATGGATTATCATACACCATCCACCGGGCGCCGGTGTCCGGCAGGCTCCGCTATACTGAGTTCGTCCTGCCACGCGCCGCCCGTAGCCGTGGGCCTTGCGTGGCGCAGGAGCTTGAGGGACCAGCCATGACTGCTACGCTTGCCAAGCCCGCCGCTGTTGAGCGCGGCTGGGCTCAGACGCCGCCCTTGAACAATGGCGATCGGCTGACCCGCACCGAGTTCGAGCGCCGTTACCACCTTCACCCGGAGATCAAGGTTGCTGAGCTAATTGAAGGGAGTGTATACGTGGCTTCACCCGTTCACTTCGAGCAGCATGGCAAACCGCACTGGAACCTGGTGACGTGGACCGGCGTCTACAGCGCTTCGACGCCGGCTGTGCGCGGCGCCGATAGCACGACCGTGTGCTTCGACCTTGAGAACGAGGCGCAGCCGGACATCGTCCTGTACCACCAGTCCGACGGCATCGGGCAGGTCCGTGTCTCGTCTGATGACTACCTCGAGGGGCCTCCAGAACTGATCGTTGAGGTGGCGGCCGGCACGGCCTCTTACGACCTGCATCAGAAGCTGCGGGTCTGTCAGCGCAGCGGCGTGCAGGAGTACATCGTAGCCCAGGCGTACGAGCGGCGGTTCGACTGGTTCGTGCTGCGCGCAGGTCTGTATGAGCCGATGCAGCCTGATGAGCGCGGCGTACTGCGTAGCGAGGTGTTCCCCGGCCTCTGGCTCAAGCCCTCGGCGCTCTGGGAGGACAACCTGGCCACGATGCTCGCCGTCTTGCAGGAGGGTCTCGCGTCGCCGGAGCATGCCACGTTTGTGGGGCAGGTCCGGGCCGAATAGGCTGCGCCGATCACCGGGTCGAGAACCTCGGCCCGGCTGTCCTCTTCCTGCTTGGCCGGCTCCCACGTCACGCGCTTGCCGGCCGGCCCACTCGCCCGGGAAGCCGCGGCTTCTTCTGCGAACTGCGTGTCATTCCCGATCAGACTACCGGCGTAGCCGCATCGGCCTAAGGATGCTATTGGCGTTGAGGGCAAGCTCCGCGCCGCCCTACCTCCGCGCCCTGAGGTCGACTATCAGCATCCGGTGGTCCGAGTTGGCGGTTCGGCGCACGCTGGAGGCCAGGACCTCGACGCCTCTCTCGACGAACAGTCGGTCGATGCGCGCAAAGGGGAGGTCGTTGATGGCGGTGTCGCACCACCCTCGCCCGGCCTCATCGAAGCTGTCGCGCATGGGTACGGTGATGGGCTCCAGCGATGGGTCTCCCGCCACGGCGTTGAGGTCGCCGCCTACCAGCAGCGGACCCTCGCCGGTATGCGACCAGACGAAACCCATCACCTCTGCCAGCTCCTTGCGGCGGCTTCGGCGCGACGCCGCCTGCGCTCGTCGGCACTCCGGGTTCCACAGGTCCATGCGTGCCACCGGGGGCTGAAGCCGCAAGGAGACCACGCCGAACGGCACGCCCCGAACCCGGACGGCGGCCATCACGAAGTTGGAGCTTCGGCGAGGGTGCTGCACCGGGCGCAGCGGGCCGCGGGCCACGATCGAAGCGTCGAGCCCGCACCAGGAGGCGCCGTCTCGCCCGAAGAGCCTCGTCGCCAGGCGCTCCACGGCGGCCCGGACCGGCGTCTCCTGCAGCAGCACGATGTCCGGCCGGACCTGCTCGACCTCGCGGGCCGCCGCCTCGGAGCCGCCCGCGCAGTTGAGCGACACGACGCGGACGGCGTCCGGAGCGGCCCTGTCGGGACCGGTGATCCGGAACCCGGGCCGCAGGCTACTCCGGAACCCCTCGACGAAGACCGCCCCAAAGGGCAGCCACAGCAGGGCCACAGCGGCACACGCGCGGCGGTTACGGAAGCCGGTTGCGGTCACTCCGAGGCCGATGAGCAACCACGCCGCCGGCGGCGCCATGGTCTCGGCGGCGGCGAAGTCCGGGCGAGCGGCGAACACATAGCCCAGCCAGGCGAGCATCGCCGGCGACAGGACGAGGATGCCGTTGGGCCATCGGCGGATGGGCAAGGCTATGGTCTCCCGGCTCGGGGCGCTACCTCGCCGCATCCCCGGCGCCGCGGAACCTGTCGGCGTAGAGCCCGATCTCGCCCACCGGGATCGGCCGGAAGCCCGGCGCCTGACCCGCAAGCGCCCCCGGCCGCCGTGAAGCCGCCGCCGAGGCGACAGCCGGCCGGCCGGGCGCCTCGACGTTCTGCAGCAGGTCCAGGCTCGCCAGATTGCCCGCGAAGGTCGGCCCGCAGCCGACGAAGAGGCTCCGCCAGACGTGGTTGATCCCCGGATCCTTCAGCATCCAGGCCATCTCGGGGTAGCGCTTGAGGTAGAGGTCGCTTGTGATGAGCACCTCCGGCTGCTGCTTCTCGGCCACCTGCTTCCAGACGCTGTTGAACGGGTACCAGCCGCCGGTGACGCCCCGCTTGCACTCGATATACAGGTTGTTGTCCATCACGTTGTCGCGGCCGCTGTTGATCTGGATGGCGCCGAAGTTGCCGTTGGCGCTCCGGATGAAGACGTTGCCGTAGACCAGCATGCCGCTGATGGCGTCGTCGAACCGGATCGCCGCCTGGCCGTGCACCTGCGCACCGCCGCCCGCCTTGCCGCAATCGATGAAGCGGTTGTGCCGGAAGACGACGCCCCGGTAGGTCGGGTTGCCGAAGAGCTCCATGGCGCCCTGGTCGTCGGATTCCAGGACCGCGCGGCGCACATCGTTGAACTCGATGACGTGGTCGTTGCCCTCGATCCGCATGACGCTGCTGGGGCCGTCATACATGAGGTTATGCGCGACGCGGTTGCCCACGCCCTCGAGCTGGATGGCCGGTGTGTAGGTGCGGTCGATGCGGCCGAAGTCATGGATGCGGCAGTTCTCCACGAAGTGCCCACCGGGCTTCAGCGTGGCGCGGTCGCCGCCGATCACCTCGGTGGCTCGGCGGCCGATGGTGTGCACGTCGCAGCTGAGCAGCCCCACGCGCGTGCCGCCGTTCACCGTGATCCCATTGCCCGCCATGCGGCTGACGGTGCAGCCCGCGATCAGGCAGTCGGAGCAGTCGTCCAGCGCCAGCCCGTTGTACCGTCCAAGGTCGAAGGTCAGCCCCTCGAACCGCACGTGCCGCACGCCCCGGGCCGTCACCATGGGCGTTGAGAGCATGCCGAGCTCCACGGCCACCTGGGCAAGGTCAGTGGGCGGGTAGAGGTAGAGCCGCCCCGCCGCACGATCGAGGTACCACTCGCCGGGCTGGTCGATCTCCTCCAGCAGGTTGAACGCGTAGTACTGGATGCCCTGGCCCGTGTCCATCCCCGGCTCGCCGTACTGGTACGCTTTGCCGCAGGTGACCGTGCGGGCGTCGGCGTCGATGCCCGTGACCGCGATGGTGGCGTCGGCCCAGAGGTAGCGGAAGTAGCCGAAGAGCCAGGCGTCGGCGGCCTGCGTCCAGCGGGAGTGGCGGTCATCGACGTACTCGAAGACCGAGGGCTTGCCGGCGGCGCGGGATCCGGGCTCGACCAGGCGGCGGATGGGCACGAAGCCCGTGTTGGGCCACCGGGCCAGGGTCATGGGCTTTCGGTTGACGAAGAGCTCCAGCGTGGGCGGCGACGGCGGCTGCGAGAAGCCGCGCACGGCGAGGGCGCCGTAGTCGGTGATGCCCTGGGCCTTCAGGTCGCACACCTGCACGCGGCCGCGGCCCTCCTCGGGCAGGCGGGCGAGGATGGCCTCATCGGTCACAGGGACGAACCCCGTGATGCGCTTGCCGCCGTAGAGGGTGGCCTTGCCCGGCCGCGTCGCCCGGTAAACCACCGGACCCGCCGCCGTGCCGCTATCCTGCTTGGTGAGGGCCAGCGGCGCGGTCACCGGGTACTCCCCGGGGAGGATATTGACGGCAATGGCGCCCTTCACGCCCTTGCGGCGCAGGGCGCGGACCAGGTCGCGTGCCCGGTCGAGGGTCGCCACGGGCTTCCGCACGCCGTCCGCGGCGTCGGAGCCCTTCGGCGAGACGGTGACCTGCGCGGCGAACGTGGCGATAGGCGGCGCCTGGGTGCGCGTGGCGGCGGGGTCGCGCTCGGGCAACCCCTGAATGGAGCGGGCCAACTCACGAACGCGCTCGGCGGCCTCGGTCCGGTGGACCGGCTCGTAGCGGGCCGCGGCGGCGATGCGGGCGTACTCGGCCCGCGCCGCCTTCAGGTCGCCCCCTGCCACGCGGCTCTGGGCCAGCATCAGGTGTGCGGCGCCGGCCATGGCGGCCGAGGCCCCCTTGTCGCCGATCACCTGGGCGCACGCGGCGCGCACGGCCGGCCAGTTCCGGGATTGCCATGCGGCATTGGCTTTGGCAAGCGTTTCCATGTGGGTTTCTCGCCTTTCCGCGGCGACGGCCTCCGGCGACGGCTTGACGCCGAACAGAGGGGCCAGCCGAGCGAACTCCGCTTTCACCTGCTTCCGAGTGAGGGCCTGCCGGTAGAGCGTCGGATCGTCCATCAGGCCACAGTAGTTGTGCCAGTTGCTGCCCAGGGTGAGCTCGCCGTTGATGGAGTAGTCGCCGTCGAATGTGCCCGGCAGGGCGCCCGCTCCCTGCGCCATGCCGTCGATGTACGCCGTAACCTGCTTCTTCCGGCGGTCGCAGACCAGCGCCACGAAGGCCCACTGGTCCAGCTTCAGCCCGGCGGCCGTAGAGCCCCCCGCAGAAACGTCCTGCCCTGCCGCGTTGCGGTAGGTGAAGTACCAGCTCATGTGCCCGGTACTGAGGAGGTCGATAACCAGGTAGGCGTCGGGGAAGGCTCCGTAGGCGAAGATGCGCCGCTGGTTCTGCCGGTCGTCGATGTCGAACCGACGCGGCTTGAGCCATGCCGTGAAGCTCCAGGAGCCAGTGCCGAGGCGAAGGTCGGCCGGGACCTGCACGGTGACGATGGAGCCGGCCTCGCCGCTCATCGACAGCGCGCCACCGGAGGGCGAAGCCGCCCAGTCCGCGCCCGAAGCGCCGTGCAGCGCGTTGGATGTGCTGTCCGCCACGCGGGCGCCCTGCCCTTCGTCACATCGGTACTGGAGCAGCGGCTGGGGCAAGGCGGGCAGGCCGGCAAGCGCGAAGAGCAGGGCCAGTGCGGCGGCGAATCGGGTCATGGGCGTCTCCCGGCGGCCCGGTTCGGCCCGAGCGCGCCTCTGCAGACCCATTCGCCGCCGACGGCCGAGGTTCCTGCCGCCTCTGCCCGGCGCGGGGTCCCTCGCCTGGTCCGGCCTGTCGGCGCTCATCCGGGCCCTGCGCCAGGCCGGACGGTGCGACCAGCAAGGCGAGGGCAGTGCCGAGGACGCTCATCCATACGCGTAGCGTGGTTCTGCTCATGTCCGCTTCCTCCCTGATGCAGGTTTCGTGCCCCCGGCGGCTCCGGCGGCTTCGTCTGCCGTTCGTCTGCCTATCGACGGCCCGAACATGACGGTAACATGACGGTACACCCGTAGGCTGCTGCCGCGGGTAGCGTCCGCGATCGTCATCTCGCCGTCATCTTGGATAGGTAGGCTCATGTCGTGCGCGGCCAGGACGCCGCCGTCCGGGCCCAGGGGGATCCGCCATGAAGGTGCTGGTCATAGAGGACGAGCCGGCCATGGCCCAGGTCATCGGCTGGGGCCTCGAACAGGCCCACTTCGTGGTGGATACTGCCGGCGACGGTGAGACCGGCCTGCGCATGGCGCTGGAGGGCGCCTATGCAGCCCTCGTGCTCGACCTGATGCTCCCACGCCTCGACGGCTGGCACGTATGCGAGGCCTTGCGCTCCGGCCGCAACCGCGTGCCGATCCTCATGCTCACAGCGCGGGGCGAAGTGGATGATCGGGTGCGAGGGCTGGAGGTCGGCGCCGACGACTACCTGCCGAAGCCGTTCGATATGAAGGAGCTGGTCGCCCGCGTCCGTGCCCTGGTGCGGCGTGACCGGATCCACCGGACCCGCGTCATCCGAGTGGCCGACCTGGAGATCGACACGGCCGCACGGCGCGTCACACGGGCGGGCGTCGAGATCGGCTTGAGCGCACGCGAATATGACCTGCTCGAGGCACTCGCCTCCCGCGAAGGGCAGGTGCTCACCCGCGATGTCATTCTTGAGCGCATCTGGATGGACGACGACTCCTACTCCAACACCGTCGACGTTCGTATTGGCCTCCTTCGCAAGAAGATCGACGCCGCCGGATCGAGCCGGCTCATCCATACCGTGCGCGGAGTAGGCTACGTCCTGCGCTCCGACGCACCGGAAGACCCGGCATGAGCGCCCGACGCCGCCCTCGGCTCGGATGGCTCTCCCTGCACTCGGTTCGCACGCGGCTGGTGGTCGGCTCCACGCTGGCGCTGGCGCTGGCGCTGGTCGCCATGGGCGCCGTCACGCAGCACCTGGTGCGCGCATTCATGCTCGTCTCGGTGGATCGCGATCTCGAGCGCAAGGCGCTCCGGCTGGCCGAGCAGCCCTTCCCCAGGCCCGAGGAGGGGCGGCCAGGTCAGCTGCCCCGGTCGTCAGCGCCTGGGCCTGGAGCGGAGGGCCGCGACCGGCCGCTGATCATCGACCTGCAGGGCAGAATCGTCCGACCGGCCGATGCGACGACGGCCTGGGACGCCTCCGCGGTACGCCCGGCCATACAGGGGCGCCGCATTCTACGTACCGTCACGCTCAACGGCAACCCGTACCGCGTCCTGACGCGTCCCTTCCCGCCCGATAGCCCGCCGCTGGGCGTGGTGCAGGCGCCCTACTCGCTGGCCGAGGTCGACCTCGCTGTCGGGAGCCTCCATCGGGCCCTGCTGGCGCTGGTGCCCCTGGCCCTGCTCGCCGCGGCCCTGGGCGGGTTCGCTCTCACCTCCCGGGCGCTGGCCCCCGTCAGGCGCATCGCAACGGTAGCCGAGCGCATCGATGCCGACTGCCTCTCCGAGCGGCTGCCAGTGGCCGGGCGCGATGAGTTCTGGCAGCTCGCCGGCGTCATTAACGGCATGCTGGATCGACTGCAGGAGCAGGTGGAGAGGGAGAGGCGCTTCACGTCGGACGCCTCGCACGAACTCCGCACTCCCATCGCCGTCATCAAGGCCAACACCACGCTCTGCCTCTCCTCTACGCCCACGGTCGACCACTACCGCCGCTCCATGGAGGCCATCGACAAAGCCTCAGACGGCATGTCTCGCCTGGTGCAGGACCTGTTGCTGCTGGCCCGTGCCGATGCGGGACGGCTGGGCAGGCGGACCGTGCTGCTGCCCGTGGCCGACCTGCTTCGCGAGGCGGCGCGCATCGCCTCGCGCAACGGCGGCCCGGCAATCACCGTGGATCCCGTAGAGCCGGACCTCTGCCTGCCCGGCGACGAGGACCAGCTACTGCGCCTGCTGACCAACCTGCTCGACAACGCCGTGCGCCATACTCCGCCGAGCGGCTCGGTGCGCCTGAAGGCCGAGCGAACCGGCGCCGAGATCGCCCTGACCGTAGCCGACAACGGCGTGGGCATCGCGCCCGAACACCTCCCGCATCTGGGCGAGCGGTTCTATCGCGTCGATGCCGCACGATCGCGGCCCGAGGGCGGCGCCGGGCTGGGCCTGGCCATTGCCCGGCAGATCGTCGCGGCGCATGACGGCCGCATGGCCATCGAGAGCCGGCCCGGCCAGGGCACCAGCGTCCGCGTGACACTCCCGGCCCAGGACGCCGCCTGAGCGGCCGGGCACGCGGAGCGGGTGCGCCGTAGCCACCGCCCGCACTACGGGCGCCTGGTGTTGGGGGCCACAGTGTAGCTGTGGGCCACCTGGCCGGTTTTGCGTTCGCCGGTCTCGTCCTTCTCCAGATAGGACCGCACGTAGTCCACGCGCACGCCCTTCGGTCCGACATTAACCACCAGATGCCCCGAGTTCGGGAGCGACGTGCCCGTGCGGTAGGCGTCCTGGTTGAAGGCCGTGTAGGTCGGGTCGGCCGGGCTGGGCGTCGATTGGTAGACTACGCCGTCCAGGTCCTGCCGGGCGAAGAGGTGGTCGTGTCCCTGGAAGAGGATCGTAACGCCCGTCTTCACCATCAGCGCATGGATGGGCTGCGCCCAGCCCGGCCTCTTCTCATCGAAGCGCCATGCGCCGTTCCGGTCCTTGCCGCCCCACTCGTAGGACCCGGCCTGCTCCACGCCGCCGCGGCCTGTGCCCATGACGTGGTGGCAGAAGACGAACTTGTATTGGGCCTTGCTTTCGGTCAGCGTCTTTGAGAGCCACTTGTACTGCGCATCGCCGAGGGTCACCTGCCACAGGTCGCGTCCGCCCTTGCCCCCTCCGCCGCGCCTTCCGCCGCCTCCACCACCACCTCCGGTCGGCGTCGGGGCGGCTGTGTCGGATCCCCGGCGTCCGTCATCCACCCCCACTGGCGAGTGCCAGTAGGGATCGATGACGACAAAGAGCGCGTCGCCCCAGGTCCAGGCGTAGTAGTCGCGCAGGTGGCCGATGCGCTCCACCTTCTCGGCATCGCCGCTGTAGAACGTGTCCGGCGCGGGCAGCGGGAAGTGCCGCGAACGCGCGCGGGCGGCCAGAACCGCGGGATTCGTCTCGGTTCCGTTGAGCCAATGGAGGCCGGCCTGCTCGTGGTTGCCGTTCACCAGATAGACCCCAGAAGCCGCGCCGACCAGACCCAGGTAGCCGCGCTGGTGGGCGTAGACCTGGTCGACGGCGGTCTGGGTCAGGTCCTGCTGCTCGATGAGCCGCTCGATGCTGAAGTCGTCGCCCAGGGCCACGAGGAAGTCGGGCGAGCGTTGCGCGACGCCTCGCAGCCCGCGCGCATAGAGCGCCGGATCGTACATGCGGCCCTCACGCTCGGGGTGCGAGTCGCCTTGCACCACGAAGGTGAACTCGGCGCCGGGCTTCCGCTGCGTGTGGAACGTCTGCTCGCGCCCCGATAAAAACGCGGCCTCGCCCGGCTTCCTGTGGCGTAGCCGGTATGTACACGGCGCGTTCGGCGCGAGGCCCGTCAGCTCGATCTCAATCGGCTCGCCTGCACGCGCGCTCACCGCCGCCGTCTTGCGGTCCAGCTTCCCCGGCTTCCGGCCGTACTCCACATACGCCTCGAGCGCCGTGCTGGAGAGGAGGCTGAGGCATGCCGACCGGTCCGTCAGCCTGCCCAGCACCTGGGACAGCGAGGCGCATGGCCCCGCCGCGAAGCTGCGCCGGCCACCGCCGCCTCCGCCACCGCCTCCGCGCCGGCCCTGGGCCGGGGCAGGTGCAACACTCCAACAGAAGGCGCCGAGCGCCAGCGCCGATGCGGCCGCCGTGGCGGCCAGCGCACGCGATGGGATCATCGGGATCGGTCTCCTAATCAACGTGATATGGGCGCCGCCGAACGACGGCGGCAGGCGTAGGATGCGGCCGGTGCGGATGCGGAGGCGCCCTCGCGAGCGCGGATGTACTCGACGCGCGCCTCAGCGGGCGTGACTTTGACGCGAAGGTGGCCTGAACTACCCAGGAAGCTCCCGGCTTTGTAGCCGTACTCCTGCGCATGGTCGCCCGGGCCGCCGCGCTGCGAGGGCTGCGGCGCCAGTTGGTAGACCACGCCGTCCATCTCCTGCCGGGCGTAGAAGTGGTCGTGCCCGTGGAAGAGGACGGTGACGCCGGTCTCGACCAGGAGGGCATGGATCGGCTTGCCCCAGCCCGGGCGGCGCGCCGCGAAGCCATCGGAGCCATCCCAATCGCGGCCGCCCCACTCGTAGTACCCGGCCGCCTCCGTGCCGCCGCGGGCGCCGTTGCCGATCCCGCCGGTAAGCTGGTGGATGAAGACGAACTTGTAGGGCGCCGAGGAGCCGCGCAACGTCTTCGCGAGCCAGTCGTACTGCTCCTTGCCCAGCGTCATGTTCCAGGGCTCGGCCCCACCGCGCACCGACCGCGAGGTCCAGTAGGGATCGAGTGCCACGAAGAGCGCATCGCCCCACTCCCACGCGTACCAGTTCTCCAGCAGTCCCGCCTGCGGGTGGGGCGTCGAGTTGCCGGTGTAGAAGGCATTGGGCGCCGGATTGGGGAAGAGCCGCTTACGCTGCAGGCAGGACCAGGCCGCCAACCCGGAGCCTCCTCCGCTGCGCGGTCCGCGGTCCTGCTCTTCGCCGTCGTGGTTGCCCACCACGAGGAAGAGCGGCGCGGAGCTGCAGAGGGCGCTCAGGTAGGTCCGCTGCGCCGTGTACTGCCTGGCGGCGGAGGTGTGGTCGGCGTGTTTGCCCGTCATGAAGGTGTCGCCCAGGTCAATGTGGAAGTCCGGCCTGTCGGCGGCGGCGTTCAGCAGGCACGTGCGGTAGGTCTCCGGATCGCTGGCTCCGTCCAGGTGCGAGTCGGCCGTCACCGTGAAGGTAAAGGAGGATCCGCGCTTGCGGCAGGTATGGAACGAGCCCGCCAGGCCCGCCTCGGGCAATGCGGACCCAGCATCGCTGCGCACCACGCGGTACTCATAGGCCGCGTCCGGCGTCAGGCCGGCCAGATCCAGGAGCGCGGGCTCGCCGGACTGCAGCGCCCGCTCGGGACCGCGTTTCCACGTCGTCGCGCCGGCCGCTCGGAACTCCACGCGCACAGAGGCCCCGGATCGCAGAAGGACGCTGAGGCCCACCGAGCTGTCCGTGGGTCGGCAGAGGACCACGCTCGCATCGGGCTCAGGCACATCGATGCGGAAGATGCCGGGCTGCGGCGGACCTCCCTGACGCCCTCCCGGTCCGCCGCCCGGGCCGGGGCCCTGGGCAACCACAGGGAAAACAAGGAGCAGCAGGACGGCCGCGGCCGCTGCGCGGGTGATTCTCTTGGACATGTGCAGGCGCCTCATAGGCGAGGCCGGTCCTGCGCCTCGCGATCGGAATACACTCCCTTACGCGCGGGCAGGCCAAACGAAAGAGGGGGCGCCACGGCGACGCTTGCAGAACAGGCGAGGTTCAGCACCTAACGCGGTGCCCGTCACGGAAACACCCGTCTGGCTGGATTGGTATACTCTCGTAAGGAGTCCTGCCTGTGTGGGAGGTGGCATATGAACCTGACGCTCAACTTACCGCCGGACATCGAGACGATCCTCTGTGCGGAGGCCGCGACCAATGGGATGGACGTAGCCGCCTACGTCGGCCGCCTCCTTGATGAGGCAGTACGCCGCCGGTCGTCATCCGTGGCCGCCGCCGTCGACCAGTGGGAGAGCGACCTTCGCCGGTTCGTTGATGGCCTGCCCCGTCCGGTTGCGCCGGTGCCGGCCGATGCGACGCGCCGGTTCAATTTCTACGAAGACGCCTCGTGAAGTGCCTGCTGGACACGAACGTGCTGCTCCGCATGAGCGAGCCGGGCACGGTCGCATGCGACGACGCATTGCGGATGGTTGCTCACCTTAGGCGCGCGGGCCACGAGTTAGTGATCGCGCCGCAGGTCATGGTGGAGTTCTGGTGTGCTGCGACACGGCCATCCAACCGCAATGGGCTGGGCTGGTCGGTCGAGCAGGCCGACGCAGCCCTGACTCAGTGGGAGGCATCGTTCGGTATGGTTCCCGAGACACCCGCGATCTATCACGAATGGAGGCGGCTGGTAGGTTCCATCGGGGTGTCAGGAGTTCAGGTGCATGATGCCCGGATTGTTGCCGGCATGACCGTCCATGGGATCACGCATATCCTGACGTTCAACGTCGCTGACTTCACGAGGTTCGCCGGGATCGGCGTTCTGGACGCAGCGTCTGCCTGAGCTGAGAAGCCGCTTTTGGCTCCCGGTTGCGCGGCAGTCCGGCAGCGCGCTGATCGTGGCCCTACCTCGCCTTGAGCGCCACGCTGCGCAGCGTTAGCGCCTCGAATGGGCCGGGCGCCGGGTTCGCGGCGTTGCGCGGGCGTCCGAGGATGTCGGTGGTCAGGCGCAGCGGCGAGCCGTCGGGCCGCTCGAAGGGGAGGTTGGGCACCGTCGCCCTCCCCAGCATCGACGTCTCGACCAGCGTGCGGCCGGCGCGAAGCCAGGCGGGATCCAGCCGCAGCCGCAGACTGAACGTATCGCCGTCACCCTCCACGCTCAGGGCCGGGCCGTAGGTCGCCGGCGCCGTCGGGTTCGTCTCATGCCGGCTCGGCTTGGCGCCTGCCAGGTAGACGTTGCCGGCCATGGCCACGGGCAGCTTGGCGTCGTCGTACTGGCTCAGGTCGGGCGTCTGCACGAAGATATTGTTGTGGTAGCGGTCATCGCCCCGCGGGTTGTCGTGGTAGCCCGCCACCTCCGTCGAGTGCGCCTTGTGGTAGGGCGTCATCCTGCCGTCGTAGGGGAAGACGTTGAGCGCGCCGGCGAAGAGGTTGTGCGCGAAGGCTCCGCCGCGGGAGCAGGTCATGAAGGACGCGGGCGAGAGGAAGAGGTTGTTGTCCACCACGTAGGGACCGTGGTTCACCTCGGTGAAGAGGTCCATGCCGTTGTGGTGGAACGCGTTGCCCGTCACACGCGTGCCCTGAGCCATCCAGTCGAGCCAGAGGCCCAGGCAGGTGCGGTAGATATGGTTGCCTCGGATGGTCGTGTCGATGGCCCCGTGGAACTTGATGCCCGCCATCTCGGCGCCGGAGAAGAGGCGGCGCATGTGGATGTCGTGGATGGTGTTCGCCTCAACGGTGCAGAACGCCGCGCCCAGGCTCCCCACGATGCCGGCCTGCTCGCAGAACGAAACCTCGTTGCGCCGCACCACGTGCCCACCGATGCTGCCCTTGGCCCATCCCGCCGCCAGCCCGCGCTGGATCGTCTCTACGTATCCCTCGGCGGAGTTGGCCGACTGGTTATCGAACCGGTCGCCATGCTTGCCCAGAGCGATGCCGGAGCAGGTGGAGTGGCTGACCACGTTGTCCTCGATGATCCAGCCCCGGCTCCAGTGCGTGCCGATGAGGCCGACCTGCTCGGCGGTGGGCGGCGCCCAGTTGGTGGCCGCGTGGCGCATCGTGAACCCGCGTACCGTAATGAAGTCGCGGCCCGGCTGGTCCGGGTAGAAGACGGTGCGGCGCACGTTGACCTCGACCAGCTGCTTGTTCGGGTCCGCGCCGGGGAACTGAGCCCAGAAGGTGGTGGAGCCGCCCTGCACGCGGGCGAACCAGAGCGGGGCGTTCAGCGCGGCCCTGGGGGCGGGTCGGAAGGCGAGGCAGAGCGTGGCTCGGCCGGAGAGCGGCTTCACCTTGACGCGGTAGGAGGCCCAGCTCTGCCAGCCGCCCGTGTTCGGCACGTGGCACGAGCCCAGCAGTTCGCCGTCGGGCGCGCCGCGGCGGATCTCGATGATGCCGCCCTCGGAGGCCGACGCCGCGCGGACCTCGATCTCAGCGGCCTTCGCGCCGAAGTCGATGCCGTCGTAGCGGAGCCAGTCGCCGGGCCGGATGAAGCCCACGCAGTCGCCGCCCTCTTCGCACGGGGCGTTCTGGGTGCCGCCCTTGGCCGACATGACGGCGGCCGGCACGCGGGCCGCGGCGCCGGAGGGGCGGAACCATGCCACGTTCACCAGATAAGGGTCGCCGCCCTGCTGGAGCCATGCCGGGTTCGTCCCGGGCGGCGCGGCCACGTCATCCAGCGAGGCCGCCTCGATGAGCCACTTCCCGTCGACATAGACCGCTCCGGTATGGTGCTCACGGCCGCGAGGATCGAACCAATCGCCCCGTATTACATCTGTGTAGGGGTTGAAGGCGCCGAAGACGCTGTTCGGCACGGTGGCGCTCCAGACATCGCCGCGCAGGCGCCGCCAGCCGCGGACGGGTTCGGATCCGCGGATCTCTGCCTTCTCGCCGGGGGCGGCGCGGTAGACGATGCGGCGTGTTTCCGATGCGCCGCCGCGCGGCGGGTTCACGCGCTCGCGGTAGAGGCCTTGATGGACCGTTACGGTGTCGCCCGGATGGGCCAGGTCGGCGGCGCGTTGGATGGTGCGCAACGGGGCCTGCGCCGTGCCGGGGTTCGTGTCGCGCCCTGTGACGGCGACGTGCAGTTCGACGGCTTGCGCCGCCGGTAGTTTGGCGATCATCACGCCGGCAAGCAGGACGAAGAGCGTGTCACGTCGCATATGGGTCCAATCCTTTCACGTTCGAGCCGCCGGTCCATTCGGGATAGGTGCCGCAGTGTACCCGTCCGGTAGCGCCGCTCTCGGCGCCAGGCGGCAGCCGGTACAGAGGTCGCCGCGCGGGGGGCGCTCGCGCGGCGTTGGTCGATCGGAGGGCGCAATGAGCGACGCATATCCTGCCGTTCCCGCCGGCCTCGGCCCGGAGCCCATGCCTCACCTGCCCCCGGAGGCCGCCGTGCGGCTGCAGGGGTTCCTCACTCGCATGGAGGAGCTCTCGGGCTCCTTTATCGGCTACCCCTGCTCGCAGGATTACGACTATCCCGAGATCGCCCCGTTCCTGCGCTTCTCGATGAACAACGTGGGCGATCCATTCGGCGAATCGTTCTTCCGCGAGAACAGCTTCGAGTTTGAGCGGGAGGTGGTCGGCTTCTTCCAGCGCCGCCTGCGTGCGCCGGAGGGGGAGACCTGGGGCTACGTCACGGCGGGAGGCACCGAAGGCAACCTCTACGGCCTCTACCTGGCCCGCGAGCTCTACCCGGACGGCATGGTCTACTACAGCGAGCACACGCACTACTCGGCGGCCAAGATCGTCCGGGTCCTGGGCGCCCGGAGCATCATGATCCGCGGCCGCGACGACGGCGAGATCGACTACGATGACCTCTACGAGACGCTCCAGATGCGCCGCGACGTGCCTCCCATCATCCTCGCCAACATCGGCACCACGATGCACGGCGCCGTAGACAGCCTGCCCCTCATACGGGCCATGCTGAAGGACCTGGCGATCACGCGCCACTACATCCACGCCGACGCCGCGCTGTCCGGGATGATCCTCCCCTTCGTCAAGGACCCACAGCAGTTCGGCTTCGACGCGGGCATCGACAGCATCGCCGTCTCGGGCCACAAGTTCATCGGTTCGCCCATGCCCTGCGGCGTGGCCGTCGCACAGCAGCGGCATGTCGACCGCGTGGCGCGGAGCGTCGAGTACGTGGGGTGCCGCGACACGACGATCGCCGGCAGCCGCAACGCCCTGGCGCCGCTGGTCCTCTGGTCGGCCATCAACCGGTGGGGCGAAGATGGGCTCGGCGAACGCGTGAGGAGATCCATCGCCATGGCGGACTACGCCATCGAGCGGTTCGCGGCCTACGGGATCCGTGCGTGGCGCCACAGGAACTCCGTCACAGTCGTCTTCCCACGGCCCAGTGCCGAGGTCATCGGTCGGTGGCAGATCGCGCCGAGCCGGGATATCGCACACATCATCACCATGCCGCATGTGACCAGGGGGATGGTCTCCGCCGCGGTGGCGGACGTCGCGGCCTCCCTGGGCGCGGAGGGGAATGCAACTCCATGAAGCAGATCACGATCGTCACCCCGCCGGACCAGCCCGGCACCCTGGCCGACATCGCCGAGCGCCTGGCGCAGCGCAACGTCAACATCCTGAACATCGACGGTACCGACGACCACGCCCACGGTGTCATCCTGCTGGAGGCCGAGCCCTTCGACGAGGCGCTCCGGGCGCTGGCCGAGGGCGGTTACCATGCGGTTGACGAGGACGTGCTCGTTATCCGCATCGCCGATGAGCCCGGCGCCCTGGCCCGTGTCGCGGCTCGGTTCAGGGAGCCGAAGATCAACATCAAGGCCATGCGGATCGTGCGCCGCGATGGCGGCTGGGCCAGCGTCCTGCTCTCCACGAGTGATGATGAGGCGGCTCGTGCGCTACTGGAGGACTGCCTCGTGCCGTTGGGATAGGCGGCCCGGCGCATGCGGCCATTATCGGCCCGTTACGCTGGGGTACGATAGGTGAACTTTGCCTGACACCCCCCGTTCAGGCAGTAGAACGGAGACACTGGTGATGTCGGCGCAGCACGAGCTTCCGCAGTCGGATGGTGCCTTACCATCGGGCGCCTCGGCGGCGCCGGTCGGCATCGACGCGGCCGATGCCATGTGGGACGCCGAAGACCGTTTCCGGAGCCTGGTGGAGGAAGCCGGCGACCTGATCGCCGAGGTCGATGACCGCGGCGTCTTCACCTATGCGAGCCCCGGCTACCGTCGTGTGCTGGGCCTCGACCCGGCTGCACTCATCGGCGCTCTGTCCGAGGATTTGGTCCACCCGGAGGACCGTGATGCAGTCGTGCGCCACCTGCCGCCGCTGTGCGGGTCCGGCATCAGGCTACGCGCCAGGCATGCCGATGGGCACTACCGGTGGTTTGACACCTCCTTCCGCACGTTCCGAAGCCGCACCGGCGCTCCGCGCACTGTCGTTACATCGCGCGACGTGACGATGCAGATCGAGGCGGAGCAGGCGCTCCGGCAGGCGCACCAGGAGATGGAGGCGCACGTACTGGAGCGCACGGCCGAGTTGCGGCAGGAGATCGCCGACCGACAGAAGGCAGAGGAGGCGCTGAAGGCCACCGAGCGCCGGTTCAGCCACCTCTACCACAGCATCACCGACGCGCTGGTCGAGACCCGCCTGGACGGAACCATCACGGAGTTCAACGCCGCGTACGTCGCGCTCACAGGCTACCCCGCCGAGCAACTTCGCGGCATGCACTACGATGCCCTGACGCCGGAGGAGTACCACGATACGGAGCGCACCATCGTGGACGGCATCGTTCACCGCGGCGCGTCGGCGGTCTACCAGAAGGAGTACCTCCGCAACGACGGCACTCGCGTGCCCGTGGAGCTGCAGGTCTACCGCCTGGTCGACAGCGCCGGCGAGCCCACCGGATCGTGGGCCATCGTGCGGGACATCACCGAACAGCGCAAGGCCGAAGTAGCGCTGAAGCAGTCGCGGGAGATCTTCGACCTCACCTTCACCGGGAGCCCGTTGGGCCTCGGGCTGGCGCACCTCGACGACGGCCGGTTTGTGGATGTGAACCAGGCGTTGCTCGACATCATGCAGCGGTCGAGGGACGACGTGATCGGCCGGTCGCCCGCCGACATGGACCTCTGGGCGGTCGGTAAGCAGCGGCTGGCCCTGACGGAGCCCCTCCTTGCCGGCGAAGCTTCGTCCGTTGTCGATGCGGTCTGGATGCTGCCTGACGGCCACGAGGTGCATGTGCAGCTCTGTGCCCGGCGTGTGGCGGTGGACCAGCGCGACCTGATCCTCATCGGCGTCACCGACATCACAATGAAGGCGCTCGAGGCCGACGCGCTACGCCGCGCCGCCGAAGCGTCAGCCGCCGCGAGCAAGGCCAAGTCCGTCTTCCTCGCCAATATGTCGCATGAGATCCGCACGCCCATGAACGCCATTATGGGCTTCGCGCAGCTCGTGGCGCAGGATGAGGACCTTCCCGACAGATGCAGGCACCAACTCGAGGTCATCCTTCGGAGCGGCGAGCATCTCCTGGGCCTCATCAATGCTGTGCTGGAGATGTCGCGCATAGAGGCGGGGCGCATGGCCGTGGCGGCCAGGACGTTCGGCTTGCAGACCATCCTTCGCGACGTGGGGGCCATGTTCCATCTGCGCGCCCTGGCCAAGGGGCTTGAGTTCGTCAGCATCGGCGGCGACCAGGTCCCGCCATACGTGGCAGGCGATGATGGAAAGGTCAGACAGATCCTGGTGAACCTGCTCGGCAATGCCGTGAAGTTCACCAAGCGCGGCAAGGTCACGCTACGAGCCTGCTGGGAGGCCGAACGGGACGAGATGGGGTGGCTGGTTGTCTCGGTGGAAGATACGGGGCCCGGCATCAGCGGCGCCGACCAGGCGCGGATCTTCCGGCCATTCGAGCAGGCTTCAGGTGTGCGGGCGACCCAGGCGGGGACGGGTCTGGGGCTGGCCATCAGCCGCGATATCGCCAGGCTCATGGGCGGCGACATCACCGTCATCAGCGCCCCGGGACAGGGCAGCGCCTTTGAGCTGCGCGTACCCCTCGCCGTTGCCGGTGCGCCGGAATCCGCCGACACCTCGGCAACGCGCATCGTCGGCATAGCTCCGGGCCAGGAGCCGCCCACTGTGCTGATGGTGGATGACAACGAGGACAATCGCCGCCTTGTGTGCGAGGCCCTGCGCCCGCTGGGCATGTGGGTGCATGAGGCCAGGGACGGCGCCGAGGGGGTGGAGCTCTGGCTTCGCCTCCGGCCCACGATCACGCTCATGGACATGCGGATGCCCGGCATGGATGGCTGCGAGGCCATTCGGCGCATCCGCGCGGCCGAAGCGGAGGCGGGCTACCGATCGCCCATCCTCGCCCTGACTGCCGCCATGTTCGATGAGGATCGCGCCAGGCTTCTCGATGCCGGCGCCGACGATGTCCTGGTGAAGCCCATCGACATCGGCGAGCTCCTCGCCTCGATCGGCGCCGCCACGGGCGTGGCCTTCACACGCACCGATGAGCCGCCGGCCGAAGTGGCCGCCCCTCCCGTCCGGGAGGCCGCTGAGCTCTGCCTGCCCCGCGTGAGCGCTGCAGCGTTGATGAGGGACGCGCTGATAGGTGACTTCAGCGCCGTGCACTCTCGGCTGAATGAGCTGGAGGCCGCCGGTCACGCGGTTGGTATGCTGCGCAGCCTGGCCGACCAGTACGATGGAGAGGCGTTGGCCCGCTTGCTGAATGGCGCCGAGAAGTCGGCGAGCCGATGATGGCCGCCGGGGCGCCGGTCGCCCACAACCAACGACTGAGGGCAACGCCGCCATGCTCATGAACCTTCTCGACGCACAGGTCGCCATGTTCGGCTCCGCGCCGTTCGGCGTGCTGTTCCAGGTGCGCGACGGCTCCATCACCTGGGCCAACGATGCCGCACAGGGCATCCTGGGCCGAAGCATGAGGGAGCTGCAGGGGCTCGACTCCTCGTCGCACGAGTGGGACGCCATCCACGAAGACGGATCGCCCTTCCCCGGTGACCAGCACCCCTCCATGGTCTGCCTGCGCACCGGCGGCACCGTCAGCAACGTCACCATGGGATTGCTGCATGGCGCCACCGGCGAGCTGCGCTGGATCCGGATCCACGCCGTGCCCGTCTTCAATGTGGCCGGCACCCTCCCCGATGCGGTCTACGCCACCTTCTGGGACATCACCGAGGAGAGGCGTCAGCGGCTCGCGAGCGAGCGCTGGGCGACGCTCTTCAACGCCTCCGCCATGGACCTCGCCTGCACCGACCCGGCCACGGGCCTTTACCTCGACGTGAACCCTGCCTTCGCGCGCACGCGCGGATACGAGCGCGAAGAGCTGGTGGGGCAGCCCCTCTCGCTGGTCTACCCGCCCGACGAGCTTGCCCACATGCGTGAGCACGCCGCCGAGGCCGACAGTATCGGCCGCTCTGTAATGGAGAGCGTCCACGTTCGGCGGGACGGCTCCAGGTTCCCGGTGCTTGTCGAGATCACCGCGGTGCCGGGCATCGATGGGCAACCCGCCACGCGTGTGGCCCATGTGACGGACCTGACCGACCGCAACAGGCACGCGATCCGGCTTCGGCACCTCTCGGACGTGACCAAGGCCACGCACAAGCTGCACCATGTCATCACCGAGTTGGGCGCCGGCGAAGACCTGCTGCAGCGCGTCTGCGAGTGCCTGCTGACCACGCGCGGCTACGTGGCGGTCTGGATCGGGACACCGGACGAGGCGAGCGGCATCGTCGCTCGCGCCGCCTACGCACCCATCGACGTGCCCGGTCCCGAGCTCGCCGCCGTCCGTTGGGATGGCAGCCCGGCCGGCCGTGGGCCCGCGGGGACCGCCATACGTGAGCGGCGGCCCGTGGTCTTCAACGATGTGGCCCATGATCCCGGCTTTGAGCCGTGGCGCGATGCAACCCTGGCCGCCGGCGCGGCGTCGGTCTGCGCCGTCCCGATGATCATAGAGGATCGGGTCATCGGCGTCCTCGTGGTGAAGGCAGACGCCGTCGGCGCCTTCGGAGACGAGGACGTCCACTTCCTCCTCGATTACGCCGCGCTGGTGGCCGGCGCCATGAAGGCGCAAGCCGACAGGCAGAGCCGCCGTCTGGCCGAGGAGCAACTTCGGGAGAGCGAGCAGCGGCTCAGCCTGCTGGTGCACCATATGCAGGCCGGCGTATTGGTTCGCGCCCCCGACCGGCATGGCATCTACGCCAACGATCAGGCGGGCCGCATCCTTGGGCTAACTCACGCTCAGCTCCTCGGACGAGAGGATCCGCCCGAGGGTTGGCAGGCGCTCGACGCGGACGGCATGCCCTACTCGGCCGATGTGTCACCCATGAAGGCGGTGCTCCGAACCCGTCGGCCGGTCTCCGGGGTCATCCTGGGCGTACTGAAGCCCGGTACGCAGGACGCGACCTGGATTGAGGTCCACGCGGGACCCAGGCTCGACGCCGATGGCAACGTAGATCAGGTGGTCACGACATTCATCGATGTCACCGAGCGCCAGAACGCCCTGCGGGCGCTGCATGGGGCGCACGACGAGTTGGAGCGCCGCGTGGTCGAGCGCACCGCCCAGCTTGAGCGTGAGGCCGCCGAGCGCTTCGCCGCCCAGGAGGCGCTCCGGGAGACCGACGCCCAGTACCGCCGCCTCATCGATGTGATGCTGGACGGCTTCGCCGCCTCGGACCTGAACGGCCACTTCGTGGATGCCAATGCCGCCTACTGCCGCATGGTGGGCCGCACGCTGGAGGAGCTCAAGGGCCTCACGTTCCGCGACATCAGCGATCCCGAATGGAGCGCGGGCGAGGATCGGGTGATCATGGACCAGGTCCTGCGGCGAGGCCACTCCGACATCTATGAGAAGCGCTATGTCCGACCTGATGGCGTTATGGTGCCCGTTGAGTTGCGTACACACCTGAGCTATGACCGTGACGGACGTCCGAGCGGCCTCTGGGCCCTGGTCCGCGACTGCACCGCGCGCAAAGAGGCCGAGCATGAGCTGTTGCGGTCGCGCGCCAGGTACCAGGAGCTGGTCGAGAGCATGCCGGAGATCATCTTCTCTACGGATGTCGAGGGCCGGCTCACGTACATGAGCCCTGCCGTCAGCAGTGTGCTCGGGTTTCTGCCGGAGGAGCTACTCGGCCGAATCGCGTGGGAGACCGTGGACGCCGAGTGCATGGACGATGCTCGGGACGCCATCGAGCGCTCTATCGCCGGCGAGGACGTCTCCGCACTGGTGCTTGCCTATGCCCGTGACGGCTCTGAACGATGGCTCCGGGCCCGGGCCAAGCGCATCGGCTCTGACGACGCGCCGACGGGCGTATCAGGCATCCTGACCGATGTTACCGGCCTGATCAGGGCTGAGAACGCCCTGCGGGAAGCCAGGGACATGGCCGAGGCGGCGAACAGAGCTAAGAGCACCTTCCTCGCCAACCTGTCGCATGAGATCCGTACGCCGCTGAACGCCATCCTTGGCTACGCCCAGCTGCTGGGCGCCGACGCGGGCATACCCGACGGCGCCCGGGCCAATGTCGAGGTCATCAGCCGGAGCGGCAGGCACCTGCTGTCGCTCATCAACGACGTGCTCGTCATGTCGCGCATCGAGGCCGGGCGCATCGTGCTGGATAACAGGGTCTTCAACCTGGGCGCCGTGGTCGAGGACGTGGCCGCCATGTTCCGCGTCCGGGCGCAGGCTAAGTCGCTGAACTTCACCGTAGCGGGCCTGGAGTCGTTGCCTGCGTGGGCCCTGGGCGATGAGGGCAAGATCCGCCAGATACTGGTGAACCTCCTCGGCAACGCTGTCAAGTTCACTCAGCGAGGCGGCGTGACGCTGCGCGTGGGTGCGGAGCCGGACGACGACGGCGCCTTTTGGCTGACGGCCATCGTGGAGGACACCGGGCCGGGCATCGCCGCCGAGGAGCTCTCGGTCCTCTTCAAGGAGTTTGAGCAGGCGGCCGCGGGCCGGCGGATGCAGACCGGCACTGGCCTCGGCCTCGCCATCAGCCGCGACTTCGCACAGCTCATGGGCGGCGAGATCACCGTCCGGTCCGAGGTCGATCAGGGAAGCACCTTCATCCTGCGTGCCCCGCTCCTCATCGCTGATGCGCCCGATGCCCCCGTGGCCCGGGTCGGCCCGGTAGTCGGGCTGGCGCCGGGAGTGGCTCCTCCCACTGTGCTGGTCGCCGACGACGTGCCCGCCAACCGCCACTGGCTCCGAGACGCCCTTGCCGGCCTCGGCCTGAGCGCCGTGGAGGCCGCTGACGGGCAGGAGGCAGTCGATCGGTGGATGGAGACCCGCTGCCCGATCGTGCTCATGGATATGCGAATGCCCCGCATGAACGGCCGCGAGGCCATCGCGCGGATCCGCTCCGAGCAGGGCGGCGGCGAGGTGACGATCCTCGCTCTGACGGCCGCGATGTTCGAGGAGGATCGGCAGGCCCTCCTGCAGGCTGGCGCCACCGATGTGCTGGTGAAGCCCATCTCGCTCGATGACCTCTACGAGCGGCTGGAGCGGCTGGCCGGCGTCCGGTTCCTGCGAGAAGGCAGCGGCGAGGGTGACGCCGACGCGGCCGTCGAGGGAGCCGTCGAGGTGATCCATACCAGGCTCCCCGCCGAACTCGCGGCTGAACTGCGAGCGGCTGCACTGGCGGGCAATTCGGCCCTTCTGGCCGATCTGCTGGGAACAATGGGGCCGGAGCATGCCGCAGACGCCGCCCTGATGGGTACGATGGTGGAGCGGTACGACTACGACGGAATTCTGCGATCCCTGACGCCTGATACTGCCGTGCGCCGGCCAGAACAGCCCGCTGCATGAAGGAGCCCACTTTGGAGAAACCGGATCAGGCGCCCATCATCATGGTGGTGGATGATACTCCCGCCAACCTCGGGCTGCTGGAGGGCGTCCTTCAGCGGCGCGGATACCGTGTTCGTGCGTTCCTGAGCGGCCTGCGGGCGCTCGCCGCGGCCGAGGTCGAGCAGCCGAGCCTGATCCTGATGGACGTTGCCATGCCTGATATGGACGGATTCGAAGTCTGCCGCATGTTCAAGGCGCGGCCAGACCTGGCCCATATCCCGATCATCTTCATCACCGTGCTTGAGGGTACCGAGGACAAGGTCACGGCGTTCCGGAGCGGCGGGGTCGACTTCATCACGAAGCCGTTCCAGGCGGATGAGCTCTGCTCCAGGGTCCGCGCACACCTGAGCATCAGCGCCAGGCAATCCCGGCTTGAGGCACACAACGCCGTGCTCGATGCCATGGTCGCCCGTCGTACAAGCGAGCTCGCTGAGGCCAACCAGCGCCTTGCCCTTCTGGATGAGGCCAAGGGCGCCGTGATCCGCATGATCACCCGCGAGCTTCGGACCCCGCTGTACGGCGTCCTGGGCATCGGTGAGCTGCTCATTGACGAGAAGGGCGCGGCGGCAGAGGCAGGGGAGCTGACGGACCTCTACCAGCAGTCCTGCAGACGGTTGATGGGGATCATTGAGAACGCTGAGCTCATCGCCGAGGTCGACCTCAAGGCGGGCGCATCAGTCCATACCCCCGTGGGCCTCCGGCAGGCGCTGAGCGATGCTACGGCCGATGTGTTGGCCGATCGGCCGGGCGCCGAGGTGAGGCCGCACCTCGACCTGCCCGACTCGGTTGAGTTCATGGGTGACGCGCACCTCGTGCGGCAGGCGTTTCGCGCGCTGATCCGGACTGCCGTCGACCTGAGCCCCACCGGCAGCCCCGTCCAGGTTCGGTGTTCAGACAGGGGCAATGCCGTCGTGGTCGAGGTCGAGAGCCATGGCCACAGCCTGGCGCCCGACGCGCAGGTGGCGATGGGCACGATGCTGTGCGCTCCGGCGGCTGATGTGGCGCCCTCCGGCTTCTGGCTCGATCCAGCGGTGGCGCACCGGATCCTGACGGTGTTCGGCGCAAGCGTCTCCATTCGCGCCCTTGAGCCTGATGGCGCGCTATTCGTCGCCCGGCTGCGAACGGCGCCCGCCCTGGAGCATTCTGTCGATCCGGCGCCCGCCCCCGGCGCTTGAGGCGGGTATAGTAATGGCATCAAGCTGCCGCCGGGATCAGGTTACCAACCGCGTTCTGGACGCCGAAGCACCCGCTGGCCCGGGAGTATGAGCCTTGACCGATTCAGCGCCCACTGCACCAATCATCATGGTCGTGGACGACCAGCCGTCAAACCTCCGGTTCGTCGAGCGCCTGCTCATGGACAAGGGCTATCGCGTCCGCTGCTTCACCATGGGTAGGCAGGCCCTGGCAGCCGCCGCCGCAGAGCCGCCTGATCTCGTCCTGCTGGACATCGGGATGCCCAACATGAACGGCTTCGAGGTGTGCGAGCAGCTCAAGGCCAGTGCGCTCCTGAAGCCGGTGCCGGTCATCTTCGTGAGTGGGCATGACGAGCCCGAGGAGAAGCTGCGCGCCTTCCGCGCCGGCGGCGTCGACTACGTCGTCAAGCCGTACGACGGCTCAGAGTTGCACGCCCGCCTCACCACGCACCTCACGATCAACCGCCTCCAGGGCGAGCTTGAGGCGCAGAACGCCCACCTGGAAGACCTGGTCGGCATCCGTACCCAGGAGCTGGCCGAGGCCAATCGCAAGCTCGCCCTGCTCGATAGCGCCAAGAGCGCCTTCTTGCAGCTGATCGCCCACGAGCTCCGCACGCCCCTCAACGGCATCCTGGGCGTCGGCGAGCTGGCGCTCCTTGACCTGCCGGAGGACGAAACCACCCACGAGTTGCGCAGCATGTTCGGCGTCTCGCGTGATCGGATGCTCAGCGTCCTGAACGACGCCGAGCTGCTGAGCGAGATTGAGCTGGCAGGCGAGTCCTTCCGGCTGGCGTCGGTCTCAATGGATGTCGCTCTCGGCCACGCCGTCGAGGCAAGCTCCCCGGTCTTCTCCCATCGGAGTATCGAGCTCGACATGGCGGGCAGATGCGATTGCCACGTTCAGGCCGAGGGCGAGTTGCTGCGGCGTGCGTTGCAGGCCCTTCTCACGACTGCTGCGAAACTAACCGAGCCTGGCGGCCGCGTGCTGGTGGAGCGCAAGTGCGAGGATGGGCAGACGGTGGTGAGGGCCCGGACCCAGGGGGCGACGCTTCCAGAGAAGTCGCTCAACACGTTCTTCGACGTGCTGACGGGCGCCCACGGCGTACATGATGACGACGATCTGGGTCTCGATCCCCCCGTCGCTTTCAGGATCATCTCCCTTTTCGGCGGTTCCATGCGCGTGGCCAATGCGGGCTCCGCCGGTGTGGAGATCGTGCTCTCCCTGGCTCGCATACCCGCCTAGGAGGACAGCGTGAGGGAAGCGCGGGCTCGCGCTTCCCTCGATCCTGCCGCCGCCGGTCGCCCAATGAGGAAGGTCGCGGATAACCCTCGTCTCGTCAGCCTCGCGGCGGTAGTCTCAATGCCGCTCGGCGGCAACCACATGGAGTGAAGAGAGGTATCACCTGCCTGAGAATACCACATCAACACCAGATGCGGTGCAGATGGGATCCAGCTCCGCTCTCCTCCCGGTCAACGCTCGGCGATGGGCAGGCTTGAACCCCGCACCCGCAGTTCGCTGGGAAGGGTGACGCTCCTGCATGGGCCGGTGAAGCGGCGCTCCAGGCGGTCGAGCGCCATGTGCGCGGCGGCCGAGCCGATGGCCGCGAGCGGCTGGACCACGGTGGTCAGCGTGGGCCTCAGGATATCAGCCTCGTGGGCCGCGTCAAACCCGACGACCGCAACCCTGTTCGGCACCTCCGCGCCGTGGTCGCACAGGGCGAGCAGGACCTCCACCGCCAGCCAGTCGCAGAGGCAGATCAGTGCCGTGTAGGGGCGCTCGGGGCCCGCAATAAGCGCGACCAGCTTCGAGCGTTCACCGGCATCGGCGCTCCAGCGCAACACATCGGGGGTGTCGCCGTGGGCTCCTGACTTGCCCATGGCGATGGTCACGCCCGACTGCCGCTGCAGCATGGGCGCATTCAGGAACGGCGGCGCCACCAGCGCGATGCTGCGGTGCCCCTCCTCCAACAGGTGGTCGGCTGCCGCGGCGCCCGCCGCTGCGTGGTCGATCGCGACGTGCTCGGTGCTCAGGCCTCGTATCGGGTGGTCGAGGGTCACCATGGCCACCTGGTCGGACACCATCTGGTGCATCACATCGCTGGCAGGGCCTGCAGTATTCGGCCACCAGATCAGCCCCGGTATACGCTTGGTATGCACTGCCGCCAGGGCATCACGCTCGCGGCTGATCATGGCGGCCAGGGTGGGCCCGCTCGTGTCGTATGCGATCAGGTCGAGCCCAGCCTCGCCCAATGCCGCGTGGATCGCGGCGGCCACCGGCCGACCCAGTCCCGTGTAGAGGTCGGGCATGATGAGCGCCACAGGGCAGACGGCGGGGGACTGCGCCTCCGGGGTGCGCCCCAGGATGCGGTGGCCGCGCCGGTCCTCGGAGCAGATGTAGCCGGCCTTCTGCAGCGCCTGCAGCGCCATTCGAACCGTCGTCCGGCTGGCATCGTACTCCGTCGTCAGTTCGCGCTCCGACGGCAGGTACTCGCATTCGGCCAGCCGTCCAGCGGCGATCTCATCGCGCAGGCGCTGGGCCAGTTGCTCGTAGAGCGGCAGTCTGCTGCTTGGCATGCCCTATTCTACTTGACGCCCGGTTCGCCGGGGAGCGTACGCGCGTTCGCCGCGAAGGGCGCGCCGCGCACCAGCAGCGTCACGCGGGCCCGTGCGCCGTCTCCCAGTCGTCCGAACGAGCATGAGACGTCGGAGGCGCCGAGCGGAGCCTTCACCGGGCCGCCTGTGGGCGTGACGCGCTGCAGCTCCTCGCCCTTCGGCCCGTAGACCACCGCCGCCGAGCCGTCGTACTCCAGGTAGCTGCCGCTCTTCATCTCCACGGGGAAGGTGATCGCGGAGCCGCCGATCCGCAGCGTAGGCGAGGCGAAGGCGCCGTCTGCCAGGGCGATGGCCTCCACGGCGCCGACGCCCAGCGTCGCGGCCTTGCCCGCCGGTACGTTGTTCACCCAGAGCGAGACCTCAGAGATCGCGCCGTACGCGACGCCCTCCCGGTAGATCGAGTAGGCGTTGCCGTAGGGCCACGCGTAGTCGGCCCAGCGCACGCCCTCGGGCTCCACCAGCCGGAAGTAGCGCCACCCCGTGAAGTCGATGGTGATGTACCGCTCGGCGATGCCTGCCACCAGGTGCTCGGGGGACCGCATCTGCACGTTCAACACCTCGCCCAGGCCGTCGCCGCGCACCCAGAGGCCCACGCCCTGCCGGGCGGAGAGGTCCAGCGGGGAGGCGAAGGCGCGCCCGAACTGCGCCCAGGAGCCGCGCGCGCCCTGCGTGGCGTTGGCGACGGTGAGGAGGCCATACCGCGCCGGGCCGTCGGAGGCGCCTTGTGCCGGGCCGGGCTTCAGGTCGGCCGTGATGCCCGGGGCGGCCTGCCGCAGCGTCAGGGTCTCCGGCTGTGACGGGTCGAGCACCGGCTCGCCCGGGCCGGCCGGAGCCGCCGTCAGGGCCTCGATGCGGATGCGAGGCGTCTGCGCCGCATAGGGGTTC
Organism: uncultured Chthonomonas sp.; assembly: GCA_903885605.1. Classification (GTDB taxonomy): domain Bacteria; phylum Armatimonadota; class Chthonomonadetes; order Chthonomonadales; family CAJBBX01; genus CAJBBX01. The sequence goes on along the minus strand of CAISJD010000065.1, from coordinate 8,824 downwards.
TGCAGCCTCCACGTGAGCGTCCGCTCGTCTCCCGGGTCCACGCGCTGCTTTTGCGCTGCCACGGGCGCCAGATCGGGCACGCCGCCGGGCCGGGGCAGCAGCGTGAAGAGGGCGCCGGGCCGCACCAGCCGGTCGCGCACCGGCGCGGAAAAGAGCCCGGCCAGGCGCGGCTCCTCCCACGCACGGATCGCCTCGGCCAGCCGCGGCAGGGCCGGCACCGTCCGCAGCGTGTTCGGGTCAATGCCCATGAGCGCGAACCCGGCGCCGGAACCCACGCACTTGGCCATCAGGTACTCCATGTCCTCGCGGAAGGTGGGCTCGCCCTCGGCGCCGTGCCAGGTCTTCACGGCCCACCATCCCAGCTGGCCGGGCAGGTACATCCGCTGGTTGGTCTCGTTACCCTTCACGTGCAGGTCGATGAAGGCCTGGTGGCTCCGATTGGGGTGGTCCCAGGCGCCCATGCGCGAGCGCACGGTCCAAAGGTGGTGGTGGAAGGTGCTCATCTCCATGAGCGCGGGCCGCTTGAGCCCCTTGGCCAGCAGATAGACGAAGGCGGAGCCGTAGTGCCATGCTGCGTCGGCGCCGCCGAGGATGTCCTCGCCGTCCAGCGCGTCCAGGTAGATCATGTCGAAGCCGCACTCGTTGTACATGGCTGCGGTGGTCCCGGCGACCTCGGCCAGCATGTCGGTCTCGGGGTCGGGCACGAGGAGCCCGAAGCACTCCTTCAACTGGTCAACCTTCGCGCCTGCCGCGTGATCGGCGACCCGCGTGCCGCAGGCGCCGCGAACCAGGCCTGCCAGCGCGCCGCCGGGGGCGTCCACGGTGGTGAACTGGATCAGCTCGTCATCGACCCGCAGGAGAGCGGAGTTCCGCACGAAGAAGCCGGTGATGGGCGAGACGCCTGCCACGCTCTCGGTCACTCGGAGCCGCGTGGCGGCCGCCGACAGCGGCTCGGCCAGCGTGAAGGTGGCCGACTTGGCCAGGCGCGGATCGGGCTTGGGGGTGACCCACGGGCACTGCTTGTCGATGAAGAAGGCGTAGGTGTGGAGCCCCGCCTTGATGCCCGCCTCGTGGAGCTTGTCGATGACGGCCTTGAAATCGGCGCGCCCCCTGGGGTAGGTCACGGGGTTGGGGCGGCAATCGCCGAACCGGAACGAGGAGCCGCCGTGGAAGTCGATCTGCGTGACGCCCAGCAGCTTGGCCGTCCGGACCCAATCGCCCACGTTGGCCACGGTCATGTCGCCGAAGTTGAAGAGGTAGGAGCCCCGGGCCTCGGGCGCGTCCATGGCCCAGGGGCCGCCGATGCGGCTGGCGGGCAGCTCCGGCGAGGAGGCCACCGCCGCCTTCAGGGCATCGCGTAGACGTCCATAGGGCCGAGCCATGAGCGCCACGCGCGCGCCGGCCAGCCCGAACCTCTTCTCGCAGGCCGCCACCAGTCGCGTGGAGGGGCCGGGTAGCTCCGGCACGTCGGTCTTGAGGTTCAGGGCCAGGGCCGAGGCGCAGATGGGGTCGGTCATTTCGCCCTTGACCGTCAGCGGGATGCTGACAAACGTCAGCCGATCGGGCTGCGGGCCGGTGACGGCGGCGACGGCGAGCGTGGTGAAGGCCGGCCTGGCCGCAACGGCCAGCTTGACGACGGTTCCCGTGTCGCCGAACCGCAGCTCCAGCCCGCCCGGCGAAGCGGCGGCGGCTGTGCAGGCCGTCTCCGCCTTGCCGAAGCGCACCGAGGCTATGGGCGCGCGACCTGCCGCGATGCTGCCGCCTGGTCCGCGCAGCGCCGCGGTGCGCCCGGCGGCATCCACGCTCCAGGTGAGGTCGCCCAACCGCACCGAGAGGACGGGGCGCTCCTGTGCCGTGCGCTCGGTGAGGTAGGCTACCAGCCGGTCGGGGAAATCGGTCTGAAGTCCGTCGATACCCATTTCGATGGCCTTTGCGTAGCCTTGCGGATTGTCGGTGGGGCCCATGATATCGGCATAGACCGGCCTGCCCGCCGCGTGCGCCTGGGCGACCATCTCGGGGGTCCACTCCAGCATGTGGCCGTCGAGGCCGTCGGCGGGGCGGCTTGCCACGAAGGATGCCACGCCTCCCGGCTTGCGGCACTCGGTCGGCAGGCTGGGCAGCACCGGCACCGTGGGCGCCAGCCTCCGCCACTCCATCAGGCTGTCCGGGTCGTCGTAGATGAGCACGCCGGCCATCATGCCCGCGGCCTTGAGGGCGGCGACCACCCGGCGCGTGTCGGCCTCCTTCTGGTCAAGGTAGACCCGTACCTTGCCCTTGCACACGGCCAGCGCCTCTTCCAGCGTGGGGATAGGCTCCGGTCCGGTTCCGCCGGGGCCGCGCACGCGGAGGGCGCGAAGCTGCGCCATCGTCAGGTCGCGCACCGCGCCTTTGCCGTTCGTGGTTCGGTCCACGGTGGCGTCGTGCATGAGCGCCAGCTTGCCGTCGCGAGTGGTCCGCACGTCGATCTCCACGTAGTCCGCCTTCAGCGCCGCGGCCCTGCGGAAGGCGGCCAGCGTGTTCTCGGGAGCAATGCCGGCGCCGCCCCGGTGGGCGATGACTGCGATGGAGCGGCGTGGCGCGGGCAGACGGACGGCCGCGGCCGGCAACGCTGCCGGGATCGCTGTGAGGCAGGCTAACGCGACGAGCGAACGGCGCATGGTGGACCTCGCTTGGGTTACGGTGTCTGGCGCTACACTCCACGATACCTGCGCCGGGGCGCTCGGCGCTACTTCCAGCGCGCCGGGGAGGACGCGGTACAATGCCGCATCATGGCCAACCTACCCCAGACGCCCCCCAACCTGGTCTTCATCCTTATCGATGACATGGGCTGGACCGACCTCTCCTGCACCGGCAGCCGGTTCTACGAGACGCCGAACCTCGACAGGCTCGCCGCCGAGGGGATGCGCTTCACCGACGCGTACGCGGCCTGCCCGGTCTGCTCGCCCTCCCGCGCCAGCTTCATGACGGGGCGCTACCCGGCGCGGCTGGGCCTCACCAACTACATCGGCGGGACCGCCACGGGCCGCCTGCTGGAGGCGCCCTACATCGACCACCTGCCGCTGAGCGAGGTGAGCCTCGCCCGGGCGCTGCGCGAGGGCGGCTACGCCACCTGGCACGTGGGGAAGTGGCACCTGGGCGAGCCGCCGACCTACCCCGGTCCGCACGGCTTCGACGTCAACGTGGGCGGCGGCCGGTGGGGTGCGCCGCACCAGAAGGGCTACTTCGCGCCCTGGGGCTTCGACACGCTGCCCGAGGGCCCGGACGGCCAGTACCTGACCGACCGCCTGACCGACGAGGCCGTGGAGCTCATACGCAACCGCGGCGGGCGCCCCTTCTTCCTCAACCTCTGGCACTACGCCGTCCACACGCCGCTGCAGGCGCCGGAGCCGCTGGTCCGCAAGTACCGCGAGAAGGCGGCGCGGCTGGGGCTGGACCGCATCGAGCCGTTCGAGCTGGGCGAGCCCTTCCCCTGCGACCACAAGCGCCACCTGCGCGTCACGCGGCGGCGGCTCCACTCCGACCCGACCTACGCCGCCATGCTGGAATCGATGGACCAGGGCGTGGGCCGCGTGATGGACGCCCTGCGCGAGACCGGCGCGGCGGAGAACACGCTGGTGATCTTCACGTCGGACAACGGCGGGCTGGCCACGTCCGAGGGCTCGCCCACCTGCAACGCGCCGCTGGCCGAGGGCAAGGGATGGATGTACGAGGGCGGCACCCGGGAGGCGTTCATCGCATGGATGCCCGGCACGGTCCCGGCGGGTTCGGTCTGCTCGGCTCCCATCACCAGCCCGGACCTCTACCCGACGCTGCTGGAGGCGGCAGGGCTACCCGCGCGACCGGAGCAGCACTGCGACGGCGTGAGCCTCATGCCCCTCCTGCGCGGTGGCCCTGCGCCCGACCGCGACGCGCTCTTCTGGCACTACCCGCACTACGGCAACCAGGGCGGCACGCCGGGCTCATCGGTGCGGATGGGCGAGTGGAAGCTGATCGAGTTCCACGAAGACGGGCGGCTGGAGCTCTACAACCTGCGCGAGGACATCGGCGAGAACCGCAACCTGGCGGCCGAGGAGCCGGTGCGCGTCGACGCCATGCGTCGGCGCTTGGCCCGGTGGCGCGAGGAGGTCTCCGCTGCCATGCCTGCGCCGAACCCCGCGTGGGAGCCTAGGCAGGCGGAGTGATGCCGGGGTCGTGGTGCTTCGGCAGCCACCGATCGATGATGCCCTGGACCTTGGCCGCGCTCACGGGCTTGGCAAGGTAGTCGTCCATGCCGGCCGCCAGGCAGCGGTCGCGGTCTCCGGCCATGGCGTGGGCCGTCATGGCGACGATGGGCACATTCCGGTTGAGGACTGGGCTATCCCCGGCGCGTATGGCGGCCGTGGCCTCGAAGCCATCCATCTCGGGCATCTGGCAGTCCATCAGCACCAGGTCGTAGGGCGTATGCGCCAGCGCGTCGACGGCCAGCCTGCCGTTAGCCACGATGTCGGCCGTGACGCCCAGCTTGCGCAGGATGCCCTGCGCCACGCGCTGGTTCACCGCGTTATCCTCGGCGACCAGGACGCGGGCCCTGCCGGCCGGGGCGGCAGGTGGCTCCACGTGCGTGGCCCTGGCCTGCTCCTCGACGCCGGTCAGCGCCGCCATGAGCCGCTCCAGGAGGGCGTTTCGCCGCACCGGCTTGGTGACCACCGCCGCGAAGCCGTTCGCTCGCGCCTCGGCGGCGGCCGGCGCAACCGTGAGCGTCGCCATGGTGACCAGCTTGGGTGCGCCGGCGCTGCTCCCGGCGGTGCGCCGGACGAACTCCGACGCCGACAGGTCGGGCAGGCGATGGTCCACCAGGGCCAGCGCATAGGCGTCGCCATCGACGATGGACTGGGAGATCCTGCGTAGCGCTGTCTCGCCGTCGGCGGCCACATCGTGCCGCACACCCCAGGCGCCCAGGATCGACGCGACGGCGCGCAGGCTCACTTCGTTGCCGTCAACCACCAGCAGGCGCGCCTGCTTCAGTGCGTCGGGCGCCGGCGCGGGTGCGCACGCCTCGGCGCCGCGGGCCGGGCGGACCGTGAACCAGAAGACCGAGCCGGTGGGATCACCCGGCCTGTGGCCGATTTCGCCGCCCATCAACTCCACCAGCCGCTTGCAGATGGCCAGGCCCAGCCCGGTGCCTCCGTACTGCCGGAAGGTGGTGGCCTCGGCCTGTGTGAAGGGCGTGAAGAGCCGGTCGCGCTTCTCTGCGGCCACGCCGACGCCCGTATCCCGGACCTCGAAACGGAGCACGTCGGCGCCTTCAGGTGTCGTCTCGGCGCTCACGATCAGATCGACGTGGCCCTTCTCGGTGAACTTCAGGGCGTTGCCGACCAGGTTGGTGAGGACCTGCCGCAGCCGCGTTGCATCACCGCGGAGGCGGGTCGGGACATCGGCCTCGACAAGGGCCGCGGCCTCGATGTCTTTCGCCGAAGCGCCGGCGGCGAGGGCCTCCATGGTCTCCTCGACGAGCTCGCGGAGGTCGAAGTCCGCCTCCTCAAGCTCCAGGCGGCCCGCCTCGACCTTGGAGTAGTCCAGGATGTCGTTGATGATGGTGAGCAGCGAATCGCCGCTGCTTCGGATCATTTCGGCGTACTGCCTCTGCTCCGGGGTCAGCGGCGTGTCCACCAGGAGGCCCACCATGCCCAGGACGCCGTTCATCGGGGTCCGGATCTCGTGCGACATATGGGCCAGGAAGGTGCTCTTGGCTTCGGTGGCCGCGCGGGTCTCGGCGACGGCCCGCGCGAGGTCGCTGTTGGCGGCGGCCAACTGGGTCGTGCGCAGGTCGACCAGCCTCTCAACTGCGGCGCCGCGCACGGAGATGACACGAATGTACGCTGTGATGGCGCCCGTGACCAGAAGGCCCGCCACAAGCACGACCCAGGGGAGGGCGCCGGTCCGGCGGGCGAGGTAGGCAGGGCTGGCTTTGGTGAGGATGCGCAGCGAGCGGTTCGCCAGGGCGATGTCGATCTCGGATCTGTACTGGTCGGCGTCGATCCGGACCTCCGCCGTAGCCGGCAGCGAGCTGAAGATCGGAGTGGAGGCCTGTCCGGAGGTCATGTCGGTCACCGACATGGGCAATCCCGGGTGCTCAAGGTCCTGCGCGATCGACCGGCAGACGCCGGTGACCGGCATGAAGACAACCACACAGCCCCGCACGGCTTGCCATCGCTCCGCGATGGTCTTCGGCGCCGGCCCGGAACGGTACACAGGCGCCATCAACGGCGTGATCTGCTCGACGATCCCATCGCGAACCACCGGCATGGCCGCAGCGGCCTGAATGGAGCCGGTCTCGATACACGCCTGAGCTGCCGGCGCGAGATCCGGACTGGTCAGGAGGTCCGAGCCGATCTCCAGGTACCTGGTCGAACGTGGCGCCACAAAGGTCAACGGGGCGTAGAGCGCGGCCCTGGGCGCCGTTGATCCGACAGCGCCGACGGTGTGCCAGAGGGTCACTTCGGGCGTTGCCGTACGGTCCGTCAGGTACCGGGCGACGAAGGCCTTCCGGTCCCGGTCCCGAACCACGGGCGCCCAGGCAGCCGCCGCGCCGGGCAGGTCGAACCTCCAGTGGCCGGCGATCTCCACGAATGCGTCATCCGACAACGCATACTCCGCATAGACCATGCGCTGCAGGGCGGCCGTCTGCGAGACGCCCTCGTCAAGCGCATCGCGAACCCGCCCTACCGACTGGCGTGCGGCCGTCTGGAAGTCCGTGCGAGCATCCCGCGCCGCCTCGTGGAGGATGCCGTATGTGCCGATCACGGTGGCCGTCGCGCCCAGCGTCGCCACGAGCAGCGCGGCCCGATTGGTGCTGCTCACGTCCCGCTCGAAGCTCCATTCGCCCGGCCTGCGGTTCGGCCTGAGGAAGATGAGCGCCGAGGCGCCCAGGACGATCAGCAGGATCAGGCTGGTGAGCAACGCCTGCGTGCCGACCGACCGGCCCAGGACCAGCAGGTCGTCATCCACCTCCGAACGGACCATCAGCGTTGCATGGCCCGGCAGGCCCGGCACGAGGCCGTAGGCGTACCGGCGCCCGCGCACCGTGAGCATCGTCACGGGAGAGCCCACGGGCCGCTGCGCCAGGGAGGCCTCACCGGGCGTCAGGTCGCGCGCTTCGGGGCGCACGATATCGAAGCCCACGTGCGTCTGGTCGCGCAATGCGTGAACCAGCGCCTCATCCAGGAAGCGGCCGATGACCACGGTTCCGCGGCACGCGCCGGCGCCGGCGCCGTTGTGGATCGGCTGGGTGGCGATCAGGATGGGCCCATGCTCGGTCAGCATGGCGCCATGGACGGGCTCGCCGCCGGGGGAGCCGGCCAGCAACTCCGGCCTGCCGGCAAGGGTGTCAGGCGGCATCTCGCGCAGCGTGATGCTCCCGCCAAGCTGCACGCTCTGGACCGTGCTGAAGACAACGGAACCGTCGGGCCGGCAGATGAAGACCAGGTTCGCCTTCAGCATCTCGGCGACGGAGGTCGCGGTCAGGTTCGCTGCTCTGAATGCGCTGTTGCCGTCTGCGGCGAACTGGTAGAGCTCGTCCCAGTTGGCCCAGTCGTGCGTCAGGTCGTTGAGGTGGTGGACTTCGCGGGCCAGGGCCTCGACGGCGCGTCCGGTGTCGGCCAGCGCCGCCTGCTTTTGGAGCCGCTCGAACGGCGCCAGGACGCTGTTCCGCTGGATGATGAGGACCACCACAGCGCACAGCGCCAGTGCCACGAACAAACCAATGATCGCACGGCCGGATCTACTCAAAGCCTCGACCTCATGCCCGTCCTAGCTGCGCCTGCGCCAAGCGCACGACCAACCACCACTACCATACCGCAGATCGGCCGTGGTTTGCCATGCCGGCCCCCGACGGCCCCGGCTACTCGACCGGAGCCGCGTAGGCGACTACAGGGATCGTCAGCGGCCGTAGCCCTGCGCCCGGGTCTATCAGGATGGACGTGCGCAGGTCGCGCTTCAGCGCCCCGCCGGTGTAGGTAACGATGAGCCTCGCCGGAGCGCCCTGCCGGCCGACCGCGATGCGGGCCGTGATGCGGCGGTCGGCGGAGGCGACCCGGCAGCGCTCCAGGCTGCCGCTTGCCCGGGTGAGCGTGACCTCGCGAACTACCGGCGAACGGTCCTGGGGCGAAACCGGGCTGAAGAAGATGCTCGGGGGCGTGGCGCATAGGCCGCGCTCGAGGACGGCTACGATACTGACGACGGGCTGGCGCGTCGACGTGGTGTTCAGTGTCACGACGGCGGCGGTGCGGCCCTGCGGGGCTTCGGCGTCCACGGCCAGGTGGACCAGCCACTCGCCCGGCGCCGCAGCGGGCTCCACGGTCGCCTGGAGGTACCGCGAGCCCGCAATGGCCTCCTGGACCCGCGCCGTGTGCCCCACGAAGCGCACCGTCAGGTCAATCCTCGCCGGGCCAGTGTCAGGTAGCGCGATCACGGGGAACGGCGAAGGGAGGACCTCCACTGCTCGGCGGATGTCCACCACCAGGCTCAGCACGACGCGGGGCATGGAGGGGTCGTTGGTAAGGACCTCCAGCTCCTTGGTGATGCGGCCGACGAGGCCCGCGGTCCCGAGGCTCGTCTCGATCTTGCCCTGGGCCCCAGGGGCCACGTGGGCGTCCCACCGCGGCGTGGTGCACCCGCAGTTGGCCCGGACCTCCAGCGTGAGCGGGGCGTCGCCGTCGTTCCAAACCGTGAAGGCGAAGGGCGTCGCGTCGCCGGCGAGCGCCTGCCCGGCATCCATCGATCGGGCGCTGAACCGGGCAACCGGAGCCGCCGGCGATGCCGTCGGGAGGCCCGCCAGGATCGCGAT
>CAISJD010000064.1 GCA_903885605.1 uncultured Chthonomonas sp. | reverse complement strand
TGCTCGCCGGGACCGTGGTGGCCGTCGTGGGCCTGGTGGACGACCTCCGCGAACTGAGCGCGGCCAAGCAGATCGCCGCCATCGTGGGCGCCGCCTGCATCCTCCTGTACTTCGGAGTTCGTATCGAGGGCGTGCGCAACCCCTTCGCCGGGGACGCGGCCGGAGGGTTCGGCCCGAGCAGCTGGATCGCCTTGTCGCCGCTGGTCGGCGGGACGCTGACGGTCGTCTGGATCCTCGTGGTGACCAAGACGGTGGACGCCATCGACGGCCTGGACGGACTGGCTGCAGGGGTCTGCGCCATGTCGGCCGGAAGCCTGGCGCTCCTCGCGCTGGCCTCCCGGCAGCACGACGGGCCCACCGTCGCCCTCGTGGCGGCGGCCGCCTCCGGGGCCTGCGTCGGCTTCCTGCGTCATAACTTCAACCCTGCGCGCATCTTCATGAGCACCGTGGGCAGCCAGTTCCTGGGCTTCACACTGGCGGCCCTGGCGGTCATGGGAGCCTTCAAAGTAGCCGCCGCTCTCTCGGTGGTCCTGCCCGTGCTGGTCTTCGGCGTGCCTATCTTCGACTACATACATGTCCTGACGCGGCGCTTCATGCATGGCGCCCCGCTGACCCAGGCCGACCAGCGGCACCTGCACCACCGGCTCCTTGCCAGGGGCCTCACGCACCGGCAAGCCGTCTATGTCATCTACTTCTGCACGGCGCTGCTCTGCATCGGCGCCTTCGCCATCATGAGGTACTCACGCTGATGACCAGCCGCCTGCCGATCCTCTGCGTCTTCGGCACCCGACCCGACGCCATCAAGATGGCCCCGCTCGTCCTCGAGTTGCGCTCGCACGCCATGCTGGAGCCGCGTGTCGTCGTGACGGGGCAGCACCGCGAGCAGCTGGACCAGGTGTTGCGCGTCTTCGGCATCGAGCCCGAGGCCGACCTGGCCATCATGCGGCACGGGCAGACGCTGGCCGAGATCACCACGCGGGCGCTGGAGGGCGTGACGGACGCCATCAGGCGCGTGCAGCCGGCGGCGGTCCTGGCCCAGGGAGACACCACCACCACCTTCGTGGCCTCGCTGGCGGCTTTCTACGAGCGGACGCCCTTCGGGCACGTCGAGGCGGGCCTCCGCACGGGATGCATGTATGACCCCTTCCCGGAGGAGATGAACCGCGTCCTCACGGCCCGCATCGCCTCCTACCACTTCGCGCCGACCGAAGACTCCCGTGCGAACCTCCTGCGCGAGGGGACGCCGGAAGAGGCGATCTGGGTGACCGGCAACACGGGCATCGACGCCCTGCTCTGGGTCGCCGGGCGCGAGTGGCCTGTAGAGGACCCGGCCGTGCGCGAGGCGCTGGCCTACCCCGGCAAGGTGGCTCTGGTCACGGCGCACCGGCGCGAGAACTGGGGCGAGCCCATGGGCCGCATCTGCCGCGCGCTGCAGCTCATGGCCGCCGAGGCGCCGGACCTGCGCATCGTCTTCTCCATGCATCGCAACCCCGCCCTGCGCCGGCAGATCACCGGCGCCCTGGGCGGCGTGCCCAATATCTCGCTCATCGATCCGCCGGACTACGCCCCGTTCGTCAAGCTGATGCAGCGGGCCGACATCATCCTGACCGACTCCGGCGGCGTTCAGGAGGAGGCCCCCAGCCTGGGCGTGCCGGTCCTCGTGCTCCGCAACACCACCGAGCGGCCCGAAGGCGTGTCGGCCGGCTGCGCCACGCTGGTGGGAACAGACATTGAGGCGGTGCTGTCCAACTGGCGAAGCCTGATGTCGGCGGCTCCGCGGACCGGCCGGGCGGCCCCTTCGGCCCCGGCCAACCCCTACGGCGATGGACGGGCCTGTGCGCGCATCGCGCAGGTCCTGGAGGAGCGCCTTTGCAGGTGACCGAGCCCCGCGCAGCCCTGGACCAGACCGTGAACGCCTGGATGAAGGGCGCCTTCCTGCTGGTCGTGCGGCTCTGGGTCGCGTACATGCTGGTGCAGTACGTAGGCTACACGACCGTGCGCCTGCAGGCGATCATCGTCACGCTGCTCGTAGCGGGCACGCTGGCCTTCGTCATGCGCCCCATCGCGCACTGGATGGCGGGCCTGCGGGCCTTTGATGCGTTTCACTCGGCGCTGGCCTGGCCCTTCGCTCAGGTGGGCGCCATGGCCTCTCGCCGCCTTCGGCCCGGCGCACCGACGGCGCAGCGGCGAGGACTGGGCCTCTATCCGCTCCGGATCATCGCCACGCTCTACACGCTCATCATGCTCATTACCGTGACGGTCTACGGCGTGCGGGTCACCACGGACCCGTTTGTCACCGAGCTGAAGCGCGTCCAGGAGAACTGGACCCAGTACAGCAGCCGCATGCGCGATTACAGCCGGGACGCCACCGCCTGGTATGAGCGGAACGTCAAGCCCGAGTGGCGCACCTGGATCGAGCAGCAGATCGACGGCGACGAGGGGGTCGGCGCCCTGCGCGACCGCGCGACGACCTGGTTCGGCCTCGGGGTGCTGCGCGGCGCAGAGAACGTACGGCACATCGTCGAAGTGGTGCTGATGCCCGTTCTGGCGTTCTACTTCGTCATCGACAGCCGCAAACTGAAGCACATCTTCGTCGGCTCGCTGGGCAGGCGGCGCCGGCGTGAGGCGCTCTACCTGCTGCGCCAGTGCTCCTGCATCATGCACAGCTTCATCGTGAGCCAGCTGGTGCTATGCCTCATCGCCGGCATCGTGGTCGGCATCGGCCTGGCCGCGCTGGGCGTGCCCTACCCGCTGACGCTGGGCCTGCTGGGCGGCATAACGCGGGCAATCCCTGTCATCGGCTCCATCATCGGAGGCATCCCCATCGTCCTCTTGGCGCTGGTGAGTCAGGGCCCCATCGTGGCGGCCTGGGTGCTCATCTTCTTCTCGATCCTGCACTTCACCGAGAGCAAGTTCATCATGCCGCTCCTAATCGGTGACAGTCTCGACCTGCATCCGGTAGTAATCATCGTAGTGCTGCTGGTGGGCGGGGAGTTCGGCGGGCTTCTGGGCATGTTCTTTGCCGCCCCGGTCGCCGCACTGGTTCGCGTCATGCTGATGCGCTACTGGATTTGCTCGGGGGCTGCGGACGGCGCGGGCCCCGGGCGTGCAGGCCTGACTCCGTCTCAGGTAGAATGAGCGCATCATCGGACACCTGCCCCGCAGGTGGCCCGCTCTGTCCATGTCTGTGCGGCGGGTCCTGCCGCGATAGGCCGGTGGCCGTGACGGAAGAGGGTCAAGGCCGATCACCCAAGGAACAGGTGCCAGTCCATTGGAAGAGACGCAAATCGTTGAACGCGAGCAATCGCTGCGCGACTATGTAAATCTACTCCTGCGACGCAAGACGGCGGTGCTCGTCACCTTTGTCATGGCGTGCTCGGTGGGCGTCGTCTACACGGTGCTTGCCAAGCCCGTCTACCGATCCAACGCCCGCATCGTCGTCAAGGTGGATAAGGGCGGGTTCGGTGGCTTGCAGGGCGCCGAGATGCTCGGGTTCGCTCTGTCGCCCACTCGTGACGTGCAGACGCAGATTGAGGTGTTGCAGGGCAAGGTGGTCTTCCAGGAGGCCCTTGACCAGACCGGCATCAAGCCCTCATCCGTCACACTGACCGCGACGCAGGTGGGCGAGACGGACGCCATTGAAATCGTGGTGCAGTCGGGCCGGCCGGCCGATGCCGAGCGCTTCGCCGCCGTTATCCCCGACGTCTACCGCAACTACGTCAAGCGGAACCGGGCCTCCTCGATCTCCAATGCCATCGACTTCGTGAAGAGCCGGCTGAAGGAAGAGACCGAGAAGCTCACGATGGCTGAACTGAGCCTCCAGCAGTTCCGCCGCAGGGAGCAGATCCTGCCCAGCGCCGCCGGTGATGAGAACGCCGGGATCGTCGCGGGACAGGCGCAGAGCAAGGCCCAGCAACTAGCCGGCCTCGAAGGCCGCGTCCGTGAGCTCGAGATGACGCTCGCGGGCCAGGTGGCGGGCCTTGAGAGCACGCAGGAAGCCCGCCGGAACCTGCCCGCTAAGCTGGACACGCCTCAGACCACCACCAACAAGGCCGAGATCGATGGCCTGAAGAGCAACATCGCCGCCCTTGAGAACCAGCGCAAGGCCCTGCTCGTGAGCTACAAGCCGGCGCATCCCAAGGTGATGGAGATCGATACGCAGATCGCCGACCTGCAGTCCCGGCTGGAGCGTGTGCCCGCCACTTTCACTGTTACCACCTCGATCCCCAATCCCGACCGGATGCGCTACGACGAGACGATCCGCCAGGCGCAGAGCGCTATGCTCGTGACGCAGGTGGAGTTGGCCCGCGCCAAGGCCGGCGTCGCCCAGATGAAGTCGGGGCTAACCCGGCTGATGGCCCTGGAGATCGTGCAGGCGCCCCTGCAGCGCGACCTTGAGCGATACCGTGACACGGTGAACCTGCTGACCAAGTCGCTGCAGGACCTCAGCCTCCGCGAGAAGGCCGTCGAGAACCCGGTCGATACGATCACGGCGGCCTCCAAGGCAACCCAGGTAGCCCCGCGGCCGCTGGCCAACATGGTCCTGTCGGCGCTGCTCGGCCTGGTCATCGGCGTGAGCGTCGCCTTCCTGCAGGACTACTTCGACGATCGCGTCAACGCCGGCGAAGACCTGCGGCGCGTCCTCGGCGCTCCGACCCTTGCGGCCGTGCCGCTGATCGAAGACTCCGAGAGCCGCCTCATCCACGGCAAGCGTCGCGACTCCTCCCTGATGGAGACGTTCCGTATGCTGCGCACCGGCGTGCGGTTCGCTACGGTCGACGCCCCGGCCTGCTCTCTCCTGGTCACCAGCGCCTTCCCCGGTGAGGGCAAGTCGCTGATCTCTACCAACCTGGCCACGTCGCTGGCGCTGAACGGCCTCCGCGTGATCCTGGTGGACGCCGACCTCCGGCGCCCGTCGATCCACGACAAGTTCGATATCAGCCGCCAGCCCGGCGTCACCAACGTCCTGATCGGCCATACGTCGCTGGACGACGCGCTGGCCGACGTGGGCGTGCCCGGCCTGAAGGTCCTTCCCACCGGTCCGCTGCCGCCGAACCCGGCCGAGCTCCTCGGCTCGCAGGCCATGCGCGACCTGCAGCAGGACCTCCTGAAGCGCGCCGACATCGTCCTGTACGACTCGCCGCCGCTACTGGCCGTGGCCGACGCCCAGGTGCTGGCCGCCGACTGCGCCGGTGTGGTCATCGTATCGGTTCTCGGCAACGCACGGAAGAGCGGCCTCCAGTTCGTGGCGGAACTGCTGCACCAGGTGAACGCCAAGCTGCTGGGCGTCGTCGTTAACAAGGTCAAGGTCGACCGTGGCTACGGCTACGGCAAGGGCTATGGTTACGGCTCCGGCTATGGCTACGGCTACGGTTACGGCTATGGCTACGGCTACGGCCGCTATCAGTACTCGTACGGCCACGACTACCACTATGGCCAGATCGAGGACGACAAGTCTGATCGAAGCCTTCGCGACGAGTTTGAGGCGTTGCCGCATGCCCGCGAGCACTCGGAGACAGGCGCCACGCAGCCCGAAGGCGAGCAGGGAGGCAAGGACACCAATGCTAAGACTAGCTAACATACTGGCGTGCTTGTTCGCCGCGGTCCTCGCCCTGGCGATCGCAGCGCCGAGCTTCGCCGCCGTAGACGACACGCAGGGCCCGGAGTACGTCATCGGCATCGATGACGTGCTGGCCATCAGCGTCTCGAACCGCCCTGAGCTGGGCGGCTCTGCAACGGTGCTCACCGACGGCACGATCTCAGTGCCCGAGGTGGGCCTCGTGAAGGCCGCAGGCAAGACCTCCAAGCAGCTCGCCAAGGAGATCGAGGACGGGCTGTCAAAGCTCTACAACAACCTGACTGTGACCGTCGCCGTGACCTCGGCCAAGGCCTACCGTGTGCGCGTCCTCGGCGCGGTGAAGTCGCCGGGCGCCGTACCCTACCGCCCCGGCATGAAGCTGGTCGATGCCGTCCTTCTCAGCGGCGGCATCACCGGCAAGCCCGGCCGCATGCGAGGCCGCCTCGTCCGGGGTACCGGCAACGCACAGGAGCTGAACATCAACGCGGCGCTGGAGAAGCCTGAGGGCGCCGCCAACGTCGATCTCCAGACGGACGACCTGCTGGTGTTGGACGAGACCGATCCCGCCAAGAGCAAGATCTACGTCATGGGCAGGGTCAAGAGCCCCGGCGCGTTCGACGAGGGTGAGGACGGCCTCTTCCTGCTCGCGGCGCTGACGCTGGCCGGCTACCCCATGGACGATGCTGCCCTGACCAAGTGCTATGTCCAGCGCGGCGGCGAGAAGCTGCCGGTGAACCTGTTCGAGTCGGTCGGCAAGGGCCGGCTGGACCCCGCCATCCAGGCGATGGTCCTTCGGGCAGGCGACATCCTGGTCGTCCCGGCCATCGACAATCGGATCCAGGTCATGGGCCAGGTGACGAAGCCCGGCGAGTTCCCGATCCCGGAGACCCGGGATATCCGTGTGCTGGACGCCATCGGACTGGCCGGCGGACCCACCCAGGTGGCCGACCTTAAGAAGGCGGGCGTCTTCCGCGTCACCGACGGAAAGCCGACGCTCATAAAGGTCGACCTGGTCAAGATGCAGCGCTCCGGAGACATGACGAAGAACTTCGTCATGCAGAAGGACGACATGCTCTTCCTGCCCATGCGCGGCCCGGCCGGCTTCCGGATCGAGTCGCTCATGTCGCCGCTCAGCTTGTTCTACTACCTGGGCCGGCTGTAGGACCTTGGCCCCGCGCCGCTGGTGTACCCCGCAACCCCATGCGGCGGCGACCTGCGGCGCGGGGCCTTTGTGCGTGTAGCCCCTTGGGGCCTCGGGAGAGGTGCGGCAGTGCTCAGGGATGCTTCGGAAGTCAGCGGCGTTGTCGTGCTTCAGACCGTAGCCCATCGTGACGACCGCGGCTACCTGGTGGAGACGTGGCGCGAGGAGCGGTGCCGGGCTGCCGGCATCGACGCCCGGTTTGTGCAGGACAACCTGTCGGTATCACGCCGAGGCGTCCTGCGCGGCCTCCACTTCCAGCATCCTGCGCCGCAGGGCAAGCTGGTGTATGTCTTGCAGGGCTCGATCTGGGACGTGGGAGTAGACCTGCGCCGCGGCTCGCCCACGTTCGGCGACCACGTCGCCGTAGAGCTCTCGGCGGGGAACGGGCTTCAGGTCTTCCTGCCCGAGGGCATGGCCCACGGGTTCTACGTGACGAGCGACAGCGCCCTGGTGGCGTACAAGTGCACGGCCACCTACCAGCCCGGCAGCGACCGAGGCCTGCGCTGGGATGATCCGGCGTTGGGCATCGCCTGGCCCGAAGGGCTGCGGACACTCTCGCCCAAAGATGCGGCCCTGCCGCTGCTGACCGAGATATCGAGTGAGGACCTTGTGGAATGGACCTGAACGGAGAGACGCTACTCATCACCGGCGGGACGGGCACGTTCGGCAACGCCGTACTGGACCGCTTCCTGGGCGCCGGCCTCAAGCAGATCCGCATCTTCAGCCGCGACGAGAAGAAGCAGGACGACATGCGGCTGGCGTACCGTAACCCGTCAATCAAGTTCTACATCGGCGATGTTCGGGACCGCGCCTCGCTGGACGATGCCATGGCCGGCGTCGACTTCGTCTTCCATGCCGCGGCGCTGAAGCAGGTGCCGTCGTGCGAGTTCTATCCCATGGAGGCGATCAAGACCAACGCCGTCGGCACGGACAACGTACTCGGATCGGCCGAGGCGCACGGCGTCGCCCGCGTGGTGGTCCTCAGCACCGACAAGGCTGTCTACCCGGTCAACGCCATGGGCATCTCCAAGGCGATGATGGAGAAGGTGATGGTTGCCCGTTCCCGTGTCGCCGCCGAGCGGGGTTCCATCTTCTGCGGCACCCGCTACGGCAATGTGATGGCCTCGCGCGGCTCCGTGATCCCCCTCTTCGTGAAACAGATCAAAGCCGGGGAACCTCTCACCATCACCGAGCCGGCCATGACCCGGTTCATGATGTCTACCGATGAGGCCGTCGAGCTGGTGCTGCACGCCTTCGAGCATGGCAAAGCCGGAGACATCTTCGTACAGAAGGCGCCGGCGGCCACCATCGGCACGCTCGCGGAGGCGGTGCTGGAGGTCTTCGGCGCGGACAATCCCATCAAGGTGATCGGCACGCGCCACGGCGAGAAGCTCTACGAGACGCTCCTGACCCGCGAGGAGATGGTTCGTTCGCAGGATATGGGCCTCTACTTCCGCATACCGGCCGACACGCGCGACCTCAACTACGACCTCTACTTCAGCGAGGGGCAGCCCAAGGCCGCGGCGGCTCAGGACTACGACTCGCACGGTACCACCAGGCTCGACACGGCGCAGACCGCCGAACTGCTGCGGGGCCTGCCCTACATCCAGGAGGAGCTCAAGGGATGGAGCCGATGAGGAAGGCGCTGGTCACCGGCTCGGCCGGGTTTGTGGGCTCCAATCTGGCGCTTCGCCTGCGCGAAACCGACCGGTGGGAGGTGCTGGAGTACGACGTCCAGTGCGAGGCCGGACTGCTGGACGACTACCTGGGCCAGGCGGATGTGGTCTTCCACCTGGCCGGGGTGAACCGGCCCGTGGACCCGTCGGAGTTCACGACGGGCAATGCCGACCTCACCCGGACCGTGTGCGAGAAGCTGGCCGCCAGGCCTCAGCCTCCGCTCCTCATCCTCTCCTCCTCCACGCAGGCCGAGCTGGACAACGCCTACGGCGCAAGCAAGCGGCAGGCCGAGTTGGAGGCGGAGAAGTACGGGGCGACCGCGGGAGCGTCGGCCGTTGTCTTCCGACTGCCCAACGTCTTCGGGAAGTGGGCTAGACCCAACTACAACTCGGCCATCGCCACCTTCTGCCACAACACCGCGCGCGGACTGCCGATCACCATCAATGACCCGGCGGCCAAACTGCGGCTCGTCTACATCGACGACGTCGTAACGGCCATGATCGCCGAGGCCGAGGCCCCCGTCGCCGAGGGGTGCAGGCCCGGGTGCGTGCAGCCCGTCTATGAGACGACCGTCGGCGAGGCTGCCGGCATGATCGCCGGTTTCGCCGCCTCGCGCACGACGCTGCAGCTCCCCGACTTCCGCGACGGCCTGGTGAAGAAGCTCTACGCCACCTACCTGAGCGCCCTGCCCACGGACCAGTTCGCCTACGACCTTGACCAGAAGAGCGACCACCGGGGCGATCTGGCCGAGTTCATGCGCGGCCTCGTCTATGGCCAGGTCTTTGTCTCCCGGACGAAGCCGGGCAAGGTGCGCGGCAACCACTACCACCACACGAAGTGCGAGAAGTTCTTCGTGCTGCAGGGCGAGGCCGTCATCCGCTTCCGCCATGTGCTGGGCGACGAGGTGCTCGACTACCCCGTGCGCGGCGAGCAGTTCCGCGTCGTCGACATCCCGCCGGGCTACACGCACTCCATCGTCAACGCGGGCCAGACCGACGTGGTGGTGCTCTTCTGGTCCACGGACCCGTTCGATCCGGCCAACCCGGACACCACCTTCGTGGAGGTGGAGCGTGGCTGACCTCAAGGTCGTCACCGTGGTCGGCACGCGGCCCGAGATCATCCGCCTCTCGAGGGTCATCGCCGCGCTGGACCGCTACACGGACCACGTCCTGGTGCACACAGGCCAGAACTACGACTACGAGCTGAACGAGGTCTTCTTCCGCGACCTGAGCATTCGGCCGCCCGACCGCTTCCTCGAGGCGGCGGGCGCGGTCCCCGCGGAGACCATCGGTCAGGTGATCGCCAGGACCGACGCGGCGCTGGCCGAGGAGAAGCCCGACGCGCTGCTGATCCTGGGTGACACGAACAGCTGCCTGGCGGCCATCGCGGCGAAGCGTCGGCGCGTACCGGTCTTCCACATGGAGGCCGGCAACCGCTGCTTTGACGACCGTGTGCCGGAGGAGATTAACTGCCGCATCGTCGACCACATCAGCGATGTGAACATGCCCTACAGCAGCATCTCGCGCGACTACCTGCTCCGCGAGGGGCTGCCTCCGGATCGGACCATCAAGACCGGTAGCCCCATGTTCGAGGTACTGCACCACTACATGGACCGGGTCGATGCGTCCGACGTGCACCAACGGCTGGGGCTGGAGGCAGGCGGCTACTTCGTCGTGTCGTGCCACCGCGAGGAGAACGTCGATTCGCCGCCCCTCTTCCGCAAGTTCCTGGCCATGCTCCGCATGCTGGCCGAGACCTACGGACAGCGCGTCATCGTCTCGACGCACCCGCGCACCCGCAAGCGGCTGGAAGAGCAGGCGGCCGAAATGCCGAGCCTGGTGGAGTTCATGAAGCCTCTGGGCTTCTGCGACTACGTCAAGCTGCAGAAGCACGCCCGAGCCGTCCTCTCCGACAGCGGCACAATATCTGAGGAGTCCTCCATCCTGAACTTCCCGGCTCTCAACATCCGCCAGGCCCACGAGCGGCCCGAGGGGATGGAGGAGGCGGTGGTTATCATGACGGGCATGGAGCCCGACAGCATCGCCCGGGGGCTCCGGGTGCTGGAGGACCAGCCGCGTGGCGACCAGCGCCTTCTGCGGCTGGTGGCCGACTACTCGCAGCCGAACGTGTCGGATAAGGTCGTCCGCATCATCATGAGCTACACCGACTACGTGCGGCGCGTCGTCTGGCGCGAGGCCTGACGGAGGCGGAACGCATGAAGGGCATAGTACTGGCGGGCGGAGCGGGGACGCGGCTCTATCCCGCTACGGCGGCGGTCTCGAAGCAGATGCTGCCCGTCTACGACAAGCCCATGGTCTTCTACCCGATCTCCACGCTCATGCTGGCGGGCGTCCGGGACATCCTGCTCATCTCCACCCCACAGGACCTGCCGCAGTTCAAGCGCCTGCTGGGCACGGGCGAGCAGTTCGGCATCTCGCTGACCTATGCCGAACAGCCCCGGCCCGAGGGGTTGGCGCAGGCCTTCATTATCGGCCGCGAATTCGTGGCAGGCGGGCCCGCGTGCCTCATCCTGGGAGACAACCTCTTCTACGGCAGCGGCCTATCGAGCATGCTCCGCGAGGCCGCCGGCCGCCGGACCGGAGCCACGATCTTCGGCTACCGCGTCCGCGACCCGGAGCGCTACGGTGTGGTGGAGTTCGGCAAGGACGGCCGCGCCCTGAGCATCGAAGAGAAGCCGAAGCAGCCGCGCTCGGACTACGCGGTGGTGGGCCTCTACTTCTATGACGAGAGGATCACCGAGGTGGCCGCCGGCATTAAGCCATCGGCACGCGGCGAGCTTGAGATCACCGATGTGAACCGAGCCTACCTCGAGATGGGCGACCTGCACGTGGTCCGCTTCGGGCGCGGCTACGCGTGGCTGGATACGGGCACCCACGAGTCGCTGCTCGAGGCCGGGAACTTCGTCCAGGCCATCGAGAAGCGGCAGGGGCTGAAGGTGGCCTGCCTCGAGGAGATCGCCTTTGAGCAGGGCTACATCGACAAGGCCCGCCTGCTGGAGTGCGCCCGCGCCTATGGCTCAAGCGAGTACGGCCGGTACCTGACACGCCTGTGCCACGAGGGCGGCGGCGATGGCTGAGAGCGGCCCGGCGTGGCCCGGCGGCAGGCGGTTCGCGTTCACCATCGTGGACGACACCGACTGCAGCACCCTCGCCAACGCCCGGCCGGTCTACGACCTGCTGCAGGATCTCGGCTTCCGCACCACCAAGACCGTCTGGCCCCTGGCGCCGTGGCGCCCGACCTTCACCGGCGGGGCCACGCTGGCCGATCCGGACTACCTCAGGTGGACGCTGTCCCTGCGCGACGCGGGCTTCGAGATCGCCTCCCACGGCGCCACCGACCATTCGTCGGAGCGCGCCGATACCGTGCGCGGGCTGGATACCATGCGTGAGGTGTACGGCGCAGACCCCCGCATGCACATCACGCACTGCAGCCAGCAGGAGGGCCTCTACTGGGGTGCGGCCCGGTTCTCGGGCGCCGTGGCGCGGCTCTATGGGCTGTTGCGGCTGGTGGGGCGCCGCTCGTGGCGCTCCAGCGGGCACGAGCCGGAGAGCCCCTACTACTGGGGCGATATCTGCGCCGCTCGGCTGAAGTATGTTCGCGGCTTCGGCTTCGACTCGATCTGTACCTCCGGCGCCGACCCGTTCATGCCCTACCACGACCCCGAACGGCCCGCCGTGCCCTACTGGTTCAGCGCAAGCAACGCCCGGTCGATCCCCAGCTTCCTGGCGCTACTCGGCGAGGCCAATCAGGATCGGCTCGAGGCGTCGGGCGGCGCGTGCATCGTCTACACGCACTTCGCGCTGGGCTTCATGAAGGGCGGAGCGCTGGAGCCTCGGTTCCGCGCACTCATGGAGCGGCTGGCGCTGAGGCCGGGCTGGTTCGTCCCTGCCTCCGACCTGCTGGACCACCTCGCCGGCAGCCCCGGGCGCGGCGGCGCCCTGCTACCGGCCCAGCACGCCCGCCTGCAGCGCCGGTTCCTCTTTGAGCGCGTGGCGGGACGCGACAACCACCTGGGCGACGTGGTGCTGCGCGCACGCGCCGCGCTACGGCGCAAGCTCGCCCCCGGTGGAGCGAGGCAGTGACCCCCGCCCAGCGGGTCTACAAGCTCATGCAGCTCTGGCCCCGGTGCGTCCGGGGGACGCTGCGCGCCCTGCGACGGCCGCTCTTCGCGCATTGCGGCCGCAACGTGCGGTTCGACCCCACGGCGCACTACACCTACGCGGGCATCAGCGTGGGCGACGACTGCAACCTGGGCGACCGTGGGATCATGCTGGCCTCGGACTCGCGCATCATCCTGGGCAACCACGTGCTGCTCGGTCCCGAAGTGGCGCTCATCGCCGGCAACCACAACATCGCCGAAGTGGGCCGGTTCATCAACGACGTGCATGACAAGCGACCCGGCGATGACGAGGACATCGTCATAGAAGACGACGTCTGGCTCGGTGCGCGGGTCACAGTGCTGAAGGGCGTGCGCATCGGCCGCGGCTCGGTCGTCGGCGCCTGCTCCGTGGTGACACGCAGCCTCCCGCCCTACAGCATCGCCGTCGGCTCGCCCGCGCGCGTCCTGCGCCGGCGGTGGGATGTGGAGACCATCCTGCTTCACGAGGAGGCGCTCTACCCGCCTGAGGTGCGCCTTCCGAGAGAGCAGCTGGGGGCCTAGCACGGGGTCGGCAGGTATACTGGTAGTCTGCTACCCGTCGCGTACCTTGCCGGTTCCATCGCCAACAGCCATCCGAGGTCATGTCACGCCATGTCGGTTCGAGTGGAGCCGGAAGCGGATGCACGCCCGTGGACGCTGGTCATACGCCCCGTGCGAAGTCTGCTTGACCTGCGCCTGGGCCTCCTCCTTCAGTACCGCGACCTGGTGTCGCTCTTCGTGCGCCGCGACTTCGTCGCCGTCTATAAGCAGACCATCCTGGGTCCCCTCTGGCACCTGGTGCAGCCCATCCTCACCACGGTCACATTTACGATCATCTTCGGCAACATCGCCAAGCTGCCGACGGACGGCCTGCCCGGCTTCCTCTTCTACATGGGCGGAACCGTCATCTGGACCTACTTCGCCAACTGCGTGACGGCCACGTCGCAGACCTTCTCCCACAACGCCCAGCTCTTCGGCAAGGTCTACTTTCCCCGCATCGTCGTGCCCGTCGCCACGGCGATCTCGAACCTGATCGCCTTCGCCATCCAGTTCACCATGTTCGTGGTGCTGGCGCTCTGGTACGCGGGTCACGGCTACCCGGTCAAGCAGAACTGGACCATCCTGCTGACGCCGGTCTACGTGCTCATGATGGCCTGCTTGGGGCTGGGCGTCGGCATCGTCGTCTCCAGCCTGACGACACGCTACAAGGACCTGGCTCAGCTGGTGGCGTTCGGCGTCCATCTCTTCATGTACGCCACGCCCGTGATCTACCCGATGTCGTCCATCAGCGGCAAGTTCGCCTTCATCCTGCGGCTCAATCCCTGCGCACCCATCATCGAGGCCTTTCGGTACGCCTACCTCGGCGCCGGCTCCGTGACGGCGGGGCAGCTGCTGGTGAGCGGCGCTACCTGCGTGGGCATCCTGTTCGTGGGGCTGGTCCTCTTCAGCCGCGTGGAGCAGACCTTCATGGACACGGTCTAGCATGGCCCACGCCGTCGAGATGGCCGGTGTCGGCAAGGCGTACCGGCTCGGGGTGATCGACCGCGCCATGCTCCGCGACGATGCGGCCCGAGCCTGGGCGCGCTGGCGGGGCCGCCGCAACCCTCGGCCCGACGACGACGACGGCACCCCGCACAGGCATGGAATGGTGTGGGCCCTGCGCGACATCTCCTTCGGCATCGACGAGGGCGAAGTGCTCGGTCTCATCGGCCGCAACGGCGCGGGCAAGAGCACCGCGCTGAAGCTCCTATCGCAGGTGACCGCCCCCACTCGCGGCGAGATACGTGTCCGAGGGCGCATCGCCAGCCTGCTGGAGGTGGGCACGGGCTTCCATCCGGAGCTGACCGGCCGCGAGAACGTCTATCTGAACGGCGCGATCCTGGGCATGACCAAGGCCGAGATACGCCGCAAGTTCGACGAGATCGTTGGTTTCTCCGAGATCGGCTCTTACATCGACACTCCGGTCAAGCGCTACTCCAGCGGCATGTACGTCCGCCTGGCCTTCGCCGTGGCGGCGCACCTGGAGCCGGAGATCCTGGTGGTCGACGAGGTGCTGGCGGTGGGCGACGCCGCCTTCCAGCGCAGGTGCCTGGGCAAGATGGGCGAGGTAGCGGCCGGCGGGCGCACCGTGCTCTTCGTCAGCCACAACATGGCCGCCGTCCAGTCGCTCTGCACCCGGGCGCTCGTCCTTGAGGGCGGTCGCCTCGACTACGGCCCCGGGTCCACCCATGCGGCTGTAGACCACTACCTCGGCCAGCTCAAGGACCTCGCCGGCGCCGACCTGGCGGAGCGAACCGATCGTCGCGGCGCCGGGCAGATGCGCCTGACCTCGTTCCGTTGCCTGGACGCTTCGGGGCGCGACCTGGAGGTGCTGGCCTGCGGCAGCCGGACCGAGTTCCTGATCGGCTATGAGTGTGCGCAGGACTTCCGGCCCGACGGCGCACAGGCGAGGATCGTGATCCGCGCCGCAAGCGGACCCACCGTGACCGTACTGGACAGCGAGGGCAATGGCCTTGCTGTGCGCGGCGCGCCGGCCTCCGGTACCCTTTCGTGTGCCCTGGACCGCCTGCCGCTGACACAAGGCGCCTACATCGTGGACCTGATCCTGACGGCCGACGGCGTCACACAGGACTGGATCCGGGAGGTAGCCGCCGTCACGGTGGAGACAGGCGATTTCTACGGGACGGGCATGGTCACGCCGCCCACCCACGGAGGCGTCCTGTTCGACCAGGAGTGGCGGCTCAACGGCGCGCCCGCGGTTCGAAGCACCGCGGCTGAAGGTGGACTGAGGGCTTCATGCGCATCCTGATCGTTACGACGGACTACGCCGATTTCCAGCGGTCGTTCTACGGAGCGAACCCCGCACTGGAGGCCGCCCCTTTCGACGAGCAGGTGCTGGCCCGCGAGGCCGAGCCCTTCGGCATCGCCGCCTCGCACGCGCACTACCTCCGGCGCCTGGGCCACGACGTGGGGCTGGTCATATCCAACTGCGAGCCGATGCAGCGCGCCTGGGCTGCGGAACACGGTGTCCCCTTCGGCGTCAGGGGAGCGCGGCGGTTGGTCCTTCGCGGCGGCATCTTCCCCTGGGTCTCACGCGAGCCGGAGCCGGCCTGGCGCTCCGCCATCCTGCTCGAGCAGGTGCGGCGCTTCAAGCCCGATGTGCTTCTCAACGAGTCCGTTGTGGCCATCCGTCCCTCGCTGGTGGCTCGGATGCGCCCCTATGCCCGCCGCCTCGTGGGCCTGCACGGGGCCATCCTGCCGGACGTCCTCGACCTGAGCGGCTACGACCTGCTGATCTCCAGCCACCGCGGCATCGCCGACCAGATGGCGCGGTCGGGAGTGCGGGTCGAGATGGTCCGCCACGCCTTCGACGCCCGGGTGCTGCAGTTCGTCGGCGCCGAGCCGCCGGCCATCGCCGCCTCGTTCATCGGTAACTTGGGCACGGCATGGAACGCGCGCAGCCGCTGGCTGGAGCTGCTCTGCTCGCGGCATCCCGTGCATGTGTACGGGCCGCCCCGAATGCTGGAGACCACACCTATGACGTCGGCGATCCGGCGGTCCTACATGGGCGAGGCCTGGGGCACCGCCATGTTCCGTACACTCCGCGCTTCACGGGTCTCGCTGAACATCCACACCGACATGGCCGGAATGTACGCCTCGAACATGCGCATGTTCGAGGCCACGGGCGTGGGCTCGCTGCTGCTGACCGACCACAAGCCGAACATCGACCTCCTCTTCGAGCCCGGCGTGGAGGTGCTGACCTTCAACTCGGACGAGGAGTGCTCCGACCTGTTGGGCCGATGCCTCGCCGATGAGACATGGCGCGCCGGTATCGCGGCGGCGGGGCACCAGCGCGCCCTTACCACGCACAGCATGGAGCAGCGCATACGGGACCTGGCCGACCTGCTGGAGGGATGCCTCACCTCCAGCGCCACGGCATGAGCGCCGCGGCGGCGGGAGAAGGCCGGGGCAGGGTCCTCCACTTCCTGGCCCATGGGTCGGGCGGGGCCGCCCGAGCCGCCGTCAGCATCCATGAGACGGTGCGGGATCGCGGCTGGCGCAGCGTGCTGGTTGTGGGCGACGAGGTCAACCGCACGGCTGATCGCGCGCCGGGGCGCGGAGCCAGCCTGCTGGACGACCTGCTCTGGAGCCGGGCCATGGCCCGGCGCGGCCGGGTGCAGCAGAGCCTCCGACCCTCGTTCTACTACCAGGCAGACCGTCCGGCCCCGTTCCGGGCCGCCTCGTTCACTCCGCCCTTCCAGCCGGACATCGTTCATCTGCACTGGGTATCCAGCTTCATGTCCACGCGGGACATTGCGGCTCTCGCCCGGCGGTTCGGTTGCCCGATCGTCTGGACCGTTGTGGACATGGCCCCAATGACGGGCGGCTGCCACTACTCCTACGGCTGCGAGCGCTTCACCCAGGCCTGCGGCTGCTGCCCGGCGCTGGCCGGCTCCTCGCCCGCGGACCACTCCAACCAGACGCTTCGGCTACGCGCCGCCGACCTGGCCGGCCTGCCCATCACCGTGGTGGGAGCCACCGACTGGGTGGTCGAGCGCGCGCGGCGCAGCGCCATCCTCGGCAAGTTCGATGCAGTGCGCATTCCCTACGGCATCGATGCCGAGGTCTTCCGCCCTGTGCCCAAGGCCGCCGCGCGCCAGGTCCTGGGCCTGCCGCCGGAAGCACAGGTGCTCTTCTTCGGCGCGACGAGCCACGAGGACCCGCGCAAGGGAATGCGCGTCCTGGCAGAGGCGCTCGCGCAGCTGGCTGATGACCTGCCCGACGGTCCGCCGCTCCACCTGCTGACGGCCGGCCGCAAGGCTCCGCGCAGCGAGTACGATGAGCGCCTGCCTCGTCTCGACCTCGGTCCGATCACCGATGACCGCTTCCTGGCGCTCTGCTACCAGGCGGCCGATGCCTTCATCTGCCCCAGCGTTGAGGATGCGGGCCCGCTGATGGTCCCGGAGGCGCTGGTCTGCGGCACTCCCGTCGTCACCTTCGCCGTTACCGGAGGCGCCCAGGACCTGATCCACCACGGCCAAACAGGGTATATTGCCGACACTCCTGATGCTGCGTCCATGGCCAGAGGCATCCGTGAGACGCTGGCGGGTGTCCGTTCCGGTGGCATAACCGCCGCCGCCGTGCGTGGCTCCCGTGTGCCCGGCAGCACGCGGGACGACCAGGGCCGGGCCTATTTGGAGCTCTACGGGCGGCTCATGGGGGGCTCCCGGTGACGCCGTGGCGCGAGTGACCGGTATTAACACCTAATGGACAACCCGCAGCCCATCCCGTTCAACCGTGCCGAGTTCGGCGACCGTGAGGAGGCCTACGCACTCGAGGCGCTCCGATCGGGCAAGACCTCCGGCGACGGCCCCTTCGGCAAGCGCGCCGAGGCCCTGCTGGCGGAAGAGCTGGGAGCGCCGCGCGTGCTCCTCACCACCTCCTGCACCCACGCGCTGGAGATGACCGCGCTGCTGCTCGACCTGGAGCCCGGCGACGAGGTGATCGTCCCCTCCTTCACTTTCGTCTCCACGGTGAACGCATTCGTCCTGCGCGGCGCCAGGCCGGTCTTCGTCGATGTCCGCGAAGATACGCTGAACCTCAACGAGGAGCTGCTCGAAGACGCGATCACCGACCGGACGCGGGCCATCTACGTCGTCCACTACGCCGGAGTGGCCTGCGACATGGATCGCATCACGGCCGTCGCGTCGGCCCGCGGCATCCCGGTCATCGAGGACAACGCCCACGGCGTCTTCGCGTCCTATCGCGGCAGGCCCCTCGGTACGTTCGGCGCCGTGGCCACGCTGAGTTTCCACGAGACGAAGAACTACACCTGCGGCGAGGGCGGCGCTCTGATCCTGAACGACGCCTCCATGGTCGAGCGGGCCGAGATCATTCGCGAGAAGGGCACCAACCGGAGCCGTTTCCTGCGCGGCCAAGTGGACAAATACACCTGGGTCGATGTGGGCTCCAGCTACATCCTCTCGGACACACTGGCCGGCGTGCTGCTGGCCCAGCTGGAGCGGCGCGAGGAGATCCGGCAGCGGCGCGCGGCCATCTGGGAGCGCTACCATGCCGGGCTCCGGCTCTGGGCGCGCGCCGGCGGCGCCCTGCTGCCCACGGTGCCCGAGGAGTGCGGGCAGGGCTACCACCTCTTCTACGTCCTGATGCCGACGGCCACAGAACGCAACGACGCGCTGGACAGCCTCCGTGCGCAGGGCATATCGGCGACGTTCCA
Organism: uncultured Chthonomonas sp.; assembly: GCA_903885605.1. Taxonomy (GTDB): domain Bacteria; phylum Armatimonadota; class Chthonomonadetes; order Chthonomonadales; family CAJBBX01; genus CAJBBX01. Next base: position 4,527 of record CAISJD010000064.1, on the reverse strand, counting down.
CTACCTGCCCCTGCACCTCTCCGACGTGGGGCGGAGGTTCGGGTACATCGACGGCGACCTGCCCGTCACCGAGTCGGTCAGCGAGCGGCTCCTGCGGCTCCCGTTCTACAACGGCCTCACCGAAGCCGATCAGGGGCGCGTCATCGCCGCGGTGGAGCGGCTCTGATGACCCGCTCACAGGCCCATGCGCCGGGCCGCCGCTACCTGAACCTCGGGTGCGGCCGCCGCTTCTCACAGGACCCGGAGTGGGCCAACATCGACCTGCGTTCGTCCCACGACCGCGTCATGGCCCACGACCTCGCCACAGGCATCCCGTTCCCGGACCGTACGTTCGACGCCGTCTACCACTCCAATATGCTCGAGCACCTGGATCGCGCCGCCGCTGAGAGGCTCCTGCGCGAGTGCTGCCGCGTGCTGAAGCCGGGCGGCCTCTGCCGCGTCGGGGTGCCCGACATGGAGGACATCGCCCGCGTCTACCTGGCCGAGTTGGAGAGGCGCGCCGCCGGCGGGCCGGCCAACCGGCACGAGTGGATGGTCATCGAGATGATCGACCAGATGGCTCGGCACGAGCCCGGCGGAGCCATGGCCGAGTACATACGGGGCCACGGCAAGGCCGACGTGGAGTTCGCGTTGGAACGGGCCGGCAACGTGGCGCGGCAGGTGGGTTCGCGGCCCGAAGCGCCGCAGGAGCCCCCCCTTCCGTCGCTTCGGGCGCGCATCGGCATGGCGTTGCGGCGGTGGCTCTTGAGCGATCGTGAGTTGCGTGCCCTGCAAGTCGGCCTCTACCGCACAGGCGGCGAGCCGCACCTCTGGATGTACGACCGATGCACTCTCGGCGCCCTGCTGACCGCCTGTGGCTTTGTTGAGCTGAGCATCCACGAGTTCAACCAGTCGGCCATCCCCGGCTGGGCATCCCATGCGCTGGACGCCGACCCAGACGGCCATGAGCACGCCCCAGACACGCTCTACATGGAGGCGCGCAAGCCCGGGAGCGCATCCGGGCCCGCCGGGTAGCCATGCCGCACGCCCTCATCTTCAGCCCCAACAGCGCGGGACACCGGCAGGTCTACGTCTGCGTCATGGCGGACTGGTTCCTGCGGCAGGGCTGCTCGGTCACGATGGCCGTGGGCCGCTCGGAGCCCGGCCTGGCCGCAGAGCGCAGCCCGATGATCGCTGCGGTCGCCGCACGGGACGGCGTCGCTGTCATCGACCTGGGCGATACCGGGGAGACCAACTGGGCGCCCGGATACTGGTTGCCGAGGCTCGTCGAGCTTGAGGCGCAGGCCAAGCCGGACTGGACCGTGCTGCCTACGGGCGACGATGCTCGGCACAGCCTGGCGGGCCTGGGCGCCGCCGGCCGTCCGCTCCGCACACGCCGCGCCGCGCTCTTCATCCGTGTGGACCACTACTACCGCCGCGACCTGGGCGCTTTGCCTCCGCTCAAGCGCCTCGGCCGCCGCCTCCGCTGGATGCAGCACAACCTGGCCGAGCGCACCTACTTTCGGGAGCAGGCGTGGAAGTCACTGGGCCTCGATGCCGCCATGTCGACGAATGTCGACTTCCTGCGCGGCAGCAGGGACCCGCGCTACCACTATCTCCCGGAGATGTTCCGCGCCTTCGTGGGCCCTGTGCCGGCGCCCGACGCCGACATGCAGCGCGCCGCGGAGGAGTGCCGCGCCTTCCTCGCCGCTCGTGCGGACAAGACGCCCATCGTCTTCTTCGGCGGGAGGTACGCTCGGCGCGGCTACGACGTGTTGCTGAAGCTCGTGGTGGAGGATCCGAGCCTGGTCTTCGCTGCCTCCAGCCGCGCGGCCTCCAAACAGGCCTACCGGTTCGACCCGGAGCCGCTTCGCAGCCGCCTGCAAGCAGAGGGGCGCATCTGGGAGGTCGAGACGCCGTTCGTGGCGACGAACCCGCTGGTAGACCTCCTCTACGGCGCCGCACCCTTTGTGGCGCTCCCCTATACCGAGCAGTACTGCCTTACGGGCACACTGGTCGAGGCCGTCGCCCTGGGCAAGCCCGTGCTGGCTCCCGACATCGGTTGGATGGCGGCCCGCATCCGCGAGCACGGCATCGGCCTCACCTACCGCCACCGCGACCTGGACGACCTGCGCGCCAAGCTGGCGCAGCTCCGGGCCGACCCGGCGCCCTGCGCCGTCCGAGCCGCCGCCTTCGGCCGCGAGTTCCAGCGCGACCGGGTAGACGCGGCGCTGGCGTCCGTCTTCGGGGATGTGGCCCATGCGTGAGGGCGTCAACCCGGGCATGGCGTCGGGGCCGCTGGGCCGCGCGCTGAGCCACCGCGTCATCATCCCCGTCTATATCCCGGAGACCGAGGGCTACTTCAGCCGGTCCCTGGAGGTGCTGGACCTCTGCCTCGAATCGCTGCGTAAGACCGTTCAGGGCCGCGCCACGGTGAGCCTGGTGATCAACGGGGCCTGCCCGGAGTGCCGCGCCCTGGTGGAGCGCGAGGCCGAGCGCGGGTGGATCGACCGCGTGTCGCTCAACTCGGTGAACGTGGGCCGCGTCAACGCCATGGTAGCCGAAGCGCGGGCCGCGCATGAGCCGCTCATCACGCTTGCCGACGCCGATGCCCTCTTCCGCGAAGGGTGGCTCGAGGCCGTCGAGCAGCTTTACGCCGCGTTCCCGGAGTGCGGCTTCGCGGCGCCGCTGCCCCATCCCGTCATGTACCGGCGGCACGCGCTCAGCACGCTCTTCGGCGCCACGGTAGGCGGCCTCCTCGGCGAGGCGAAGGTCGTCGATGACGCCGACCTGGACCGTTTCGCGCGCAGCACCGCCAACCCCGACTGCTTCGGGCCCGTGGACCGCGCTTCGCAGGTCATCGTGCGGCGGAACGGGTATACCGCCTGTGTGGGTGCGGGCCATTTCGTCTGCACGCTCCGTCACGAGACGGTGCGCGGGCTCCCGGTCCTGCCGACGCCCGAGATCATGGGCCCGCCCGCCAACGAGCGGCTGGACCTGCCGCCGGACGTGCAGGGCTTCTGGCGGCTCTCCACCACGAAGGCGTATGTGGACCATATGGGCAATGTGCCCGAGCCATGGATGCGCGATCTGGTGGATCGGCTGCCCGAGCCCGGCGACGCACCGCGAACCTCGGTATCCCCGGCGCCCTACCGGCAGCCGTTGGCCTCGGCGCTCAACTGGTCCATACGCCGTCAGGCCGGCGACCTGCTGGGCCGCCGGCTGGCCCGCAAGCGCCGCCTTCGCGCGGCAGGAGGGGAGAGCAGAGCATGAATTCGGGTGGATGCTGGATCATCGCCGAGGTGGCGCAGGCCCACGACGGGAGCCTGGGGGCCGCCCATGCGTACATCGACGCGGCCGCCCGCGCCGGAGCCGACGCCGTCAAGTTCCAGACGCACATCGCCGCCGCCGAGAGCACCCCCGGCGAGCCCTGGCGCGTGAAGTTCAGCAAGCAGGACGAGACCCGCTACGGCTACTGGAAGCGGATGGAGTTCACCGAGCCGCAGTGGCACGGCCTGAAGCAGCACGCCGACGAGGCCGGCATCGCCTTCCTCAGCTCGCCCTTCTCCATGCAGGCCGTGGAGCTACTGACCCGCGTCGGCGTGGCGGCCTGGAAGGTGGCCAGCGGCGAGGTGAGCAACTCCGCGATGCTCCGGGCAATGTGCGCGGGCGGCCTGCCGGTGATCCTCTCGTCGGGCATGAGCCCGCTCTCCGAGCTTGACGCCGCCGTTGATGTTGTGCGGAAATCGGGTTGCGACCTGACCGTGCTCCAGTGCACCAGCGCCTACCCCTGCCCGCCCGAGCGCGTGGGCCTGAACATGCTGGCGGCGCTCCGCGAGCGGTATGGCTGCAAGGTGGGCCTCTCGGACCACACCGGCGCCATCTGGTCGCCCGTCGCGGCCGCGGCCCTGGGCGCCGACGTGCTGGAGGTGCACATCACCTTCAGCCGCGAGTGCTTCGGCCCCGACGTGCCCGCGTCGCTGACGCTGGAGGAGCTGCGCAAGATGGTGGAGGGCGTCCGCGCCGTCGAGGCGCTTCGGGCGGCTCCCGTCGACAAGGACGGCATGGCGCTGGAGCTTGAGCCGCTCCGCAAGCTCTTTACCAAGAGCGCCGTGGCCACGCGCGACCTGCCCGCCGGCGCCGTGCTGGTAGCCGACATGCTGGCAGCCAAGAAACCCGGCTCCGGCATTCCCGCCGACCGGATACCCGACCTGCTCGGACGCCGCCTGCGTTGCGCCGTGGCCGCCGACACGCTGCTATCGGAGGATGACCTTGAGTAACCGCACCGAGGCAGGCGCGGGCGTCCCTGCCCGAGGCAAGCCGCGCCGCGTCTGCGTGGTGTTGGTGGACCGCGCCAACTACGGCCGCCTCAAGCCCGTGATCCGCGCCATCGATGAGCGCCCCGATCTGGAGCTGCAGATACTGGCGGCGGGCACCATGGTGCTGGAGCGGTTCGGGCAGCCCGTGGACGTGGTCCGCCAGGACGGCTTCCGCATCGACGGCGAGGCCTACATCGAGGTGGAGGGCTCCACGCCCGCCACCATGGCC
>CAISJD010000063.1 GCA_903885605.1 uncultured Chthonomonas sp. | reverse complement strand
TTCCCGATCAAGGCCAAGACGCCGCTGAGCAAGGTCTACCCCTACTACAACCCGGAGTCGGCATCGGTCTCGCAACCGCAGACCATGATCGTCACCCGGTAGCGCGACCGCCGGTGTCATGCTCACGGGGCCGCCTCGCACTTCGGGGGCGGCCTCGTGTTGTATGGGTGCGGCGCAGGAGTAGAATGGAGGGGGTGCGATGCCCATGGGAGGTGTGCCGTGGCGGGTCTCTGGGCGTTGGCGGCGGGTGCGGCGCTGGCCGTAATGACGATGGTGGCGGCCGACGCGGCTCCGAGCCCGCGGGGCATTCCCGAACCCCTGCCCGAGCGCCCGGGCAACATCTTCCTGGTCGGCGAGGAGGTCGGCGTCAAGCTCCCGCCTTCGTCGTCGCCGTGGCGCCTCACCGACTACGAAGGGCGCGCCCTGCGGACCGTGGAAGCGTCCTCCGCCGCTTCGCTGGGCAAGCTGGAGGCGGGGTTCTACCGGCTCGAGCGCGACGGCGGCGATTGGGTCTCCCTGGCGGTCCTCCCTCGGCTCAAGGCGCCGACGCCCGCCACGTCGCCCGTCTGCATCGACACGGCCATGTCCTGGTTCTACCCGGCCGACCGGATGCCGGCCGTCTACAGCCTCGCAGCGCTGGCCGGGGTTAACCGCACCCGCGACCGCCTGACGTGGGGCAACATGGAGCCGAGCCGCGGGACATTCGCAGGCCCGACCCAGTACGACGCCTCGGCCGATGCCGCCGCCCGCGCGGGGCTGCAGTCGCTGCAGGTCATGCATGGCTCGCCGTCGTGGGCCGGACCCGTGGGCAAGCGCTTTCCGCCGGACCTGCGCGACGCCTACCTGTTCTGGAAAGCCATGGCCAAGCGATGGGCCGGCAAGGTGCAGGCCTTCGAGCCGTGGAACGAGGCCGATATCGACGGCTTCGGCGGCCACACGGGCGCCGAGATGGCCGCGCTCCAGAAGGCCTCCTACCTGGGCATCAAGGCCGGAAATCCCGCCGCCACCGCCTGCCTCAACGTCTTCGCGTACCACAACCGCACCCAGCTCCAGGATCTGGCCGACAACGCTGCCTGGCCCTACTTCGACACCTACAACCTGCACCACTACGAGGGCATCGCGGGGTACCCGCGGCTCTACGCCGACCATCGCGCCGTATCGGCCGGGCGGCCCATGTGGGTCACCGAGTGCGCCATGCCCGTGCAGTTCACCGGGTCGGCCGACCGGCAGGAGCTGACCGACGCGACGCTGCGGGACCAGTCGGAGCGCATCGCCAAGGTCTTCGTCGGCTCGCTGCACCAGGGCTCGGCCGCCACGTTCTACTTTATCCTCGGCCACTATGTGGAGGGACAGACGCAGTTCGGCATCGTTTGCAAGGACCTGACGCCGCGCCCGGCCTACGTGGCGCTCGCAGCCGTGGGGCGCCTGCTCGCCGATGCCCGTCCGCTGGGCCGCGTCGGCGCCCTCGACGCACCGGCGGAGGCCTACGCCTTCGCAGCCAAGCCCGACGGCAAGCCCGCCGTGGTCGTGGTCGCCTGGGCCAAGGAGGGACGCGCCACGCTGGCCCTGCCCGCCGTGCCGACGGCCGCCTACGACCACCTGGGGAGAACCGCCTCCGCCGGCCGCGAGATCGAGCTGACCACGGCGCCCCGGTTCCTGCTGCTGCCTCCGTCGGCTGCGGGCGCGCTGGGAGCCAGGCCCGCGCCGCCCGCCCCCGCCCGCCTCGCAGGCAAGCCGTGCCCCGTGGTGCTGCAGGCGCTCTGGCCCGACGGCAGCGCCAACCTGAGCGTCTCGGCGCACAAGCTGCCGGCGACCGACGCCCCGTCCGTACCGGTCTTCGTTTACAACTTCGGGGCGAAGGCCGTCACCGGCGCGCTCCGGGGCTTCGGTCCCGCCGGGTGGAAGGTGACGCCGAGCATCGAGCGCCTGACCGTCCCGCCCATGGGACGCATTGAGGTGCGCCTCACCATCGATACCGGCGCCGGGGCGGTTCGCACGGTTGAGAAGGTCCGCGTGGACGGTGATTTCGGCGCGGCCGGCAAGGCGACGCTGGCCTTCCGCGTGGCCCCGGAGCGGAGCGCCCTGACCGGGCTTGCCGGACCTGCTGTGCGCGGCGCGGGCGAGCAGGCTGCCTGGTCGTCCATGGTTTCCGGCGACGGCCGCATGAGCGTCACCGTGGAGGCCGACGGCGCAGTCCTGGTCGATGCCGAGCCGGGCGGCGCCGACAAGTGGGCCTACCCCAAGCTCGACCTGCCCAAGCCCAACGGTGCGCTGACCGGCGCCGACGCCCTGGCCTGCGATGTCGAGCTGCTGGAGGGCGCCGGCACCTTCCGCGCGATCTTCGACGAGGCAAACGGCGCCAGCTACGTGGTCGACCTGATGCCCCAACCGGCGCTGGGCGCGCGAGTGAAGACCGTGGGCCTGCTGGAGAGCGTCATACACGGGGCCATCTGGTCGAAGGACGATCCGAACCTCCGGCTCGACCTGCCGGACGTGGTCGCCCTCAAGGTAGGCGTCAACGCCGGTACGCCGCGCGTGCGCTACCGCATCCGGAGCCTTCGGTGGGTGCGTTCGCAGAAGTGAGCCTTGCCTGATGCCGTCTGATTGGGATAATGTATCAAGCCGCCGGGGCGACCGGCCACCGCGCCACAGCGAGTCTGGAGCCATGCCATGACGAAAGAGACGCAGCCCACACACGAGACACCCTTGACCGATGCGGAGCAGCCCTCGGTCGAGACGCCCGGGACTGAGATTGAGCAGCCGGCTCCGATCACGCCCTTCGCGCCGCCGGTGCGCAAGATGAACCCAGTCTGGCCCACGGCGGTTGCCTGCCTCGCCCTCGGCTGCGTCATTGGGTTCGCCGCCCACATGGCCCTGGTGCCGGCCGCCGGCCGCGGCAGGCAGGGCCAGGGCCCCCGGGCGGGGCAGGAAGCCGGGCCCGGGCAACGCAGGTTGCGGGCTCAGGATACAATGGCCGGCGCACCAGCCGACGCCAGGGTCGGAGCCGCTGTGCTGGCCCGCAAGCCGGGGATCGCCCTGGGCAGGCTCGTGATGCTGCTGGCGGTCTTCCAGCAGGCCCAGGGCATGGGCCTTAGCCAGCCGCAGTTGGCCAGGGCGCGCGACATCCTGGGCGACCTGGACATGGCCTCGGAGCTGAAGCCCGAGGAGGCAGGCAGGCGGGTGCAAGCGCTGGCCGAGATCCTGACGCCGGCCCAGAAGGCGGCCCTCGCGCGCCTCATGCCCTCCCGGGGACGGTCGAGCGAAGTAGAGACGCGCCCGTTCCTGACGGCCAGGAACATCATCGCCCTGGACTACCTGATGGGCCGCAAGCCGCGACAGATACGCGACGAGGAGCCCGCCTCGCTTGAGCAGCGGCTCAACGGCGCGGGCGCGGGTTCGGCTGAGCGGTCGGGCATGGTGGGCGCGACGCAGGATCGCTGACGCCGCGCCCTGCGGGCCCTACTCCGCCACCCCCCTGAGTGCCGCGCCCTCGGTGGGACCGAAGCCGACATTGAGCTTGGATGCGACCGTGATCGACCGCCCGGCGAAGGTGCAGGTGAGCGTCTCCTCGTACGGCGTCTCGGTGAAGCAGAGCTTGATGGTCAGCGTGTCGGGTGCGGTCCATGCGGCCCGCCCGGCGCATCGCACTCCCGGCCGGCCCATGAGCGGCGCCCGGCCCGGGACCCACCGCGTGAGCCCGAAGGAGAGCTTGGTCGGCTTGCCTTCGCCCTCCAGTGTCAGCGCGCCCCGCGTCAGCCGGGCGGTGGCGGCCATTAGAGTGTTCTCCTCCAGCCGATAGGTGCGGCCGATCACGCCCGGCGCGGGTCCTGCCCCGGTCGCAGGCGCAGGCGCGGGAACGGTGAGCGCGGCGATCTTCCGATCCAACGCGGCCTGACCGTCGGACGCCACCGGCTCAGGCCCCATGCCCGGCAACAGCTTCTCCCAGACGCAGTTGAGGACGGCCTGCATGTCGCCCACGCCGCTGGTAATGGCCAGCACGGCCTCCTGCTCCGGCATGACGATGCAGTACTGGCCGAACGCGCCGTCGCCCCGGTATGCGCCGTGGCGGCATCGCCAGAACTGGTATCCGTAGCCCTGAGCCCAGTCGCTGTTGGGCTCCGAGCCGTTGTTAACGTGCTTCCGCGTGGCCTCGACCACCCATTCCGCAGGGATCACCGGCTTGCCTTTCCATTCGCCCTTCTGGAGGTAGCAGTGGCCGAAGCGGGCGATGTCCTCCGTGGTGACGTTCAGGCCCCAGCCTCCGGTGGCGATGCCCTTGGGGCACGTCTCCCAGGTAGGTTTCGCGATGCCCAGCGGCGCGAAGAGGCGCGGCATCAAGTAGTCCACCAGGCCCTTGCCCGTGAGCTTTTGCACGATGGCCGAGAGCATGTAGGTGGCGGCGCTGTTGTAGACGAAGAGGGAGCCCGGCTGCTTCTCCACGGGCAGGCCCAGGAAGGCCTTCACCCAGTTGCCGTCGGGCGCCTGCGTCGTGCCGCCCGTGGCGTCCTGAGCGTGGCCGGTGGACATGCTGAGGAGGTGCCGGACCTTCATGGCGGCCAGGTTGGGGCTCACCGCGGCGGGCCGATCCTCCGGGAAGAAGCCGACCACCGGATCCTCCACCGTGAGCAGGCCCTCGGAGACGGCGAAGCCCACGGCGGTGCTGGTGAAGCTCTTGCTCAGCGAGTAGAGCATGTGCGGGCTGTGGGCCGCGTAGGGCGCCCACCAGGCCTCGGCCGCCACTTGCCCGCGGCGCATGATCATGAAGCTGTGGAGGCCGCCCACGCGCGCGTTCACCGCATCGATGAAGGCGCCGACGGCCTCAGGCGCCACGCCCAATGCCGCCGGTCCCGTCCGACGCAACGCGCTCGGCCCGGCGGCGGCTTCGGCATCGCCGGGCGTCGATGCCAGGCAGACGGCCGCACCGGCGGCGACGCCCTTCAAGAGGTCACGGCGCGTGGCGCCCATGCTCGTCTCGCTCATCCTTGCTCCTTGTTACACCTTGCCGTCGGCAAAGCGGTCGTCGTCGCCCAGCTCGCGCTTCAGGCGGTAGAGCTCATCCCGCAGCGCGGCCTCCATGCGCCGCTCGCCCGGCTTGCCGGCGATGTTATGCATCTCGTGCGGGTCGCGCCGCAGGTCGTACATCTCCCACTGGTCCAGGCGCCAGAAGTAGATCAGCTTGTGCGTCTCGGTCCGCACGCCGTAGTGGGTCCGCGTGTTGTGGTCGCCCGGGTCGTGATAGTACCGGTAGTAGAAGCTCGTGCGCCAGTCGGCCGGCGGCCGGCCGCCCATGAGGCCCCGCAGGCTGCGCCCCTGCATGTCCCGGGGCGTGGGCAGGCCCGCGATGTCGAGGAACGTGGGCGCGAAGTCCGGGTTGATGGCCAGCTTTCGCTGCACCGAGCCGGGACGCGTCACGCCCGGCCAGCGCACGAGGAAGGGCATGCGCAGGGCCTCCTCGTACATGAAGCGCTTATCGTAGAGGCCATGGTCGCCCAGGAAGAAGCCCTGGTCGCTGGCGTAGATCACCACCGTGTTCCGCGCGAGCCCGCTCGTCTCCAGGTACTCAAGCAGGCGGCCCACGGAGCGATCGACCGACTCCACGCAGGCGAGGTAATCCTGCATGTACCTCTGGTACTTCCAGCTGTCCAGTGCGCCGCCGGTGAGCGTCACCTGCCGCCCGCCAATCTCCGCCTCCACGCTGTCCGGGCAGACGCCGAGCCACCGGTTCTGCTCCGCCTGGGTGAGGCCCTGCGGCGGCTGGAGCTTCAGGTCGCGCCGCGTCAGGTCCGTGAAAACCTTCTGACGGCACTGGTGGATGGCGTCGGTGCGGGTCTCGTAGCCGTCGCGCAGGTTGCTCGGCTCGGGGATGCGGCGCTTTCGGTAATCGGCGGCGATGGAGGGCTCCGGGTCCCAGGACCGGTGCGGCGCCTTGTGGTGGCACATCATGAAGAAGGGCTTGCCGGCGGGACGCCCCTTCAGCATCGCCAGCGCCTTGTCTGTGATGATATCGGTGCAGTAGCCGCGCACCTGGTGCGTGCCCTTGGCCGTGATGAACCCCGGGTCGTAGTAGACGCCCTGTCCCGGCAGGATGCACCAGTCGTCGAACCCGGTGGGGTTGCTGAAGAGGTGCCACTTGCCCACCATCATGGTGTGGTAGCCCGCGGCCTGCAGCATCTTGGGGGCTGTCGGCTGCGCTCCGTCGAAGGTATTGAAGACCGGCACCCCGTTGGCGTGGCTGTACTTGCCGGTGAGGAGGGTGGCGCGGCTGGGAGTGCAGATGGAGTTGGTGCAAAAGCAGCGGTCGAACCGCATCCCCTCGCGGGCCAGGCGATCGATGTTGGGCGTCCGGTTGATGCGGCTGCCGTAGGCCGAGATGGCATGGGCCGCATGGTCATCGGACATGATGTAGAGGATGTTCGGCCGCCCGTCGCCGGCCGGGGTTCCCGGCGCCAAAGACGATGCGGCGGCGCCGGCGAGTAGCTCACGCCGGCTGCAGCGGGGTGTCTCGTGGGGCATGGCGCTCCTCCTACGGCGAGGGTCGGCCCCGGCAGGCCAAGCGGGCGAGCCGGGGCCGGTGAGGCTACTTCCGGCCGAGGATCTGCTTCAGGTTCACGATGCAGCGCTGAACGCACTCCATGGGTGGGAAGGCGCCGGACTCCTGCTCGATGATGTACCACTTCGCCTTGCCGGTGTTCTTGATCAGCGGCAGCAGTTGCTTCCACTGGATATCGCCCTCGCCGATGAGGGCGTTACCGTTGGTTGCGGAGTGCTCCTTGATGTGCGCCGTGGTGGCCCGGCCGGGGTACTTCTTGATGAACGGAGCGGCCTCGGCGCCGCCCACCAGGGCGTTGCCGGTGTCGAACTGCATCACCACGTCCCTGGTGGTATTGCCGAAGAACGTGTCCCACGGCATCTCGCCGTCCAGCGGCTTGAACTCCTCGGTGTGGTTGTGGTAACCCACTACCATGCCGTACGGCTTCACCTTCCTTGCGATCTCGTTGAAGATGCGCGCCGTCTCGCGCCACGCCTCGCGGGTCGCGGTGCGCTCGTGGGGCAGGCCGGGCACGATGAGGAAGCGATTTCCCAGGGTCTTGTTGAAGGCGATCGTCCTCTCCAGGTTGTCGCCCATGAGCGTGTCCAGGCCCGTGTGCGTCCCGCAGCAGACGAGGCCGACATCGTCAAGCATCTTGCGCAGCTCTTCGGCCGTGCGGCCGTAGTAGCCGGCGAACTCCACGCCTTCGTAGCCCATGGCGGCCACGGCCTTGATCACGCCGGGCAGGTCCTTGGCGCAGTCATCGCGCACTGAGTAGAGCTGCAGGGCGATCTTCGGGCCGCGTGCCGAAGGCGCGGCGCAGGCCGAGAGCGGAACCAGGGTCGCCGCGAGGCCCAGCAGGACGGTCATTCGCATATTGGTACATCCTCCCTTACGCTGGTGCTGAAACGTCGTAGGCAGATACGACGCCGGGGCCGTAGCCTCCTGCCTGTGGCCCCGTGCCGCTGTTGTCTGGGGTAACGTATGTCACCCAACCACGGAGGACCGCCTTGCCCACGATCCGCTGCGCCGATCCGCACGAGTACGAGCCGCTGATGCGCTTCCTCGACGCCGCCTACGACGACCCGCCGGGCTGGTTCGCCACCTTCTGCCCCAACGACTGGCTACCGGAGACCACAGACTGGGACCACAGCTACGTCATCGATGACGAGGAGGGCATCGCCTCGCTGGTCCGCGTCTGGCGGCTGGAGATGGTGGCGGATGGCCGAGCCCTTTCGGTCGGCGGCATCGGAAGCGTGGCCACGGCTCCCCGCGCGCGGGGCAGGGGATACATGACGCAGCTCATGCGGCACGCCGTTGAGCGAATGCGCGCCGAGGGCATGCCGGTCTCGGTCCTCTGGGGGAACGCACACCGGTACCGGCCCTTCGGCTACTGGGCCGCGGGCCGGAGCGCGTGGCTGCAGGTGGCCGAGAAAGGCTTGCGCCGGGCGGGCGTCGAGCCGCTCGAAGGCGCCGCCGTCTCCTCGTCGGCGATGCTGGCCGGTGAGGGCGATGCCCTGCTCGTCCGCATGGCAGAGGCCACCAACGCGATGCCGTACCGCAGGGACAGGCGTCCGTCTGAGTGGCGCACGCTCTACGGCCGCAAGGACCTCGAGACGCTCTGGGCGGAGCCCGATGGGCGGTTCGGATACCTGGCGCTGCACCGCCATGACGACGGCCGCGTGGACCTGGCAGAGGCCTCGGGAGATATGACGACCTGCCTGCGCCTGGCGGCCGGCGTGGCGCGTGCGGTCAAGGGCGCCCGGTTCAGCTTCGGCTTCCCGGCCGACGTTGAGCTCCCTGCCGCGCTCTGGGAGGCCGCCGACGGCTTCCATGCCGGCGCCGCGGGAATGGTCGCGGTACTGGACCTAGATGCCTCCCTGGCGGCCCTGGGCCTGCGCGAGCATCGACGCTCCTTCGACGGCCTCAGCACCGGCGAGACGGTGCGCCGCCTCTTCGGCGCCATTCAGCCGGGCCTCGCGAACCTGTGGGTCCCGGCGATCGATCACATCTGAGGGAGCTACGCCCCGGCGGCGCCTGAGAGGTTGCGCAAGCCGGGCCCCTCCGCTCCTCGTCCTGGCCTACGCGCCCCGGCCCACGGCCTGCGCCACGGCGGGGAGGCGCTGCATCAGGTCGGCGAAGGCGGCGGGTGTCAGGCTCTGACTGCCGTCGGATAGGGCTTCGGAGGGATTGGGGTGGACCTCGACGATGAGGCCGTCGGCGCCCGCGGCCACGGCGGCCAGGGCCATGGCCGGCACGTAGCGCGCCTGGCCGATCCCGTGGCTCGGGTCCACGATCACGGGCAGGTGCGAGATATCCTTCAGGATGGGGACCGCGTTCAGATCCAGCGTGTTGCGCATGTAGGTGCGGTCCAGAGGGTGGACGCCCCGCTCGCATAGCACCACGCGGCTGCTCCCCTGGCTCAGGACATACTCGGCGGCGAAAAGGAACTCGTCCAGCGTGGCGCCGGGGCCGCGCTTCAGCAGCACGGGGTGGCCGGAGCGTCCGGCGGCGATGAGCAGCGGGAAGTTCTGCATGTTCCGCGCGCCGATCTGGAGCATGTCGACGTAGGCGCAGACGGTCTCCACGTCGTGGGCGTCGATCACCTCTGTGACGGTCCCGATACCGGCCTCGGCGCCCGCGGCCTTCATCATCTCAAGACCCTCGAGCTGCAGTCCCTGGAACGAGTAGGGCGACGTGCGCGGCTTGAACGCGCCCCCGCGGAGCAGCGAGGCGCCCGCGGACCTCACGGCCTGCGCCGACGCCAGGATCTGCGGGTAGCTCTCCACGGCGCAGGGCCCGGCGATCACGACGCAGCCGGGGCCACCGAAGGCGGCGCCCGCCACCTCGACCACCGACGAGGCCGCGTGGAACTCCCGCGAGGCGAGTTTGTAGGGTCGGCTCACGTGGGCCACGTGGGCCACGCCGGGGAGGGCGCGCAGGGCGCTCTCCAGTTCTGGGCGCTCTTCGGGCCGGATGGCGCTGGCGACGCCGATGGCCACATGGTCGCCGCCGGGCAGGCGCAAGGCCTCAAGCCCGCGCGACGTGATGCGTCCAACCACCACGTCGACCTGCTCGTCCGACGCCTCCGCGTGCATCAGCACGATCATAAAGCACCCCACTCCATATGGCCCGAGCCGGCCCACATCGATCCTGCCGGTCGCGCATGCGTTATACCCGCTGCGTCCCGCGAGGTACCCTGAACCGGGACCGGCGGGCGGCGGGTCGGACGCTGCATCGGGCCGGCACGCGAAAGGCGGCGACATGGCGCTAGACATCCTCTGTATCGGGGCCCACCCCGACGATAACGAGTTCTCCATCGGCGGTACGATCGCGCTTCTCACCGCCCGCGGGCACCGGGTCCGTATGCTGACGGTGACCAACGGCTGCCGCGGCCACTACTTCCCCGAGTACGTCGCGGACATCGGCCTGCTCGCCGAGCGGCGGCGCCTGGAGTCCATCGAGGCCGCCCGCATCGCCCGAGCCGACTACGCCTGCCTCGGCATCAACGACGGCGAGGTCTATGTCACGCTCGGTAGCACCGAGGCCATGATCCGCGCCATCCGCTCCTTCGGCGAGCCGGGCCGCGGGCCGGACCTGATCCTGACCAACCGCCCCGACGACTACCACCGGGACCACCGCTACACCGCCCGGCTGGTGCTGGACGCCGTCTACATGCTTACCGTGCCGCCCATGTGCCCGGACGCTCCTGCCCTGCGCCGCATGCCCGTCATCGCCTACTGGCAGGACAGCTTCACCGAGGGCGGCGCCTTCCGGCCCGATGCTGTTGTTACCATAGACGCAGGCATGGCTGAGAAGGTCGCCATGGTCTGCGCCCACAAGAGCCAGTTCTATGAGTGGATACCCTACAACTCCGCCTCGCACCCGAGCTTCGCCGACTGGCCGGAGGACGAAAGCCGGCGCTACGCCCGCATGGACGGCATCCTGCGAGAGATGAGCGCCGCCACGGCCCGGCGGTACCGGACCCTCATGCAGCGCGACGGCCTCTACGCCGAGGCCTTCCAGATCAGCGAGTACGGCGACACGCCCGGCGAGGAGCGCCTGCGCGAGCTTTTCCCGAGCGCGTGATGGGCCGCCGGAGCTACCATGCCGGGCCGGGGAGCCGGGCAGCGCGGTGGGCTGCCGCACTGGCGCTGGTTGCCGCCTTCGGGTGCGTGGCCTCGGAGGCCCGCGCCGGGTGCGACCTGAAGATCACGCACGCCGCCCCCTGCAGGCCGGACGGATCGCCCGGCAACCCGGTCGTGGGGGAGCTCTACGCGCTACGGGTCAACCTGCGCGTGGTCGGAACGCCCGCAGCCCCGTTCCGCATCCGCTGGAAGATCGCCGCCTGCACGCACGACTTCGCCGACCTGAAGGTGGGGCCCGGGGAGCACTCGTGGCTCTTCACGCGGCAGGTGGCGCTGGACGGCCCCATGCCATGGAGCGTCAACGTGGACCCCGAGCACGTCTCCGGCGATACCGACTGGTCGAGCAACACCGCGGGCGGCACGATGACCCCGACGCCACCCACGGCGGCCGTGGAGAACTACGAGCCGCGCATCCGGCAAGGCTGGGAGGAGATCTCGGTCCGCTTCACGCCCGGCTCAGGCGACATCCGATCGCTGGACTTCTGCTTCGGGCTACCCACGTCACACGCCACCCAGGAGGTCCTGGAGGCGCCCGGTCCCTCGGGAGGCAAGGCGGTCACGACGGCGCCGTTCGGCCTGCCCGCATCGGAGATCACCCGGCGGAACCCGAGCCCCGGCACGCTCCAGGACGCGCAGTCGTTCACCGTGCGGCTCTGGAACGTGCGCGTGAACCCCGAGAGGCTTCGCCGTGCCGACTGGGCGAGCCTGGGCTCACTCGAG
Organism: uncultured Chthonomonas sp.; assembly: GCA_903885605.1. GTDB lineage: Bacteria > Armatimonadota > Chthonomonadetes > Chthonomonadales > CAJBBX01 > CAJBBX01. The sequence goes on along the minus strand of CAISJD010000063.1, from coordinate 13,949 downwards.
GCGGTCATCTCCAAATGGACGCAGCCCGAGGCCGACATCCAGAGCGCCCACCCCGAGATCGCGGCGTTCGTCGCTGCGTCGCTCCCAGCCGGCTACCGCAAGTCCATGGCTCCCTATGACGCCGCCCGTGCGCTCCACCGGGCCGTCATGAAGCACATGACCTATTCCCTCAAGCACCCCGGAAACGGGGCGCTCGGGGCGCTGCGGAGCAAGTGGGGCGACTGCGGCTACTACTCGTACCTGCTCATTGCCTGCCTGCGGAGCATCGGCATCCCGGCGCGGCCCACGGCGGGCTGGTGGGAAGGGACCGACCAGTGGCACATGTGGATCGAGCTCTACCTGCCCGGCGGCGGCTGGGTCGTGGCGGACCCGACCGTCGGCGACCAGGAGAGCCCCGACGGCCTCTACGCCTACCAGTTCGGGTATGTGCCTAACGCCAACAGCCGCTGCTCCGTGACCCTGGCCGCCACCAACATCACGGCAGCGCACAACTACGGCCATCTGCAGGTGCCCAACTGGTACTGGACGGGCTCAGCAAAGTGGATCGCCACCGATCACAGAAGCCGGCTGGAGCCGGCGGCCAGGGAACCCGGCGCGCCGACGCCCTGATCCGCCGACCGCAGACGCCCCTCTACTCCACGACCTCCTCCACCACCGGGTTCTGGAGTAGGCCGATCTTCTCGATCTCCACCGTCACCGAGTCGCCGGGCTTGAGCCAGCGCGGGGGCTTGCGGGCCATGCCCACGCCGTGGGGCGTGCCGGTCATGATGACGGTGCCGGGGATGAGCGTGGTGCTGCCGCTGAGGAAGACGATGAGGTCGCGGACCGAGAAGATCATGTCGCGCGTGTTCCACTCCTGCATCACCTCGCCGGAGACGACGCAGCGGATGTCCAGGTTGTTGGGATCGGGGATCTCGTCAGGCGTCACCAGCGCCGGGCCCAGCGGGGCGAAGGTGTCGAAGGTCTTGCCCCGGCACCACTGGCCGCCGCCCTTCTGCTTCTGCCAGTCGCGGGCGCTCACGTCGTTGCCGCAGGTGTACCCGAGCACGAAGTCCAGCGCGTTCTCGTGGGTGGCGTTGCGGCAGGGCTGCCCTATGACGACGGCCAGCTCGGCCTCGAAGTCCACCTGGTCGCTGCGGAGAGCGCGCGGCAGGACGATGGGCTGGCCGGGATCGTTCACCGCGCCGGGCGACTTCATGAAGAGCACGGGCCACTCGGGGATAGGCGCGCCGCCCTCCTCCGCGTGCTTGCGGTAGTTGAGGCCGATGCAGAAGATCGCCGTCGGACGCACCGGCGCCAGCAGGCGATCCACCTGGGCGATGCGATCGGATACCCGGAACTCGCCGTCGGCGCCGCTCTCGATCTCATGCGGCACGGCATCCGCGCCCACGGCAGCGAAGCCCTCCTGCCCCTGATGCGTCTGGTACCTGACAATGCGCATGGCGATGCTCTCCCCTCGACCGGCGTGGTGTCGGCGGCTAGTTCGCCGCGGGGCCGCGGGTTACCTCCCTGCGCGGGTAGACTCGCCGGCATGAGACACCCCATCGCACTGGCCCTGGCGGCCCTCCTGGCGCTCCCCGCGGCGCTGCACGCGCAGACGCTCCGATGCTCCTTTGCCGGCAAGCCCGGCGACGCCCGCTACGCCCTGGCCCGCGCCGGGCAGGAGCCGGGCCCCGCCCTCCGCGACGGTGCGCTCCGCCTGCTGGACGACGAGCAGGACCTCGGCAACTCAGCGGCCTTCCCGGCGGCGGCCCGCGGCCTGCGGCAGGAGGTCGACATCACCTTTCGCATGCGCCTGCTCTACGGCGGCGGCGGCCTCACGGCGGCGCTGCTGGACACGGCGAAGTACGGGACCGAGGGCGAGGCCCCGCGCGACGTGGTCTGGGACGACCCGCGCCTGCCGCGGGCGTTCGCCGTCTGCTTCGATGTCTACAATCCGCCCTCGTCGGACCCCTTCAACGCGCAGGGCAACATTTACAACCGTCCCCAGCGCGAGGTGGCCCTCACCTGGGACGGGCTGGAGATCGTGAAGCGGGTCTCGCCCGTGGAGTTTCGCGGCGAGCAGTGGCACACCGTGCGCATCCAGCTGCGGTTCGTCTGCGGCGGCGCCGAGGCCGGCGTCTCCATCGACAACCAGCCGGTCTTCGACCGCTTCTTCATCGCGGCCATGGAGCCCTTCACGTCGCGCCTGGCCCTGGGCGCCTGCACGGGCAAGATCACCAACACAGCCGACGTCAGCGACCTGCGGGCCGACTGGCGCGGGTCCATGAAGCCCCCCGCCGCTCCGGTCGTGGTGACAGCCATCGACAAGGTCGCCATCAACTCCGGCCACACCAGCGAGGCCGCCGAGGCGCAGTTCCCCGGGGGCCGCTTCGGGCGCATCATCGGCACCCTCACGCTGGCCGAGCCGCCGGGCGGCTACGACCCGTGGGACCGTTCGGCGTCGGTCGCCGTCTTCGACGACAAGGGCGAGCGGTTCGAACTGATCCGGTTCATCACGCCCTACCGCAAGGGCCACACCTGGCGCGTCGATCTGACTGACTACCGTCCGCTGCTCACCGGCCGCAAGAAGGTGCTACTGGAGTGCGGCACCTACGGCACAGGCTGGCTCATTACGGTGCAACTCACTTTCTACTCCGGCAAGCCGGCCGACAGCGCCTTCGAGGTCCGCAAGCTCTGGGTCGGGTCGCCCGAGGTGGGCAACCCGGACAAGCCGGTCTCCGGCTTCTACCAGCCGATTACCGTGCCCATCCCCAAGGCGGCCTCGCGCGCCAAGCTTCGCATTACGGTCACCGGCCACGGCATGTCGCCGAACAGCAGGAACGCCGCGGAGTTCATGCCCATCGGCCGCACCGTCACCGTGGGCACAAAGAGCTACCATAGCCGGCTCTGGAAGACCGACAACTACCTGAACCCCGTCCGGCCGCAGGGCGGCACCTGGAAGTACGACCGCGCGGGCTGGGCCCCGGGCGACGTGGTGCGGCCATGGGAGATCGACATCACGGAGGCAGTGCGTCGCGGCGAGCCGGCCACCCTCCGCTACGATCTGGACCCCTACGTGAACGAGGACCGCGGCAAGACCTGGGCCCCGTTCCACATGACCGAGGCGCATCTGATCCTGTACAGGCGCTGACGGCACAGAGGCACGGGGAGGCGACGAGGGGACCAGGGTTGGAGGGCCAATGGCGCCGCCAGCATGCAATGCTGCGCGGAGCCACTCAGTACAGCTCCCCCTTCCCCTCCAGTCAGGCGCACTCCACGCAGGAGCCTGCGGGCAGTGCGGTGAAACTTGGGGCCATCCATGCCCGCCCGGAGATGCCCTTGCCTACCCAGTTTCCCACGACGGATCGGCGCCGTTTCCTCGTGGGGGCCGCCGCACTGGCGGCCCTGCCCGCCGCCGCCGAGGCCGAAGCCTCTCTGCCGCCTGCCGCCGTGCTGGACGTGCGCGGAATGCCCTGGGAGGAGCTATGCACCGCCGAGGCGTTGCAAGGGCTGGCCAACCGGCGGGGAGCGCGGGTCTACCTGAACCACGGCGAGGCCGCAGACGCCAAATGGCTGGACATCTACTCCGAGCGCGCGGGCCTGCGCACGGAGCCTGTGGCGTCGCTGTCGGAACTGGTGACGCGGTTCCGCCGCGACTTCCGGGGCGTGGTCCTCTACGACGAAGCCATCGACGGCTCGCGCTACGCGGCCATCACCGCCGCAGGCGTCCTCGGGGCGTTGCCGGTCTGCGCCGACGTGCTGAAGCGTCTGCCCGACTGCGGCGCCGTGCGGCTCGACCTGCGCGGCCGCTTTGCCGGGAGCGCCGATGCCTGCGCCTGGGCCCTGGCCGAACTGATGCCCCGATGCAGCCGACGCTTGGCGCACTCGGTGGATGGCGGACGGGCGGACGGCATCCTCACCGGCGTCTGCGGACCCATGTCGGGCTTCGACTGGCAGGTGATGCATCGCGGCTTCGTCTTCAACCTGGGCTCGCAGGCCAAGAAGATGGTGAGCTACGGCGGCGAGGTGGGGGGAAACCCCGAGCACGCGGCACTCTATGAGCGCATCCTTGCCGCCCTGAAGCCTCCCGCCCAGATTTGCGGCTACGGCGACCCGGAGGACTACTGGTGCCTGCTCCTGAGCCGCCATGGGCACTACTCGTTCCATGCCTTCCACAACTGGAGCTTCCACAGCCGCGTGCCCGTGCGGAGCGGCGCCCTGCGGCAGCGCGTCACCTTCTCTCCCGCGAACGTGGAGCCGGAGACCCGGCGCGTTTCGGTCTGCTTCATGACCAGCGAGGGCGATACGATGAAGGGGCCGCTACCGTTCTTCTACGGGAGCTGGTTCGACCCGGCGCGGGGCAAGACGGCGGTGAACTGGGGCGTCAACCCGCTCATGGCGCGCCTCTTTCCGGCCATGCTGGATTACTACTACGCCACCGCCACGCCGAATGACGGCTTCTTCGCGGGTCCGTCAGGTGCGGGCTACTGCTACCCCGACGTGATGCCCGACCCCGCCTCCTTCGGCCGCCACACCGGAGCCGCGGCCCGCGAGGCAGGGGTGGAGTGCCTGGACCTCTGGGGCGGCGGCGTCCCTGTTGTGCAGGCCGCCTACAGCCGCGCCGCCCGCCCGTTGGGTGTGACGACCTTCACCAGCCCCGCCCGGTTGCGGCTACTGCCCGACGGCGCTCCCATCGTGCATCACGAACTGGGCTACTGGCAGACCGACGGGCTGAACGGCGCCTCCTGGCCCACCGTCTTCGCGGACCCGGTCCGGCGCGCCGCGGCCGTCCAGCGGCTCGTGGCGAGGATCGAACGGATCGCCTCGCGCGTGCGCCCGCCCTTCGTCGTACTCGTTCTGGGCGACCTCCACAGCTACAGCCACCACGCGTCGCTCTACGCCGAGGTGGCCGGCGCGCTCGACCCCGACCGGTTCCGCACCTGCCGGCTGGACCAGGCCATGGCGGAGGTGCGCGCATGGGCCTCGCGCCGCGTGGTCGTGGGCGCCGAGAGCGTGAACGAGCGCCCCGCCTGGGCGTCGCTGAGGGGCGCCGAGACCGGCCTGACGCTGACCCTGACCAACGGCCGCGCCCGCGCAACCGAGGCCACTGTGACCGTGGCCGGCGGCGAGGCGATGCGCGTGTCTCTGAAGCCCCACGAGCGACGCGAGGTGACTGTGGCCACGCTGCCGGCCGGGAGTGCACCGGCCTCCGTCACGTCCGTCACCGTGGCGGCGGCGGGCCTGGAGGAGCGTCTCGAGATCGACGGCATCGGCGTGCCCGGCGGCGAAGCCTACCGGCGGGCAACCTGTGTGCGCGTCTGGGGTAGCGACCTGATGGTCCACCCCTGCGGGGCCGCGGAACCCTCGCCAGGAGCGCTACGCGGCACGGCCTGGCGCTCTCCAAAGCTGGACGGCAAGTACCAGTGCCTGGTCTGCGGCCCCTACAGCGACCTGCCCGCTGGGCGCTACGTGGCCGCCTTCCGGTTGCAGCTAGCCCAGCCCGCCCCCGGCGCGGAGCCCAGTGCGGCCGCGGCAACGCTGGACGCGGCAGCCGGCGGCTACGGCGCCAAGGGAGGGCTCCGGGCCTCAACGCAGGTCCGCATGTCGGACCTACCCACCGAGGGCGGCTGGGCCTGGCGCCTGCTCGAGTTCACGTGGCAGGGCTCGCCGGACCTCCTGGAGACGCGCATCTGGACCCACGGCTCCGCAAAGCTACGCGCCGACCGCATCGCGCTCTTCCGGGTGGAGGCGTAGCGGCCGGCCGGCGGCTGCAGGTATGGCGCGGTGCGTATAATGGTGGATGAGGAGCAACCGTCGGACGAGGGGTCCGAGGGATCGTTCCTTCGGGGGGACCATGGCAATGGACACAGGCGCCATCGCACAAAGCATTTCTGAACTGACCCCTGAGGGGCAGCAGCAAGTAGCTGACTTTGTGGCATTCCTGAGGCATCGACAGCCGTCGCCGAAGAGGAAGGCGGACAGCAACGCCAAGCCGCTGTCGGATGAGCCGTTCGTCGGAATGTGGATTGACCGAGCCGATATGGCGGACAGCTCCGACTGGGTCCGATGTGCCCGTCGGAGGGAGTGGCGTCACGCAGGTGGCTGAACGGGTTGTTGTGGACACCGACATCCTGATTGACGCCGCTCGCATGCGACCCGAAGCCACGGATGTCTTGCAGAGCCTCTCGGCGACCGCCGAGCTCTGCGTCAGCGTCGTCACCGAGATGGAACTGGTGGTGGGTTGCCAGAACAAGGCAGAACTCCGGGCCCTCGACACGTTTCTGGACCGGTTTCGCGTTGAACCCGTTACAGAACGCGTGTCGGCTGGCGCGGTCGGCCTTCTCAGGCGCTACAGGCTGAGCCACGGCCTGCTGATAGCGGATGCCCTCATAGCTTCCACGGCGATCGGGCTGGAATGCCGGTTGCTTACCAAGAACCAACGCGACTTCGCATATATACGGAGCCTGGCCGTTATCCCATATCCGTAATGACTTGCCAGCCGTCGTGGCCGTCAGGTGGGAGGGCCGTTTCCAACGATGGGGCATGTTCGTCTCAGATCGGCTGACGCTATCGTGTGGCCTAGCCCGGCACAGGCGTCACGGAGGGGACCATGGCGGCAGCTGAACACCGAGGCGATGTGGCTGATGCCGACGACGAAGCTGCGGTCCGGGCGGCGCGTGGCCGGTTGAGCGTGCGGGTCTTGCGTGGCGGCGAGCCCGAGGAGGAGTCCGACCTGGCCGGCACGACGGCCGCCGAACGGATTGGCATGATGTGGCAATTAGCTCAGGATGCCTGGGCGTTTACGGGGGAACCCATTGCTGAACCGGGACTATCGCGACATATTGTGCGAGTTATCCGCCCAGAGGGTTGAGTTCCTGGTGGTGGGCGCGTTCGCCCTGGCCCAATCTATCCCAGCAGGGCGACAAATCCCTCTTGGGTAAAGTGGCGGTCCGTGGTCAGGGCATCCGCGATGCCGCGGTCCCACATGACGACGAAGCTGACCGCGTCACACAGCGAGTAGGTTTTGTCCAGCCGGCGGCGCAGCAGTGCGAGAGCGGCACGATGGACGGGCTCACCGACCCAGACGAGGTCGATCGCCGCGCTGTCCATCAGGTCTGCGACGAAGGCCAGTGTGCGTTGCCTCGGCGGTCCGCGCGCCGTGGCGAGCGCGACGAACTCCGCCATGACGTAGCTATGGATCACCCGTCGTGGCGCGCCATGGAAGAGCGAGACCGCGTCGAGGTGCGTCGCTTCATCCCTGTGCAGATAGCTCAGAAGGGCGGAGGTGTCGATCAGCACGCTGAACTGCCATACGCCTCGGCGAGGTCCGCGTCGATGCCGTCGTTGTCATCGCCCGTCGCATGCCCCAGGCTTACGGCGCCGGCGTGCCTGCGGAGGTTGGAAAGCGCCTGGCGGGTTGCGTCATCGACTGCCGCGTCAGTCGGTGGCGCCGCGCGAACACCACCCACGTCATGGGCGATCAGCTCAACCAGCCGCATCCGGTCCCTGGTTGATCGTCCGCGCACCGTCTCCTCGTAGAGGCGCTCAATGGTAACTGAGCTCATAGGGTTCCTCCAGCCACAGCCATTCATCACGATCAGATTGTGTGCGAAGCGCCTATGGCTGTCAACGCCGGCCACGCGGACGGCCGCTTGCCGGCGGCCGCTCCAGCCCGTCACCTCACTTCTTCGCCCGAACCTCCAGCGTCACCGGCCCGATGAGGCCTGAGCGCGGCGAGCCGCGGTAGCGCGTGGGGATCGTCAGGTAGTGGTTCGCCAGGGTGTTGTAGACCAGGACCTCGATGCGGTTGTCGCCGGGCTTGACCCTCCCCGTGAGGTCGAAGATCCATGGAGGGGCCACGCGCACCCCGGCGGCATTGCCGTTGATGCGGACCTCGGCGGTGGCGGCCACGTCGCCCAGGTTCAGTCGCACGTGCCCGGCGGCCTGCACCGGCGTCAGCGCCACCGTCTTGCGGTACCACGCGCCGCCCGAGTAGCTCTCCAACGCCCCTGCCTGCGACCAGTCACCCAGTTTCATGCGGCCGGGGCCGCAGTCGAGCGCCACCGGTTTCGGGATCGCCGCGCCGCCGTAGCAGCCGCGCTCCTGCTCGATCCGCAGCGCCACCACGGCCTGGCCGATGGCAGGCGTCGCTAACTCCACTCGGGTACTGCCGGCCGCCGCCGGCGTGACCCGGCACTCGACGCCGTCAGCCCAGGCGCGCAGGCTCCCGCGCACCGTCAGCGTGAACGTCCGCAGGCCGGGCGGCGCGGTGAACCGGTACCACTCCGCCGGAGCGGCCTCGCCGGGCCATGCATCGAACGCCACCCGGCCGGGCCCGTCGTACCAGCTCATGGCCAGCGGCGTACGCTGGGCTGGGCTCGGTGCGCCGGTCTGCTCCAGAACGAAGTGGCCCCGACCCGGCCCGTCGTAGCGGAGCAGCAGCGGGTTCGAGCCCGCCTTCAGCGTCACCCGCGGCTCTGCGTCCGCCACCTTCGCGCCGTTGAGGTAGAGGGCCGCGGGCCTGATGCCGCCTGATCGGATCGTCGCCTGCATGTCGCGCTCCGCGGCGGCAGAGGTCCAGAGGTAGTACCTGCCGCCCTCCGGCTCGCGGGTGTAGAGCGTCTCGTTCAGGCCGCCCGTGGGCGCGCCGAGGCAGATGAAGTCGTCGGTCACGTTCTCCTTGAGGCCGTGCCAGCCCTGGTGCCCCGGATCGCCCTCCAGGCCCCAGCGCCAGGAGAAGGCGTAGGGCTGCCACCGGTAACGCTTGCCTCCGACCGTCACCTCGGCGGCCGGATCTACGACCCGCAGTGCCGCCAGCGCCGCGTCGAGGGCGGCGGCGTCGGCGTCGTCCGGCAGGGGGCCCAGCCTCCACATCCGCGGCCCGAAGCCGTGCGTGACCTTTGCCCAGCCCGTGTCATCCAGGTCGGCGGCCTGACGGCCGGGGTTCGGCGAGCCCTCGCGAGCCGTGCGGAAGGTGCGGGCCTCCGGCCCGATCATGCCGGCGGAGGCCGGTAGCCGGAAGTCTCCCCAGCGGTTGTCGCAGGTCGGCTTCATCTCGAACTCCCAGTGGCCGTCGAGCGTGAGCGTCTCCGCGGCTGCCGCGGCCGGGGGCTTCCGGGCGGCTATGCGCAACTCGCCCTCCGTCGCCGGGCTGAAGACGATGATCTGGGTGTCCTCGCCGGTCAGGGGCATCCGAACGCGCGTGCCCTCGGGGCCTCGGGAGACGACCTCTACCGCCGCAGACGCGCCGGTCCAGGGGTCCCAGGCCTCTGCCTTCCCGCGGGCGCCGCGGAAGAGGACCTCGGCGCCGGGCGCGGCATCCATGACCATGTAGACATCGCGCGGACCGATCCTCCGATGCAGGCTCCGGCACTGCTGCGTCGCCTGCACCTGTATGGGCAGGCGCTGCTTAAGGAGCTCCATCAGGGCGTCGAGCGACAGGGCCTGGGCCTGCGCGCCCTCCCCGGAGCCGAAGAGCGCTTGGACCGTCTCATCCAGCATCGGGTCTTCGCGGCCCGCCCGGTCGCTGGCCACCGGCAGCGCGCCCACCGCCACCACGATGCCGCCCGCCCGCCGGAAGGCCAGCGCCTTCTGCAGCGTGCTCCATCGGACGGCCCGCATGGCCGGCAGGACGAGCACGCGGTACGCCTCGCCGGCCACGTGGAGGCGCCCGTCACGGACGGCGGCGCGCTCCAGCGACTGGTGGTCCATGAAGTCGAAGTCATACCCGCCGGCGAAGAGCCGCTCACCCGCGCTGAACGCCACGTTGGTGGCCTCGCCGGGGCTGAGGTCGGCGTCATACGGTGCGACGGGGTACATCACCGCCACGTCGCACCGATGCACGCCCTGGGCCATCAGGTAGGAGAGGCGCTCGAAGTACTTCAGGAACGTTCCGAAATGGTCCCAGTAGGGCATTCGGAAGTGGTAGCAGGGCGGCGCCCACTCCCAGAAGCCGCCGTGGGTGGTGTAGTAGAGCCCGTGCAGGTTCAGCAGGCTGCAGCCGTAGAGGTAGTTCTCCCGCGTGGCGCGCAGGAGCCGCTCGGGCGTGGCGCCCCAGCCGAGGCTGTGGTAGCCCTCCAGCCAGACGCGTGGGCGCTGATAGAGGTGGGCGATGGAGCTGGAGACCTTCCCCTTGATCAGGTCCGCGTTGCCGCCCGGCGTGTCATGGCCGGGCGCGCTGTACCAACGGACCGCGCGGAAGTAGTCGCCGAACTCGCCGGGGTCGCGGCCGCGCCCGCCGGGATCGCAGGCGTAGATCAGCCCCCGCTTCTGGTGCCACTCGAAGATCGGCCGGAAGTAGCGCTCCTCCGCCAGCGCCACCCGGACATCCATGTAGTCCATGCGGACCTTGGGCGTCGTCGTGCCCATCTCCCCGAAGAGCGCGGGCAGGGCCTCCATCAGGTCGTAGCCCTTGCGCTTGCGGAACTCCTGTGCGAAGTCCTCGACCCACTGGTTGCGGCCGACGCCGAACTGCAGCTCATCCTGGAAGAAGTAGTTGAGCCCAGCCGACGTGCCGCCCGGGGCGTGGGTCTCGCAGGGCTGGAAGAAGCGCTCGATGACGCGCCGGCCGGAGAGCGGATGCAGCGGGTTCAGTGTCAGGGGCTTCCGGCGTGCCGCCACTACCCAGACCTGCCACGAGCCCTCCGGCGGCGTCCACGTGAGCTTCCCGGCCGTGACATGGCCGCTGAGGTCGATGCCGCCGCGGCTGGGTGCGCCGCCCTCCAGCCGGTGGGCCCGCACCGCCACGGCATCGGCCGGCACATCCACCGAGACCGTCCGGCCCGCGCTGCACGTCACCTGCTGCGTCACTGCCAGCTCCTGCCCCTGCGTCTCCCTGTCGCCGTAGACCGTCTTGCCGAAGAGGTTGCTCTCGTGGCCGGGCCAATCCAGCGTGTATCCGCTGATGCCGATGTTCATTCCGCGCTTGCGGCACTCGCCGACCATCCAGCCCCAGGTGTCGAACCACTCCTTGCTGAAGATGGCCGGTTGCACGGTCGACGTGGGCCAACCTGCCGTGTCGTCGTGGGAGTAGTTCACCTGGACGCCGGTGATGCCCTTGCGCTTCAGCTCGTCGAGCTGCCAGAGCAGGCGGTCTTTGTCCAACCGGTCGCCGGTCCACCACCAGAAGGGGATCTCGCCGTAGCCCGGCGGCGGCGTGCGGAAGCCCGGCAGCGCGTCGAAGCGCGCCGTGCGGCTCTCGGGCGTCGGGATGCCGGGTCCCGGTATCGGCGCCGCCGATGCCGCGCCGGCTGCGCCGGCCAGTAGCGCCACGGCTGCAAGGATGCCTGCTGCGAAGTCCATGGATGCGCTCCTCAGTGTCAGAACAGGGATAGGCTATAGCTGCTCTACGGTCCCCAGACCACCCGGACGGTCCCGCGCAGGGTCGGATCCGTGGTCGCGAAGGTGGGGAAGAAGCCCACGATGACCTCGGCCTGGCCCGATCCGGCAGGGGCGACGCCCTTCACCTCGATGGTTCGCGTGTCGCCGGGCGCTACGGGCTCGCCCAGCAGCTGCAGGTTGGCCGGTAGGCCCAGCTTCGCGGCGTCGCCGCCAAGGTCGATGCGGTGCCGGGCCTGCTCCGACCATGGCATGACGCCCTTGTTGCATAGCTCGAAGCGTAGCGTGAAGGGCTGCCCCGCCGTCGCCTGAACGGGCGGCGCCGCGACAGAGCCTGCGAACTGCTTGTGCTCCAGCGCCCAGTCCAGATAGTATCCCCAGGGCTGCAGGCCCCACTCCCGTCCGGGCTCGAGTTGGCTGCACGCGGCCGTGCGGGCGACCATGGCGCTCTTCGTGGCCGGGCCCATGGCCGCCACTTCGGCGGCCTCGCGCCACATGGCTGTGTACTGGTCCAGCAGCGCCTTGCGGGGCGCAGCGGGCATGGGCTGCCCGGACAGGATGCGGTCTCGATGGGCCTTCGCGAGGTTCTGGATGCGGGTCAGGCGCTCCAGCCGCGCCCCGTTGGCTGTGTAGAACGCTCCCACCATGCGCATATGGGCCAGCCACGCCGGGTCGGCGCGCGGGCCCGCCGCCTTCTCCAGCGCGTCCATCCCTGTCCGGAAGCGGCGTCCCCACTCGCGGCACTCGTTGGCTGTCTTGCGCTGCTGCTCGCTCGTCAGCTTGATCCAGTTCAGGGGCAGCATGGGCAGGGCGAAGAGTTCCGCCAGCCTGTCGTAGGCCGCGTGGCAACGGACGAACGCCTGCGCCGCCCCGGCCCCAAAGCGGCCCGCGCCCTCCTCCCACCGGAAGGTGTTCACGGTGCATGAGGCGTCCCAGCCGAAGCGCCCCACCGAGAGCCAGGGCAACTCCGAAGCGTGGTAGGCTCCCCCGATCCAGAAGGAGGGGCGATCGGCCAGCAGCTTCCGCATGCGCGCCAGGCCGGCCAGGCGGAAGCTGGAGAGCGGGTTATCGATCCACGTATCGCCCATGGGCGCGCACTGCTCGTAGCTGCGCGACAGGACGCCCAACCCCGCGCCGTGCCCGACGATGAGCAGGTCGGCCGGCAGCAGCGGCTCCAGATGCGGGTCGTAGTGGTCGTTGTAGGGGTAGACCGCCACGTCGCCCTTGAACCCGTCGCGGCGCAGGCGGTCGTACAGGATGAGGTACTGCTCCCAGGGCGGGCTCTGGGTGCGCGAGGTCTTCAGGTACTCCTTGCATCGGTCACACTCGCAGGTGCCGCCGTTGTCGTCGCGGATCATCACCACGCCGTCCAGCGGGTAGGTCTCCAGCAGCTCCTTGAGGAACGCCTCCAGGTACCGCTGGTAGAGCGGGTGCGTGAAGCAGGGCGTCTTGGCGTTGGTGGGCGACATGGCCTCCGGGTGCGCCGCCGCGTAGGTGGTGGGCACCGCGCCGATGGGCAGCCATATCCAGACGCGCACACCCCGGTCGTGCAGGTACTTCAGCAGCTTCTGCCCCCGCGCGCGGTGCTGGTCGAACTCGGAGAACCTGGCGCCGCTCACCTCGTCGTAGGCGTCCGGCGCGGAGGATCGGAGCTCGGGCATCTCGCGGTACGAGACCGGCATCTTCCAGTTGCCCCACATGCCGAGGTCGCCCATCACGTTCATCCCGGATGCGGCCAGCTCGCCCAGCACGCGCTCCCATTCGGCGTCGTCGCCATAGGGGAAGTCGACCTCGAAGTCGCCGCCGCCGAACCCGCCGGCCCGGAGGTCTACGGTGGGGTTGGAGGCGATCAGCGGAACCGCCACGCCGGTCTGCGTTGCACGGAGCGCCTTGCCCACGCGGCAAGCCGCCTGCAGCAGGCCGAACCGCGTCGCCGCCGCGATATGCAAGCCGCCGTAGTCCGCCTCCTGGACGACGAAGCCGTCGCCGCTGATCCCGTTGCCCGCAGACCCCTCGGTGAGCGTGAGGTGGATCGCCGGCTCCGGCTGCCCGTTCAGCGACTCGCGCATGCCGGCAGCGGCCAACGCCTTGCGCAGCACATCGGCGGCGGCCTCGCAACCCGGCGGCGCAAAGATGCGCCCGAGGCCATGCAGGGCCGTCTCAACGGGCTCGGGCATCACCACCAGCCCCTCGGTGGCCCTGTCCAGCAGAGGGCCGACGGTCGCCTTCGATGCGCCGGGGCAGAGGTGCAGTGAGCGGCTCCATCGGCGTCCGTTAACAAACTCCTCGCCCAGCGCCACCACCGAGGCCCCGGGCAGCGTATGGACCGACGCCGGATAGCGCACCGCGGCCGCGAAGTCGCGGTAGCCGTACAGCGGCGCCCGGTTCTCCTGCATCGGGAGCCGCTCCGCATCGCCCGCCAGGTCGAGCCGGTAGTCCACCGCTCGGCTGGTCCATGGCGACGGCCCCTTCCAAGGGCGCTCGTCCGCCAGAATCTCCACGAGCCCGGCCGCGTGGAACCGGTACGTCAGCCCCAGCGCAAGCCCCTCGGTTGACAGGAGGTAGTGCACCTCGGTCATGGCTGCGGTGGAGGATGAGCCCATCAGGCGGGCCTTCAGCTCCGGCAGAGG
>CAISJD010000062.1 GCA_903885605.1 uncultured Chthonomonas sp. | reverse complement strand
GCTCGCCTCCGCGCTCAGGGCCGCGGGGCGCAATGCCTACGCGGCGGGCAACATCAGCGCCGACGACATCAAGCTGCCGCTTGTCACCGCCGCCGCCCAGGCGCAGCCCGACGACGTGATCGTGGCGGAGATCAGCTCATTCCAACTGGAGTGGGTAGAGCAGTTCCGGCCGAAGGTCGGCATCCTCTGCAACGTCTCCAGGGATCATATGGACCGGTACTCCACCATGGCCGAGTACGCCGCCACCAAGGCGCGCCTCTTCGCTCGGCAGCGGGAGGACGACGTCGCCGTCGTGAACGTGATCAATGCCCCGACGCGCGCCATCGGCCGCGCCGTGCCGTGCCGGGCGCTCTGGTTCGACAAGCAGCACTGCGGCAAGCCGTACCATGCCTGCGTCCACGACGAGCGCCTCTGCGTTCGCTGGGAGGGCGAGGAGGTGGCGCTCTGCCGTGTAGACGAACTTCGCATGAAGGGCAGCCACAACCTTGAGAACGCGCTGGCTGTGGCGGGCGCAGCAGTGGCCTACGGGGCAGATCCCAGGCTGGTTGAGGCGGGCCTTCGAGAGTTTCCAGGCGTCGTGCACCGGATGGAGATGGTGGGCGAGGCCGGCGGTGTAAGCTACATCAACAACTCGATGTGTACCAACGTCGATGCGGCGGTCCGTTCGATGGACTCAGTCCGGCGACCGATTGTGCTGATAGCCGGCGGCTCCCGCAAGGGAGAGACCGACTTCGAGCCGCTCGGCCAGGCGATCGCACGCAAGGCCAGGCACCTCTTCGTGATGGGAGCCATGGCTGATGAGATCGCCGATGCCGCCAAACGAGCCGGCTTCAGCAGAATCACGCACGTCGGCTCCATGGACGAGGCCGTGGCGGGCTCTACGGCCGTAGCGGCGCCTGGCGACGTTGTGCTACTCTCGCCTGCCTGTGCCAGCTTTGGTTTGTTTGCAGACTTCGAGCACCGCGGCCGCTCCTTCCGTGAGGCCGCATGTCGAGCGATCGCGGAGAGGTCGACGCCATGAGCGTTCGAGGATGCTATGCCAGACCCACTCTGGACCCGTTGGTACTTGGGCCGCTCCTAACGGTCGTGCTGTTCGGCGTCGTCATGGTGTATGACGCCACTAGCAGCAGTGTGCCCGCCGACGCCTCGTACCTCCGTTACTTCGGTGCCTTCCAGTCGCAGATGGTGTTCGCCGCGATAGGCTTCGCCCTGATGCTCGGCATTGCACTGACACCGGCGCGCCTCGTTGATGCGCTTGCCGCGCCCTTCGTCTGCGTCTCGGTCGTGGCCTGCCTTGCCCTCTTCGTTCCGGGCGTGGCTTCCGGCCCCGAGGGCATCAGGCGCTGGATTCAGGTTGGTCCGATCACGGTGCAGCCGTCCGAGTTCCTCAAGCCCGCGCTGGCCCTGATGCTGGCGCGCATCGTCACATGGCCGGGCGTGGACCTGCGCGCTTCGGCTCGCGCGTTCGCCTGGCCCGCCGGCGTGGCCCTGTTCTGCGTTGTGATCGTAGAGCGGCAGCCCGACATGGGCACGGGGCTGGTGCTCCTCGCCATCGCGTTCGGCGTCTTCTTCCTGGCGGGCGCCCGGATCAGGCATCTGGTCGCAGGCGGCGCGGTCATGATGGTCGGGCTGGCGGTCGCGATCAAGCTGCTTCACTTTCGCAGCGGACGGATCCCCGCCTTCTTCGATCCCGAGGGGCATCGCTGGACGACCGGGTTCCAGATTGTCCATAGCTTGGTAGCTGTGGCTAGGAGCGGCCTTGGCGGCGTCGGCTTCGGTTTGGGAGTGGGAAAGACAAGACTGCCTGTAGCAGGCAGCGACTACGTGTTCGCCACAGTCGCCGAGGAACTGGGTCTCCTGGGCTCGGCCCTGCTGATCGGTGGGCTGGTGTTCGTGATCATGCGCCTGTTCCAGATCGCCTCGCGGGCCCCGCTTCGCCGCATGCGCCTTGCCGCGGGCGGGATTTGCCTCGGCCTCGCGGCACAGGTGTTGCTGAACATTGCGGTCGTCACCAACTGCCTGCCCTCTACCGGTGTGCCGCTGCCATTCATATCGGACGGCGGGTCCTCCATGGTCGCAAGCCTGATGTCGGTGGGCATCGTGCTATCCCTCGGCCAGTCCAGGCCAGACCCAGGCGTCGCTGCCATGGACGGCCTGTCTGACAGCCCGGCCCGTCGCGGCGCCGTGGCCTAGCCTGGTCAGCGCGGCGTGAAGATAGCCCTCACAGGCGGCGGCAGCGGCGGGCACGCTGCACCGGCGCTCGCCGTTGCGGAGGCCATTCGCCGGCTTGAGCCGAGCGCGGAGTTGCTCTACATCGGTAGCCGCGGCGGCATGGAGGAGGGGCTCGCCCTTCATGCAGGTCTGACCTACCGCGGCATCACGGCCAGGAAGATCCGGCGGGCTACCCCCCTGGCTATGGCCGGTGTAGCCGTCTCCCTCCTTCGTGGGCTCGCCGAGGCGCTCTGGCTGTTGCGTTCGTTTCGCCCCGACGTTATCCTGGGTACCGGTGGCTACGCGGCCGCCTCTGCAGTGCGGGCGGCAACGGCGCTGGGCATTCCCGCCGTCATCCACGAGCAGAACGTCATACCCGGGCGAACCAACCTGTGGCTGGCCAGGTTCGGCGCACGCGTCTGCATTTCCACGCCCGCCGCGGCCGAACACTGGCCCGCCGGCGCCGCGGTCCTGACCGGACTGCCCCTGCGTTCGGCAGCCATTGCGCGACACGGGACCGGTGAGGCACGCAGAGCGGCGGGGTTCGATCCGGAGCGGCCGGTGCTGCTGGTGCTTGGCGGCAGCCAGGGCGCTCAGAGCATCAATGCCGTGGTCTACGCCGCGGCCCCGCTGCTGCCCGCCGAGGTCCAGGTCCTGCACCAGACCGGCGCCGCGGGCATCGGCGATGCAGAGCGCGTGGCGCAGTCGCTGGGGTCCGCGCGCTATGCGTGCCATGCCTTCCTGGACGCCGACCGCCTCGCGCTGGCCTACTCTTCTGCCACGCTGGCCCTCTGCCGCTGTGGCGCATCGACGCTGGCGGAGTGCCATGCCCATGGCGTGCCCACGCTCATGACGCCCCTGCCCAGCGCCTATGCCGACCACCAGAGGCACAATGCCCTGGAAGCCGAGGCCGCCGGTGCAGGTATCCTGCTGCCACAGGCTCAACTGACGGGCCGGCGCTTGGTCGATGAGGTGTCCGGTCTGCTGGCGGCGCCGGATCGCCTGTATGCGTTCCGCGAGGCAGCCCTGGCCATGGCCGCTCCCGACGCGGCCGGTCGCGTGGCGCAACTGCTGCTGGAGATGGCTCGGAAGGGGAGGTAGGCGGTGACGGAGCGGCGTTCTGTGCACCTGATGGGCATCGGCGGCATTGGGGTGAGCGCGTTGGCGCGCATCGCCCTGAGCCGGAGTTGGCATGTGACCGGGTGCGACCGGAGCGAGAGCCCGCTTCTTGCCAGGCTCCGCCATGAGGGCGCCGAGATCGCCGTCGGCCACGACGCCGACCATAGCGAGCGCTTCCAGCCCGACCTCCTCATCTACACGGCCGCCGTGCCGGAGACCCACCCGGAGCTAGCATCCGCCCGCGCGGCCGGGGTAGAGGTCGTCGGCAGGGCCGAGTACCTTGGACGGCTCATGGCCGACCATCACGGGCCGCGCGTATCCATCGCCGGTTCGCACGGCAAGAGCACCACCACAGGCATGGTGACCTGCGCGCTGGCGGCGGCCGGCCTCGATCCGACCTGCCTCATCGGCGCCGAGTACCGGCCCATCGGCGGCAACGTTCGGATTGGAGGTTCCGGGCTCTTCGTCACGGAGAGCTGCGAGGCCTACTCATCGTTCCACGCCCTGCGCCCCGACATCGCCGTGGTGACTTCCGCGGACGCCGACCACCTGGACCACTACGGCACCGCAGAGGCCGTGCTGGCGAGCTTTGTGCGCTTCTGCGAGGGTATCTCACGCGGCGGCCAACTCATCTACTGCGCCGATGATCCCTCCGCTACCGAAGTGGCGCGCCGCGTGTCGGCCGTCCGTCCCGACGTGCTGCAGACGCCTTACAGCGCGTCGGCGTCGCTCGATGACGGCTGGATCGCCGTGGGCGCCGTCCAGCACGAGGGACGAACCGTGGCGGATGTGGCCCAGAGGGTGGGCGGCCGCGATCTCCGCCGCGTGTCGCTGACCCTTCGCGTGCCCGGCGAGTACAACGTGCGCAACGCGCTGGCCGCACTGGCCGTAGCCGAGGCTTGCGGAGCCGATCCGGATGTCACGGCCCGGGCGCTCGCGACCTTCACGGGCGTCGGGCGCCGCTTCGAGCTGGTCGGCGAGAGGGCGGGCGTGGAGGTGTGGGATGACTACGCCCACCATCCGACCGAGATCACTGCCCTGATCGGAGGGGTGCGCGCCTGGCGGCCGGGGCGACGGCTCGTCGTCGTGTTCCAGCCGCACCTCTATAGCCGCACGCGCGACTTCATGCAGGGCTTTGCCGCGGCGCTGGCCGAGGCCGATATCGTGATCATTGATCGTATCTATGCGGCTCGCGAGCCGGACACGATGGGCGTACACGGCTCGCACCTCGTGGAGGCCATCGGGGCGGCGGAGCCCGATAGGACCGTCCTCTACGCGGACAGCGACGCCGAGGCCGTGGGCTACCTCCGTCGCATCACGCGGGCCGGCGACGTCGTCCTGACGGTGGGCGCCGGCGACGTGGATGCCGTCGGCCGGGCGTTCGTGGCGCCATGATCTGCGCTTCGAACGATGGGGAGGGCGGGCAATGAGCAACAGGTCCCGTAGCGCCGCCTGGGCGCCGCCCCCGGCGCGGTACAACCGGCGGCCCCGGCGCTCGTTCGCGTCGGTGGCCACCGCCTCCCTGGCCGTCATCTTCGCCGCCGAGCTGGGTGCGGCGGTCTACTCGTCGCCGATGCTCGACATCAAGACCGTGACCTTCCGCCTTGACCCCTCGGCCACCGCCGAGGAGCGGGCGTCGGTGCGTGAGGCAGCGACCGTGCAGCCCTGCACGAGCCTGCCGGCGTTCCCGTCCGGGCGGTTGGAGGCCGACCTGAAGAAGCTGACCTGGGTTCAGGGCGCCCGCATCACCAAGGGCCTCGCAGGGCTCACCGTGACGGTTACCGCGCGCAAGGCGGCCGCGATCTTGCACGGCGCGGCCGGTCCCTGGGAGATTGACGCGAACGGCTGTGCGGTCCGGCCTGCCCGTCCGAACACGGGCCTGCCCAGGGTCACCGTTCAGGCGGAGTGGTACCCCACGGCCGGCAAGCGCCCGGACAGCGCCGCCCTGGATGCCGCGCTCGTCGTCCTCTCCCGCGCGGGGCGCCTTGGCCCGGTGCAAGTTCGCAGCGTCGTCGTTGATCGCAATGTGGATGTGTGGTTAACTACTTCGGACGACCTTGAGGTCCGCTTGGGGCAGCCGACCAGCTTACCGGACAAGATGGCGCGCCTGGCAAGGCTCTACTCCAAGGAACCGCGGCTGGGCCGGAAGCTCAGTGTGCTTAATCTGCAGTCGCTCAAGTGGCTCTCCTGTGTTGAGCGTGGTTCGCCGTCCGTGTCCAAACCGATGTGACCGGTCCGGCCACGCCACCTCTTAAACCGACAGACTTATGAATGTATTCACTGCTAATATCCGCCACCAGCCCTGGGTGTGGCAGGTCACCTCGCTCTGCTTCGTGCTGGGTCTGCTTGTCACCGTCTCGCTGCAGACCGTGTCGAGCATCCGCCAGTCCGGCGCCGGTACCGGGCGCGTTGGAGGTCCGCCCCTGGCCATGTCATCGCTCTCCGAGACCGTAAGGAAGCGCGAGAAGGAGATCTCCGACCTCCGCGAGAAGCAGACGCAGCTTGAGAACACCATGGCGCACGGCAACGACCGCCTAAAGACGCTGAACGACGAACTGCAGAAGACGAAGATGCTGGCGGGCCTCACGGCCGTCACAGGCCCGGGCATCATCCTGACCCTGAACGACAGCGCGCGGCGCCCACCCTCGAACCGGGCTTTCGAGCAGGAGCGCTACAACATACACGACTACGACCTGCAGACCGTCGTGAACGAGCTGGGCGCCAGCGGGGCCGAAGCGCTCTCGATCAACGGACAGCGGTTCATCAGCCGCACGTCCATCCGATGCGTCGGACCCACCATCCTTGTCAACGCGGTGCCCATGACGCCGCCGTACCATGTGCAGGCCATCGGCGATCCGATCACCCTGGCGGGTGCGCTCAACCTGCCCGGCGGATACCTGGACAACCTGCGGCAGACAGATCCGGGCATGTTCCGTCTTGAGAAAAGGGCGCTCCTCAGTATCCCGGACTACACGGGCAGCACCGAGGTCCGCTATATGCGCCCCGCCGACACCGAGGGCTCCTCCCGGAGGCGGCGCCGATGAGGGGCTGGATGCCCGTCGCGGGCCTGATAGCCGGCGTTCTACTGGGCGTCTTCGGCTACCCGCTCCTCAACATCAGCCCCGAGGTGGCCAGCGCCTACGCGCCCTATCTCTCGTTGGCGACGCTGGCCGGACTTGATACTGTGCTCGGAGGCATCCGCGCCGGCATCGAGGGGCGCTTCCAGGACGATATTTTCGTGAGCGGCTTCCTCCTGAACACGCTGCTCGCGGCAGGGCTTGCGTTCGTGGGCGACCGCATCGGCGTCGACCTCTTCCTCGCGGCGGTGGTGGCGCTCGGCTCTCGCGTGTTCCTGAACCTGTCCCTGATCCGCCGGTATGGGCTGACCAAGATCGCGCTGAACAGGCGCAAGGACGGCAGCGCCTGAGGGCGCGGCGGCAGGAGTGGCCCTTGGGCAGCGAAACCTGGGTAGCAGGCCTCGATATCGGCTCCACCAAGACATGCTGCGTCGTGGCGCGTGTGGGCGACGGCGGCGAAGTGGCCGTTGCAGGGGTCGGCGTGGCTGCCTGCACCGGGGTTCGGCGCGGGGCGGTGGTCGACATCGAGCTTACGGCCTCGTCCATCCGTGAGGCGGTCGGCCGCGCGACATCCCAGGCCGGCATCGCCGTTCCAGCCCTCCACGTAGGGGTGACGGGCGAGCACATCGTGGGCCAGAACTCCCGGGGCGTTACCGCCATCGTGGATCACGGCCAGGAGATCACCGAGCAGGATCGCCTGCGCGCCCTGCGGCAGGCGCAGGTCATCGTGGTGCCGCCCGACCGCACCATCCTCCACGCGATACCACGAGGTTACATCGTCGATGGACACGAAGGGGTGCGGCACCCCGTAGGGATGTCCGGCGCCCGGCTGGAGGTTGAGGCGCATATTGTGACCGCAGGGCAGACATTCCTTGCCAACATCCGGAAGTGTGTGGAGCGGGCCGGCTACTACTGCGCCGACATGCTCCTTGAGCCCATCGCCGCCGGAGACGCCGCGCTTACCGCCGGGGATCTGGCCCAGGGCGTCTGCCTCGTGGACATCGGCGGCGAGGCCACCAACGTGGCCGTTTTCGACGAGCTGGGTATATACTACACATCCGTCGTGCCGCTTGGCGGGCGCCATATCACCGCCGACATCGCTCAGCTGCTTCGCGTCAGCGCGGAGGAAGGGGAGCGGCTTAAGCTCTGCCATGGCAGCGCCTGGCCGGCCGCCGCGGCAGAGGACGAGTTGGTCGACGTACATCAGATCGGACGGGCCGAGGCGCGACCGTTCCGTCGACGGGCCCTTTGCCAGATCATCGAGGCACGCGTCCGCGAGATGTTCGACATTGTACAGGACGAGATGGCCGGCTGCGGCGCCGATGTGCGTGCCGCCGGCGGCATCGTCCTGGTCGGTGGCACGGCAGCGATGCCGGGGATACGCGAGTGCGCCGCAGCGCAGATGGGCCTTCCGGTGCGTTTGGGAGGCCCTGTAGGCGTTTCTGGGCTCTCGGACGTGGTGGCCGGTCCGGCATTCTGCACCGCACTGGGACTGGCGCTGAGGGCGGCCGCGGCGTCAACGGCAGTTGGGGAGTACGCGGGCCTGCTTGCCGTGTTGCATGCGTGGTGGCGCAAGATACTGGGCGGCTTCAGGATGGACGCCGGTAGCGGGCACTAGCGACAGTCCGTATGTTATTTATATCACTTGGCAATTATAGCCTCATCCAGGGGGTGGGTTGAATGGCTGGTTATTCCGGGCTGCACCGCGCGTCTGATGTGAGCGGCGCCAGGATTCGGGTCGTCGGCGTCGGCGGCGCGGGCACGAATGCGGTGAACCGCATGATCGAGGCCGGGCTATCCGGCGTCGAGTTCATCGCTATGAACACGGACGCGCTCGTGCTTGAGACGTCCCTGGCGCCGGTGCGCCTCCATCTGGGCGAGGACCATGTCCGCGGCCTGGGCGCCGGCGGAAGGCCCGAAGTGGGAAGGGCCGCCGCAGAGCAGAGCAAGAGCGAGATCAAGCGGCTCCTCGATGAGTCCGACATGGTTTTTATCGCCGCCGGAATGGGCGGCGGCACAGGCACCGGCGCCGCGCCGGTGGTGGCCGAGGTGGCGCGCGAGATGGGCGCCCTCACCGTTGCGGTGGTGACCAAGCCCTTCACGTTTGAGGGCCCGGTCCGCGGCCGTACCGCCGAGCAGGGCGTCGATGCGCTCCGCGCCACAGTCGACACCGTCATCACGGTGCCCAACGATCGGCTCCTTTCCATCGCTGACAAGCGCGTGACCCTGGTCGATGCCTTCCGCATGGCCGACGAGGTGTTGCGCCAGGGCGTGCAGGGCATCTCGGATATCATTACGATCCCCGGCGTCGTCAACGTGGACTTCGCCGACGTTGAGGCCACGATGCGCATGGCCGGCACCGCCATCATGGGCGTCGGGTCGGCTTCCGGCGACAGGCGCGCCGTTGAGGCCGCACGGCTGGCCATCTCCTCGCCGCTGCTTGAATGCTCGATCGAGGGCGCCCTCCGCGTGCTGATCAACGTGACTTCTGGCCCGGACCTGACGCTGCCCGAGGTCTACGAGGCCACCCAGATGGTCACCGACCTCTGCGACCCGCGCGACGCCAGCATCTATTTCGGCTGGGTCTGCGATCCGGACATGGTCGGCGAGGTCCGCGTGACGGTGCTGGCTACCGGCTTCGGCTCCAAGCCGAGTAGCTCGGCGGCGCGCACCGCCACGGCATCGGTACCTCAGTCCGCCGCCCCGACCGCCCCGGTTGCTCCTGCGCCGCCTGCGCCCGAGCCAAGGCGCGCCGCGGAGCCCTACCGGCTACCGGAGGCAGTGACCCAGGCGGCCCCGGCGGCCGCGCCTGTGGCCGTGACTGCCCCCGCCCCGGCTCCGGTCGATGAGATCAGGCTCCCGGACCTTGCGCTTGAGGACCGGCGCGGCGGCGCTCGGCGCGTACCGGCCGGAAGGGCGGCGGGCGAGGAAGCCCTGCAGATGCCGGCGTTCCTGCGGCGAGGATAACGAACCCAACGCATGGCGCGGATACGAGGCGGCCGTCCCGGTCGTCTCCATTCGCGCATGTGCAGATAGTGGAGTAGGTAAGCATGGGCGCATACAACGCGGGTGGACCCGGCGCGGTGATCAAGGTCGTGGGTGTGGGCGGCGGCGGCACGAACGCTGTCAATCGGATGATTGAGGCGGGCCTGGGCGGGGTCGAGTTCATCGCCATGAACACGGACCGCCTGGTGCTCGACGTCTCGCTGTCGCCGGTAAAAATGCAGTTGGGCGAGAACCGCACCCGCGGCCTCGGCGCCGGCGGCGACCCGGACGTGGGGCACCAGGCAGCCGAAGAGAGCCGATCCGACATCCGCAAGGAGCTGGAAGGCGCCGACATGGTGTTCATCACCGCAGGCATGGGCGGCGGCACCGGGACCGGCGCGGCGCCCGTCATTGCTGACATCGCGCGGAGCCTCAACGCCCTGACGGTGGCCGTGGTCACGAAGCCCTTTAACTTCGAGGGGCCGCGGCGCATGCGGACCGCCGAAGAGGGCATCGACAAGCTTAAGCAATCCGTCGATACCGTGATCACCGTCCCGAATGATCGCTTGCTGAGCCTGGGTGACCGACGGATGACCCTCGTGGATGCCTTCCGCATGGCCGATGATGTGCTGCGGCAGGGCGTTCAGGGCATCTCCGACATCATCACGATCCCCGGCCTGATCAATGTCGACTTCGCGGATGTGCGCGCCACGATGGAGAACGCCGGCACGGCCCTGATGGGCATCGGCGTGGCCCATGGCGACCATCGAGCCGTAGAGGCGGCCCAGGCCGCCATCTCGAGCCCGCTGCTGGAGACCACCATCGACGGCGCCCGCAAGGTGCTCATCAACCTCACCTCCGGGCCCGATCTGGCCCTGGCTGAGGCGCATGAGGCAGCGCAGATGATCAGCGGCCTGTGCGACCTGAAGGAGGCGAGCATCATCCTGGGCTGGGTGATGGATCCCGACATGGAGGGCCAACTGCGGGTGACGGTGCTGGCGGCCGGCTTCGGACCGCATCCCGCAGTGCGGCCGGCCGTTGCCGTGCGTGCTGCGGCGCCTGCCGCACCTCCGCAACAACCGGCGCCGCGAACTGAGACCAAGGCCATCGACCTGCCCAGCTTCGTCAACCGGCCCGGCTCGGAGTAGGGGAGACGGTCGTCCCGCCCACCGGCGGGAGCTTGCCGCGCGGCCCGCCACGGTCCCGAGGCGCGCCGCGCCGTCGTCAGTCGGTAGCTTGCGCCGATCCGCCCGCCACCGCCTAGTAGAGCGAGAGGGTCGAGGCGCCGGTCTCTGCCCAGGTCAATTCTGCGGCCCGGCCCAGGCCCGCCGTGGAGAGCTTGTCCCGTAGCTCCTGGCTGGCCATGATGCCTGCCAGCGCGTCTCCCCATGCCGATGCGTCCATGGCGGGAAGCACCCAGGCCCCGTTGCCCACCACCTCGGGCATGGCCGGCGCTTCGCTGACCAGCGTGGGCGTGCCGCAGGCCATGGCCTCCAGTGGAGGAAGCCCGAAGCCCTCGTAGAGCGACGTGAACGCCATGGCGTCCGCGGCCCGGTAGAGGTCCGGTAGCGCTTCGTCGGGAACGTAGCCGGCCAGCACCACGGAGTCGTTCAGGTCCAGCCGCGAGATCAGTCGGTCAATACGCTCCGACTGCCATCCCTTCTTGCCGACGAGCAGGAGTTGGTGCGTCTTACCGGTCTGACGAATGGCCCGGGCGAAGGCCTCCACCAGCAACGGCACGTTCTTGCGCGGCTGCAGCACACCCACGGAGATGACGTAGGGCTTGGTGACGCCGAGTGCGCCGGCAGTTGCCCGTGCCGCTTCGCGGTCGCCTGGCTGGTATTCAGGACCCGATGCCAGCGGGATGGCCACCACCTTGTCCGTCGCGAAGCCGAAGACGCGCAGGATATCGCGCTGGGAGCTCTCGGAGACTGTGATGACCGCGTCGGCGTGGCGCATCGATGGCGGCACCGT
This sequence comes from uncultured Chthonomonas sp., assembly GCA_903885605.1. GTDB lineage: Bacteria > Armatimonadota > Chthonomonadetes > Chthonomonadales > CAJBBX01 > CAJBBX01. The sequence continues at coordinate 13,373 of CAISJD010000062.1, read as the reverse complement.
GAGGTTCATCAGCATCCGATGTTTGCGCGGGAACCACTCCGGGTAGAGCCTGAACGAGATGTCATGCACCGTCGTGATCATCTTGCACGGGCGCGACATGGGGATCGTGTACTGCGTGTGGGCGAGATCGATGCCGTCCTGGCGCAATGCCCGGGGAAATGTGAGCATGGTCCAGAGCCGGTCGTTGCTGGCAGGCAGGCACCTCTGCGTCAGACACGGCGCCTCCGGCAACTCGCCGGCGGGGATCGGCAGACGGGTGTAGACGACAAACTCGTGCTGCTCCGGCCAGCCCTCACCCATGGCCTCCACGAACGAGCGCAGCAGGTTGCGCCAGTAGGTCCGGTCGCCGGTGTAGCGGCCCGAGAGTACGCGCCCGTCAATGCCAATCCGCATTCATGCTTCCCCCAGCACGGATCGGTAGACGGCAGCCGTTTGGGCTGCCATCCTGTCGAACCCATGCCTTTCCGCGTAGCGCCGGGATCCGGCCTCCAGCGCCTCCAGCTTGGTCCTGTCGGCCCGAACGGCCATCAGGGTCTCGGCCAGCTGCCCTGCGTCGCCTGCCGCGAAGAGCGCCAGGGCGCCGGGGCACACCTCGTCAAACTCCCGGTTCACCGGTATATCGGATGCCACCACCGCCCTGCCGCACGATACGGCCAGCGAGAGCGAGCTGGACGCGCTGCACTCCAGGAACGGCGCCGCAGCCACGTCGCACGCGGCCAGGGCGTCCAGGTACGCAGCGTCTGTCAGCACACCCGTGACCCGGACCCGCGCGCCGGCGGCCGCGGCCGCCCGCTCCACGGCCTCGGCATGGCCCGTGGCGTCCGCCGGGTGCCTCCCGCCTGCGATCAGCAGCAGCGTGTCCTCCGGCAACTGGCTCACGGCGTCGATCGCCACCAGGTGGCCCTTCCGAGCGGAAAGGTACCCGAACACCGCCACGACAAAGCGTCCCTCGACCGACAGCCGGGCCCGCGCCTCCTCCCGCCGCGGCAATGGCGGAGCGGGCTGTATGCCGTGGCGTACCACATGCAGCCTGTCCTCAGGCAGCCCCGATGCGATCATCCGATCACGGTCGCTCCGTGTGTGGACCAGGATAGCCCGTGCTCCGCTGTAGCCGAAGTGCATCCGGTTGGTCAGGCCGATCGCCGCACGCCAGGCCGCCGAACGACCCTTCGCCTCTACGAACTCATGCGCGGTCAGGACCATCGGCTCCTTGACCGCGCAGTAGAGGCGCCTCGCCCGGCACTTCCACGGCGCGACGCCGCCGAACAGGTGGTACTCATGCTGGACGTGGACCAGGTCGCCGGCGGGCTGCGCCGCTCGGTAGGCGGCAGGCTCGATCACCTCCGGCACCCGGGCGAACGGCGCCAGCGCATCCCGCAACAACGCCGTGTAGATTCCGACGCCGCACTGCCTGTCGGTCGGCCCAACCATCGTCACACGCAGCAATCGAAGACCTCGTCGGCCCGGCGCCGCCCTGCGCTCACACAGCCGCTGATCTGGTTATACCCCGTGTCCGAGGCCGGTCGCATCCTTGAGTGCCTCCCGGTAGATGCCCAGGGTGCTCTCGGCTACGGCGCGCCACGACCTGGCGCGCCCGTAGGCGCGGGCGGCCGCAGCCATCCGGTCGCGCTCGGAGGCGTCGTTGAGCAGGCCCGTGACGGCCTCTGAGAGCCGCGCAGCGTCGCCCACGGCGAAGACCCGGATGCAGCCGCCGTCGCGGGCGATCTCGCGGAAGCACGCCAGGTCAGAGGCCACCATGGGCTTCCCGTAGAAGATGGGCACCGTCACCGAGTAGGAGCCCGTGGCCTGGGTGTGGGGGATGAGCACGAGGTCGGCCGCCGCCATGGCCTCGGCTACCTCTTCGTCTGTCAGGTAGCCGGTGACCAGCGCGCGGCCCGCCATGCCGCCGGTGGTCAGGGTGGCCTGCAACTGATCGACGTAGGGCTGCTCCTCCGGCGTGCGCGCACCTCCGGCCAACACCAAGGCCACGTCAGCCGGCCAGTCGCGGGCGGCTCGCAGGGCCACCTCATTGCCCTTGTAGGGGTTCACGAAGCCGAAGATGACCACGAGGCGCTTGCTCCCCAGCCCGAACCTCTCTCGGAAGGCCTCGCCGCCGGTGCGGGCCGGCGGCCCGGCGGGGATGCCTGCGGGCAGCACATGAAGCAGGCGCCGCGGCAGGCCCTGGGCGGCCAGGGCGTCGCGCCCTTCGTCCGTATGGACGATCACGTGGCCGCCGGCGAACGGGACGCGCTCAACCTGGGCGCGGTATGGGGGCCAGAGGAGGAGCGCCCGTTTGGCCATCCTGTGCGGCGCCCGCGTCTCCTCGGCGACCCGCAGCATCTCAGCGGCGGTGTAGGTGGTGTGGCCGGTTACCACGACCGGCTTGCGCAGCATCGCCCGGAAGGCTCCGAAGGCGTTCGCCCCGGGCATGACGGAACCCCAGAAGCTATACTCGTGCTGGATGTGTACGAGGTCGCAGTCGTTGAGCCGTTGCGCCATGGCCTCATAGTGCGGCAGAGGCTGCTTGCCGGGCTTTATGGCCTCGAGGCGCATCTCGGCAAGTGGCGCCAGCTCGGCCATGAGAGCCGCCGTGTAGGCCGCGATGCCGCATCGGTTCCCGACGCTCGTAACCATACCGACACGGAGGGGGATACCGCTCATCGTAGTGTCTCCAGTGCGGGTCCGCTCGTGGGCTCCGCGCCTACGGTTGCGCGATTGGGCCGCTGTGGGCTATACTCCTTGGCCCAGAACGAGACCGGACTATACAGACTTCGAGGTAACCGTCGCATGAAGGAAGCCATTCATCCCAAGTACCAGGTGACCACGGTTACCTGCGCCTGTGGCAACGCATTCGAGACCCGGTCGACCAAGCCCGGCGTCCGTGTGGAAATCTGCTCTAACTGCCACCCGTTCTTCACTGGTCGGCAGAAGATCGTGGACACCGAAGGCCGCGTGGAAAAGTTCCTGCAGAAATACAAGATGGCAGGCTGATCCCAGGCCGGCCCACAGGGTCGGAGAAGCATAACGGTGTCAGAGTACCTCCAATACGGTGGGCAGGCGGTCATCGAAGGGGTGATGATGCGCGGCCCCCGTTTCTTTGCGGTCGCGTGCCGCCGGCCCGACGGCTCCATCTGCGTCCGCGAGGAGCCTGTGCGGTCGGGGGCCCTTGCCCGTGCGCCATTCCTGAACAAGCCCTTCGTGCGCGGAGCCCTGGCCCTGTTCGACGCCATGGCCCTGGGCATGCGCGCCCTCAGCTTCTCCGCTCAGGTCCAGGCTGAGGCGGAGCAGGGGTCCGAGCCCGAGGGCGAGGCGGGCCGCAGGGCGCCCATCAGCGATATCGCCATCGGCGTGACGATGGTGATTGCGTTTGCCTTCGGCATGGGGCTCTTTGTTGCATTGCCGACGACCCTGACGCAGCTGGTGCAGGGCGCGCTGCAGATTCACTCGCCGTTCCTCCGCAACGTGACGGACGGGGTGCTGCGCATCGCCATCTTCATGGCCTATATCAGCCTGATTTCGTTGATGCACAATGTGCGGCGCGTCTTCCAGTACCATGGCGCCGAGCACAAGGCCATCAACACGCTGGAGGAGCAGCGGGACGTGACGCTGGCGGAGGCGTTGACCTCCTCGCGCATCCACCCACGGTGCGGAACCAGCTTCATCGTGGTGGTGCTTGTGGTCTCGATCATCGTCCACTCGCTACTGCCACGGCCCGAGAACGCATTGGTTCGAGTGGCCCTGCACCTGGGGCTCTTGCCGGTCATCGCCGGGATCGCCTACGAGGCCATCCGCTTCGCTGGCCGCCGCCGTGCGTCGGCGCTGACTGCGATGATGGCGCCCGGCCTATGGACGCAACAGATCACGACGCGCGAGCCGTCGACCGATCAGGTTGAGGTGGCGCTGGCGGCCCTTACGGCCGTCATGCGTATGGAGACCGGCGCGCCTGCCGCCACGCCGACCGAAGCCGCACCCGGAGGCTAGCGCCGGGGCGCCTGCGCGCCTGGCGGACGCACCTCGGGGACAGGAGACCATGTATGGCGTTGGAACTGCCGCGAAAGAAGCTTGATGAGCTAGCCTCCAGGTACGAGGAGCTCGGCCAGCAGCTGATGGACCCGGTCGTGAGCGGGGACCCTCGGCGGTACCGGCAGGTCAACCAGGCATGGAATGATCTCAAGCCCGTGACTGACGCCTACCGCAACCTCCTTGAAGCCGAGAAGCAGGCCGCCGATGCCGAGTCGCTACTGGGCGATGCCGAACTCGGCGACCTGGCCGCCATGGAGCTGTCCGAGCTACGGGAGAGCGTGGGCGCCCTGACGGAGAAGATCAAGCTCCTCCTGCTACCCTCCGACCCCAACGACGCGAAGGATGTCCTGCTCGAGATCCGGCCTGCTGCCGGCGGCGAGGAGGCCGCCCTGTTTGCCGGCGACCTCATGCGCATGTACTCCCGCTACGCCGAGCGCCGCGGCTGGAAGGTAGAACTGATGAGCGCCCAGGAGAGCGGCATCGGCGGCTTCAGCGATGTGGTCATCTCCATCCAGGCCCAGGGCGCCTATAGCCAGCTGAAGTTTGAGAGCGGCGTGCATCGCGTGCAGCGTGTGCCTGCCACCGAGAGCTCGGGGCGCATCCATACGAGCACGGCCACGGTGGCGGTGCTGCCCGAAGCCGAAGAGGTCGAGATCGAGATCAACCCTGGCGAGATCCAGATGGACGTCTACCACTCGTCCAGCGCAGGCGGCCAAAACGTGCAAAAGGTCGCCACGGCGATCCGTATCCTGCACAAGCCCACCGGCATCGTCGTCACGTGCCAGGATGAGCGGAGCCAGCTACAGAACAAAGAGAAGGCGACCCGTATGCTACGCGCCCGTCTCTTCGAGCGTGAGACCGAGTTGCGACAGGGCGAGCGGACGGCGACGCGGCGTTCGCAGGTAGGCAGCGGCGACCGCTCGGAGAAGATACGGACCTACAACTACCCTGACGGCCGCGTGACAGACCACCGCATCGGCCTCACGGTGCACAACATTCCGAGCATCCTGGACGGTGATATCCAGCGATTTGTCGATGCGCTTGTGACCGCAGATCAGGCGGAGCGGTTGCGCGCCGAAGCCGCCTAGCCCGGTGCGAGGTCTGTCGGCGTGACCGATTCGGGGTGCTTGCCCTCGGTCGGCGCCATGGTGGAGGCCACGGCCGAGGACCTGGCCGCGGCCGGCGTGGAGATGCCTCGGCTGGAGGCGCAGCTTCTGGTCGCGCAGGTCCTGGGCTGGTCACGCCTGCAAGTGATGACGCGGCCGGAGCACCGCATCGTCGAGGAGTATGAGGAGGCCTTGGGTCGCCTCTCATCGGCCCGCAGGCGTCGTGCGCCGCTGGCCTACCTGATCGGTCGGCGGGAGTTCTACGGGTTCGAGTTCTCCGTCGGCCCCGGCGTCCTCGCGCCGAGGCCAGAGACGGAGCTGTTGGTCGACCTCGCCCTGGAGGAGGCCCGCCGACGCGGCGCCGTGCGGATGGCCGATGTATGCACGGGGTCCGGATGCGTGGCTGTGGCGCTGGCCGCCGCCCTGCCTGGGTCCAGGGTCCTCGCCACGGATGTCTCGCAAGCGGCTCTGGCGTGCGCTGCCCGGAATGCGGCAGAGCAGGGCGTGTCCGGTCGGGTCGGTCTTGTGCGTGGCCACCTCGCATTGCCGCTGCGTTCCGGCTGGGCTGAGATTCTGGTGGCCAATCCGCCGTATGTACCGTCGTCAGTTGCGTCGGCCCTGCAGCCCGAGGTGGCTTGCTACGAGCCCTGGCTTGCGCTTGATGGCGGCGCCTCGGGCCTTGCGATCTTCGAGGAGCTAGCGCTCGGCGCCCGGCGGGCCTTGGAGCCGGGCGGCCTGTTCGCCTCTGAGATCGGGTATGACCAGGGCGCGGCGGCCATCACGCTGCTCCGCGATGCGGGGTTCGCGGACATCGTGATCGTGCGCGACCTTGCCGGGCTGGACCGTGTCGTTACAGGGCGAGCATGAGGGCCGTGAGCCTTCGGTGCAGGGAGTAGTGCCAATGCGCATCCAACTAGCGGCCGTGGCGGCTCTGGTCGTGGCCCTGGCGGGCTGCGCCGTGACGCCGACGGATATCAGCGACATGAACCGGGCAGCCGCGGAATACAGGCAGGGCTCTGATGCGGCCGCCCGCGTCATCGTGGAGCGGCTACTGAGCCAGCGGCGGGGCGACCCTGAGCGCGCCGCCCGCGTGCTGCAATCCGTCTGTTTGCCGGCCGGCGAGTTCAAGGATGCCTCGGAGCTCGCCAGCCGCGCCCTGTCGGTGGCCGACAAGTCGAAGTCTGAGGGTATGGCCGAGCTATACACGGTGCTGGGCATGGCGAAGCACGAACTGGGCGACACCGAGGGAGCGGTCGACGCCTACAAGGAAGCGCTCCGTAACCGCGGCGACGACCATACCGCAATGAACAACCTGGGGTATGCCTACGCCGAGACGCCTCCGGCCGGTACTAACCTCGACGAGGCCCTGGAGTTGACCACCCGCGCAGTGAAGCTGGCGCGCCAGCGCGGGGTGCCGGAAGCGCAGGTAGGCGTTTTTGTGGATAGCGTCGGCTGGGTGCAGTACCGCATGGGCCGCTCGGTGGAGGCCATCGTCACACTGACCGAGGCCCTGGAGCTCTGCCCGACGCAGGCGGACGTGCCGTACCATTTGGCACGCGCCTATCTGGCGGTCGGGCACCGTGATGACGCCGTGGTTATGCTCCGCCGGGCCCGCGCCATGAGCCCTGGCCTGGACGCGGCGAACCGGCTGCTTGACAGTCTGCTTGCGGATCCAAGGGCCTCGGCGGAAACTACCGTCCCAGACTGATCGTAACAGCACTATGTATGCGCCGGAGCTCGACGTGGCGCAGCGACCGGGCACGAGTTGTACGAGGTGTGATTGTGAGCCACGAATCTTGTTTGGGCGACCTGCTGCGGGTAGCCGATCTCTTCTCACACGTGATCTCAAGGACCCTGAACGAGAAGCTCGTCGCGGAGATTTCGGATGACCACGTCAGTGTCGCGCAGTTGGGCGCCGTGCGATTTATTCGGCTCCACTGTCGCGTGCGCATGGGCGATCTCGCCAGCGGATTGATGATCTCGTACCCTTCGGCAACCAACATGGTGAACCGTCTGGAGCGGCAAGGCCTTGCCATTCGCGGAGCGAACCCCTCGGACCACCGCGAGGTCGAGGTGAGGCTCACGCCAGATGGGATGGCTCTAGCCGACCGGATCGACAAGGAGCGCAACGCCCGACTGGAGACCATGATTGCCTCGATGCCGGATCACGCCCGCGAGTCGCTCTGCGACGGCCTCTATAGCTTCGTGGCGGCCGCGGTGGGCGGCAGCCTCGCCATGGCCGAGGATATCTGCCTCCGATGTGGCACCCGTGCAGGCTCGGGTTGCCCCGTGGCGTCGCTGAACCCTGAGGCGCCCTGCCGCTGAGCGCGGACCCGGCGGCTCCACGTCCTGCGTACCTGGACCACGCGGCAGATACGCCGCTCTGCGCGGCCGCCCTGGATGCCATGACGCGGGTGCTGGCCGAGCACTGGGGGAGCGCCTCCTCGGTGCACGCCATGGGCGCCCAGGCCCGGGCATGGATCGACCGGGCCCGCGAGCAGGTCGCCGCCATGGCAGGCTGTGAGCCGGAAGAGGTCTACTTCACGGCGGGAGCCACCGAGGCGCTGAACTGGGCAGTCAAGGTGGTCGGCCTGGGTGAGGCCGGCGTCCCCCGCGGCGTTGTTGCATCGCCGATTGAGCACGAGGCGACGCTGGCGGCCTGCCGATGGTGCGCGGGCCGTGGCGCTCCGATGCACTGGTTGCCTGTCGGCGGAGACGGGCGCGCGCGACCTGCTGACGCTGACATTCGCCGGTCGGACGGCATCGGCCTGGTGGTCCTCATGGCTGCCAACAATGAGACAGGCTGCATTCAGCCTGTGGGTGATGCGGTTCGGCTGGCTCGCGGCGCCGAGGCGTTGCTGCTCGTCGATGCCGTCCAATCCGCTCCCTGGGGGCTTGAGCCGTTCCGTGGCTCCGGCATTGACCTGATGGCGCTCTCATCTCACAAGTTCAACGGGCCGCAAGGCGTTGGGGCATTGCTGATCCGCCGCGGGACAAAGTTCGCGTCTTGGATACATGGAGGCGGACAGGAGCAGGGACTTCGGGCAGGAACGCCGAATACTGCATCCGTGGTGGGCATGGGTGCGGCGGCAGCCGAGGTTGTGACCCGATGCGGCATGGCCGGCGCTGTTGCCGACCTGCGAGACAGGCTGCAGGCATCGCTGCTGTCTTGCGTGCACGGCGTGTCGGTGACTGCGGGGGACGAGCCGCGCCTGCCCGGTCATCTTCATGTCTCAGTCCGAGGGGTCCAGGGCGAGGCGGTTGTGATGGGGCTATCGCAGTTGGGCGTCTTCGCATCTGCCGGAGCCGCGTGCAGCTCCGGTGCGGTGGAGGTCTCGCACGTCCTACGAGCCATGGGCGTGTCCGAGGAACGGGGCAGGGGAGCAGTACGGTTCTCGTTGGGACCGGAAACCACCGCGGACGACGTAGGCCGGACTGTAGGCGCGATGACCGAGGTCGTCGCGGAGCTCAGGGCGTTGGGCGGTTGCGGAGCCGGTTGACAGCCGCAAGAGACTGTTATACAATACGCAGGGGTCTTTTCGCTACGCTGGCGAGGACGCCCGGCAAGAATTCAGTACAGGAGTGGGCGAGGGCACAGAGTGCGTCAGTGAGCAGTGGTCCGGTTCCTGGTCCTTGGGAGGTTAGTTTCATGGAAGGCAGCTCGGCGACGGTCGATCGGCCGCGCGCGCCGAAGCGCGATACAAAGAAGAAGGTCGTTGACGCGGAAGCTGACTTCCCGCCGGCCGACGAACAGCACGAGGAGTTCGTGGAAGAGCCGGCAGATGGTCTGCTCTCGCTGACGAATGCCCTCGACGATGATGCCGCGCAGCCTGACCTCGAAGAGGCTGAGGAGACCGCTGAGGCTGAGTACAGCGCCACACCTCCGGCCAGGCCTGATGATGAAGAGATCCACATCTGGGTCAGCCGCGCCAGGGGTGCGCAGCTGCTTACGGCCGACGAAGAGGTGCGTCTTGCCAAGCGCGTGCAGCGAGGCGACAAGAGGGCCAAGGACGAATTGACGGAGGCCAACCTTCGCCTCGTGGTGAGCATCGCCAAGAAGTACAGCGTGCGAGGCATCCCGCTGCCCGACCTGATCCAGGAGGGCAATATCGGGCTGATCCGCGCAGTGGAGAAGTTCGACCCGGACAAGGGCTTCAGGTTCAGCACCTATGCGACCTGGTGGATTCGGCGTGCCATCGCCCGGGCCATCATCAACCAGGGGCGGACGATCCGCATCCCGGTCTATGTGGCGGAGATCATCCACAAGCTCGTCAAGGCCTCGAGCCGCCTGCGGCAGCAGCTCCAGCGCGAACCGACGGTCGACGAGCTGGCGCGTGAGCTTGAGGTGACCGTCGACCGCGTGAACGAGATCATGCGGATCGCCATGGAGCCGCTCTCGCTGGAGACGCCGGTGGGTGAGAAGGACAACAGCCAGCTGTCCGACTTCATCCAGTCCAGCACGGCGCCGTCGCCTTCCGAGGCGACGCTGAACCTGATCCGCCGCGAGCAGATTGAGGAGGTCCTCAACAAGCTCACGGGCCGCGAGCGCGAGGTACTGCGCATGCGCTTCGGGCTGGACGACGGGTATGCGCGGACCCTGGAAGAGGTGGGTAGCCGCCTGCACGTGACCAGGGAGCGCGTTCGCCAGATCGAGCTGCGCGCACTGAAGAAGCTGCGTCACTTTGGACCGGCCGAGCTGATGCGCCACGCATAGGCTCGCTCTGACTTAGACGAACGCCGGAGGGGAGGGCCCACGCCCTCCCCTTGCCGCGTCAGGGAGCGCATGACCGCCATGAGCATCCGAACAGCCGTCATCCTCGCCGCCGGCGCGGGCGCCCGCATGTGGCCCTTCGCCCAGGTGCGCAACAAGGCCGCTATGCCGGTAGCCGGCGTGCCCAACGTCCGCCGCCTCGCCGACACCTTGGCGCGCATCGGCGTCGACCGACTGGTCGTCGTCATCGGCGCCCAGCCGGGCTCGGTGCGCCATGCCATGCTGGGCTACCCGGTCCCCGTGGCATTCGTTACCGCCGAGGCCGGCGGCACGGCTGCGGCGCTTCTGGCGGGGCTGCGACAGGTCGAGGACGACCGCTTCCTGGTGGTGTACGGCGACACGGTGACGCCCGAGGCCAACCTGCGGGCCGTGGCCGAGGCGCCCGCCGCCGCCGCCGCCGCAGGGGCCATCCTGACCGATACCATGCCGCCCGGCGAGGGCTCCGACTGGTACCACGCGCACATTGAGGACGGCGTGGTGCGCGGCATCGTCGGCCACGAGTGCGACGGCCGGGTTCGCGTCTGCGGCGTGATGGCGCTCCATCGCTCCATCATCCCGGTGCTGGAGGCGAACCCGGGCTTCATGCGCGCCGTGCCGGTGGGCGGGATGCCTCCTGCCGAGGCCGATCTGATGCAGAGCCTCAACGACTGGGACGCCGACGTGGCCGCCGTACCCGCAACGGACTTTGTCATCGACATGGACAAGCCCTGGCAGGCCCTGGCCGCCAACCACGCCATGGCGCGGCATCTGACCGAGGGGCTGGCGGAGAGCGTGATCCACCCGACGGCGGTCATCAGCGACGGCGCGGAGATATCAGGTTTCGTGCAGGTGGGCGCGGGCTCCGTCATCGGTAACCGGTCGGTGCTCCGGGGTGCGGCCATCATCGGCTCCGGCACGCGGCTCATCAATGGGCCTATCCTGGAGGGCGGCAACGTCATCGGCGACGGGACGCGGCTCAGCGACTACGGCCTGGTGGGGCGCTACTCCGTGGTGGGGAACGACTGCGTGGTGGGCCACGGCGCGGAGATCGACGGCGCCATGTTCGACGGCTCCTACCTCTGGCACTACTGCGAGGTCTGTGGCCTGGTGGGCCGCTCCGTTGACATCGGCGCGGCCACCGTCTGCGGCACCTTGCGGTTCGATGACGGCAATGCCGAGCATCGCATCCGAGGCCGCCGCGAGCGTCCGGCCGTGCTCGCGAACAGCACCTATTACGGCGACTTCTCGCGCACGGGCGTCAACGTTGTTACCATGCCCGGCGCCAGGATCGGGTGCTACGCCTGCGTCGGCGCCGGCGTGGTCGTCACCGGCGATGTGCCCGACCGCACCCTCCGCCTCCTCAAGCAGGAGACCATCGATCGTCCGTGGGGCCCCGAACGCTACGGCTGGTAGGCATCGCTCGGACCCGGCAGCCGCTCGTGGGAATCAGTGGGGCGCCGGGTCCCACCGCAGTCGCATGGGTCCCATACGTCCCATCAGTCCTGTGGCCTCTTCGGAGCCGCGGCCTTAACCGGGCACCGGAACTCCGCCACCGCCACCCACGGGGCCGAGCCGACCCTGACCTCGCACCGGGCGGTCCGCGCCTGAGGCTCCCGCCAGTCGAGCTCGATGGCGATGCGCGCCGATGCCGTCGCCCCGCCCGCCGTGCTCGCCGGCCTGCGCAGCAGATCGCGGGCCAAACCCACCGGGATGCGTGACCCCGCCGTGGACTGCAGCTCGCGCAACGCCGCCGGCGCGGCGCCCACAGCCTCGGTGACGGCCCTGAGCCCATGCAGCCAGTTCGCCAGCGGGTAGCGATGGTCAAGCTCCCGGGCCTGCTGCGTGGTCAGCGAGCGCACGGCGGGCGCAACCTGACCCAGGTCCACGGGTTCCAGACTGTCGGCCCTGGCCGAACGCAATGCCTGCACCGTGGAGTAGGGCAGTTCCGTACCGTCAAACCAGAGCCACCGATGGTCCGTGACCAGCACGATTCCGTCGCGCACCTTCCACTGGAGCGTAGGCAGGCTTCCGCGAAGCGCCTCCAGGTATGCGCCGATGCGGCGCCCGTCCGGCGTCTCGCTGATCGAGCAGCCAAGTTCCGGCAGGCGAACCATGAGGTTGGTGTTCGACCACTCGGCCGTCTGCCGGAGCCGGTACGCAGCCGCCGGGTCGCAGGCGCTCACCTCGGCGTCGGTTCGCCGGCACTCGCGACCCAGGATGGGGGAGGTCGTGGAGTCGCCATCGTGGTTCCACGAAGCGCCTAGATGGCGGCAGGCGGCTCTGTCCAGGGGGGTCCCGCCGGACCAGGCGAACTCGCCCAGTCCCTCCAGCCCAAGCAGCAGGGCGGGCGTGGGATCGCCGTTGGAGCCGTCATTGGTGCGCAGCGTCACGTAGGTGGGCGGCGGCACCTTCTCGATGGGCCCGTTGGGCCCTCGTCGCGTGTGGGCGTCCGCCATGCGCCACTCGCGCATCACGAACTCGCGCGCTGCCGGCCGCAGATCGCGCACCAACACGCGCTTGCTCACGCCTCCGCGCAGCCCGGCGCCGCGCTCGCCGGCCGGCAGGGCTTCGGCGATGCATCGGAACCCGTCCCAGCACCGGTCGTCCGCCAGGATCGTCTCGTGATCCTGCCCCGGCTCGCGCCACAGCGCGCCAATGATGCTCTGGGCGCCGGCCCGCCTCGCCTCGGGCGAGGCATCCGCAGCCGCGATGAGCAGGTCCAGGGACTGCTCGAACTGGGTCTGGGCCCAGGCGCGCACGGAGGCGGCAAGGTTCTGGGCGGGCAGGGGTCGGCGAAGGCGGTAGCGATATGCAGTGCCCGTGACACTCCGCTCCCAGGCCCACATGGCGCCGCTGTAGCTCACGAGCGACCGGAGTGCGTCCATCACCTGCCAGGCCTGAGCATCGCAAATGTCTACGACAAGGCTCGGGTCGCCTGAACGATCCCTGTCGGAGCAGGTGATCTCGATGTCGGCCTGATCCGACAGGAGGTCGACCAGTTCGCCGACGGTAGTTCGGCCCATGCGTGCCGTTACCGGCCGCACCAACCTCGCATCATCGCCCTTCATGTCGGCAGCCCAGCTCTGGGCCACACACGCCTGGCCGCATGCCGCCGCCAGAGCGACCAGGGCCATAAGCGTGCTACTGAACGACTGTGTACGCATGGTTGTGGGTATGGGTGGTTGAGCCTGATCCGCCATTCCGGTCGCTAGCATGGGTTTGGCCTCCAGCACCCCTCAACTGCAGTCATCCGAAGAGACCTGACCGACCTGTGGTACCTCTCCACGAATGACGAAGCGACACACATACTCTAGCAGGGCGCAGTCATGATGTCAAGAACCGAAACGATTTGCGGTCGTGTCAACTGGTGTGTGTAACTGGTTCCGTGCTCCTGCCCCTGTCTTGGGCGGGTCTTGCTCTTACGTTTCTCGGTTGCCCCGCCGGTCGGCCGCGCCTGAGCTTAGCTTGGAGCTCCACGCGGCCGACCGGCTGAG
>CAISJD010000061.1 GCA_903885605.1 uncultured Chthonomonas sp. | reverse complement strand
GAGCGTGACGGTGTTCTCCTGCTCGGCGCCGGCCGACACCTGCACGTTCAGCGTGCCCTGGTAGTTGGCGGGCGGGGCGCCCACCATGGTGCGCGTGGCCTCCACGGTGTAGACGCCCGGGTCGAGCGTCAGGAAGGTGCACACGTAGCGGCCGTTGACGAGGACACTGTCGCCCGATCTGACCGGTACGCCGGCGCTGTTCTTGACCACGACGTGCGCCGACCCCTCGGGCGCCGGCGGCGTCGATGGCTGTGTCACCGTGACGATGCGCCAAGTGAGCAGCTTCGTCAGCGTGCATGGAATGGTCACTGCCGAAGTGCCCGGCACGAGGAAGAAGTCGCGCATGCCGGCCTGGTAGCCGACCGGGAACGTGATGCCGGCATTCGCCTTGTACTTGTAGCCCTTGGGCAGGGCCTTCGTGACGACGTTGCTGAAGGGAGAGAAGGAGAGTGCAGGGTCAAAGACCGGCGACGGCGGAGAAGGCGTCGTAGTGGCGGTCCAGTCCGTGATACTGCCGCTCCCGATGGCGTTGATGCCTGCGGGCGGGGCAATGTCCGGTGCAAGTGTGAAGGTAACGTCCTGAGTGATTGCAGCCGTGTAAGGCGCCAGCAGGCCGGTCTGGGCGCATGTGACGGACTTGACGTCGTTGGGCAGCGCGATGACCATGCCGGGCTTCAGCCCGGATGCTATGCCCTCGGCTGTGGCGAGCCAGGTCGCCAGGGCGCCGGAGACCGCGTTCACCCATTCGCCGGTATGGGCGCCGGTCAAGTACCCGGCGAGCGCGGGCGAAAGGCCGCCGATAGCCGCCCACAGGCTTGCCCGAGCGCGAATCCGGTACGGAACGACAAAGAACGCCGTCGCTGTACCCTCGAACCTGGCTACCCACACGGCGGTGCTGACGGAGTACGGCGCCATCGTGAAGTTCGTGAGCGCCTGACCCCCGATCTCAGCCTGTGTGGTTCCGATGTCCGCCGCAAGTGTCGGCACATCGGCAGTGGTATGTGAACGATACACCATAATGACAATACTATTGATCGGCTCGATGCACTTCTTCGGCTTGTAGAACACAAATGGCTGGGGAGGGAAGAGGGGGTTTGCGTTCTGGCTATCGTTCGAGCCGTCGTCGGCCCCAGCGCCCTGGCTCGACGAGTTCACCGCGTAACCGATCTGCACGCCCAGTGGGCTGTAGGGATCGCCGACCGGTCCCCACTTCTGCACACCCGAGCCCGTCCAGCGGGGCGTGGTTACGGTCGTCGGCTGGTACGGCTGGAACGGCGCAGACGTCTTGAAGTGGACAAACGTGTCCGGAGTTCCATTGGACGCCGCAAGGCGGAAGAGCGGCGTGTTGTTGGTGGAGTAGCCGTCAATCCGGAAGTACGGCTGCGTCCAGGCGCTGGACAACTGGCCGATGATCGACGAATGGTCGGCTGAGGCGTCGATGGACCCGAGCGCCTCCCCTGTGTCCAGATCGGTGATGACGATCCGACCGAGCCGGTTGGCGGTATCGAGGATGTCGACCTTCAGGTTGTAGTTGTCCGTGGTGGGCGCGAAGGCGTACCAGTCTGCGTCGTCCGACAGCGGCATGAGGGTCAGCGCGTGCTCCACGAAGTTGGCCCTGGTCGGCGTCTGGTCGAGGGTGTAGACCGAGGCGTCGGTTGCCATCTCCTTCGCCTGAGGCGGCAGGTTAACATTCACCAGGCTCTGCCAGGTCGCCTGGACGCCGATGTAGACGGAGAGGCTGCTGTCGGTCGGTAGAACCGCGCGAACGGGGTCCTGACGGGCCGCGAACGCAGGGCTGCTCAGTGTTAGCCACCCGGCTGTGAGCGCCTTCAGGGCAGCTGGGTGGAAGCGATGCATCATGTTCCTCTTCATGGACAACAGCGATGAAAGGTGGTCTATCCAGCATCAACCATGGTGCCACAGCTTGGCTTGGGCTCATCATACGCCTGTTGGCGACAGACGTCAAGCGCGAGTCCGGGCAGAGGTCGTGTCAACTGGATTGTGCGGGATGTAGGGCTGCGCCGGGCACCCGGTCGGGACGGCACGTGCCCGAGGCAGCCGATCAGAGCGCGAAGGAGGGCCGCGTGCCGTCGTTGGCGCCGAGCTGGTTGTAGCCCACGGCGTCCGGCAGGAGCCACTTCACGTGCCCATCACAGAACCCGTAGTTAGCGCCGCCTGCGTGCCGCTTCCAGCCCTCCTCCTCGCCGGGCGGTCGCATCGATGGTGTGAACCGGTAAGGGTCGGGGCCTGCGGTCAGGTAGACGCCAACCGCCTCGTCGCAGTGGGATACCGTCACGGCTGGAAACCGGACCGATGCATCCGGCGTAGTTGGCGTCGGGCCGGCCTGGGATGGAACGCCCGACTTAAGGCTCGTGGCGTAGGCGTAGCCGGGGATCGACGGGAATGCGGCCACGGTGCTAGGTGGTTTGGCGTCCGGGCAGGCAAGGTGGCTGCGGTCGCGACCCAGGTACTCGGGGAGGCCCGCGAGCCATGCCTCTGCTGATGGCCAGATGCCGTCGTGATCACTCGTATACATGCGCATGGCCATGCCGATCTGCCGGGCGTTGCCGGCGCAGACGCTGGTCCGCGCGGACCGGCGAGCCTGAAACGCCGCTAATACCGATATGGCCGCCACCACCGCGATGATGCCGACGACGACGAGCACCTCAAGTAAGGTGAAGCCTGCATTTCCCGTAGGGCCCGCCCGGCGGGCTTGCCGGCTCGCGATGGAGGCTGACTCCAACCCGGCAACGGCTCTACGGGCCACCGGGACACACCGACTCGGCGGCGTGCGCCACCCGCTCCGAGCCATACGTCTCCTTCTCAGTATCGCACGAGGTGGTGTCCGGATGCCAGGTCGAGCGCATCCACTTCGGATGGACGCCTGCCTGGAGCCCGCAGCCGGTGCCGGAGCCCGACTGGCTGACGCAGGTATCGGCGAACCGCTCCCAGTAGCAGTAGCTCGCATCGTTGCGGTCGAACCTCCAGCCGCCCTCCTGCCCCTTCAGGTCGGGGCAAACAGCCAGAGAAGCCGTACCGAGCAGGAGAACCACGAGGCCTAGCAGCGCTACCGGTCGAGACATACGGTTATGCCGCATCATGTTTGCATCCTCCTTACCGGCGCATCAGAGCCGCTGTGTGACGGAGTCGTCCTCCACTGTTCGGAGAGTCGCCAGCAGTTCATTAATACGTGTGTACTCTACAAGACAGGCTGTAATACGGGTCATGTCAACGTGCATGAAGTCTGACCGTCACATGACACCATGGTAGCAGAGAAGTCTGCGTGTGTCAACAGGTTGTAGTCTGGGCGGTCGTGTCAAGTGGATTGTACGGGGTGTGGGGCTGCGCCGGGCACACGGCTCCACACCCAGCCATTCACCTACCCGGCTTCGACCACGTAGCGGAAGGCCGGGCGGGCGCCGGGCCGCACGGTCAGAAACCCGCCTGCCACGCCGGCTTCGACCGAGCCCACAGCCCTGCCCTGCTCATCGACCGGGGTAACGCGTGCCGTCGCGCCCAGGCCCATTGCCCGCAGGTCAAGGCGGATCTCCTTGGCCTCCAGGGCCGGGATGACCCACCATGCCTTGCCCACGCGCTTGGCGGCTGCCCCGCCGTCGACGCCCAGGGCTCCGGCGGTCACGAGGCCCGCGCCCCGGCTGTCGACGAACAGGCTGTCGGGCGAAACACAGGTCTCCACCCGAGGCCCGCTCGGCGCAAGGACTGACGCCGACACGGTACTGCCATCGGCGGTGTGGGCCAGGTAGCCCCACTCGGGTAGGGTCACCTTGCCGCCGGGGCCGTCCACCTCCCAGGGCGCGGAACTGCCGTTGACCACCACGCGGAACCCTGTCTTGTAGACCACCTCCAGGCGGCGCGTGCGGTAGGCGTCCGAGGCCAGCGCCTCGGAGGTCTCCATGAGGCGGCCCGAGGCGTCGGCGTAGCGGATGCTCTGCACGGGCTCCATGACGTAGTGGCGCTGGAGCGGCTGCTGCAGGT
>CAISJD010000060.1 GCA_903885605.1 uncultured Chthonomonas sp. | reverse complement strand
GTGTAGCCCGGACGGCAGTTCTCATCGGAGCCGTACATGCCGCCGGGGACCTGACCGTAGAGGCGGCGCATCTCGTCGTAGTTCCGCACGGCGGCCGCCAGGTAGCGACTGTCGCCCGACTGCTGGAAGTACTGCGCCGGTTCGCGCCAGCCCTGAGCCAGATTCACGCCGTGCCAGCTGGCGTTGCCTCCGGTCCAGTCCGAGGTCCGCTCATGGTTCACCTGGGCCATGGGCAGGAGCGCCTTGTCGCCGGTGCGGTTGTAGAGCCAGTAGATGACCTCCAGGTTGTCGGCCCCGCGGAGCTTTTGCCAGCTTCCTGGGAGGACCTTCTCCAGCGGCAGCCTGCTCTGCCAGCGGAAGTACCGCGTGAGGAACGCGAGGTCGCGGCTGCCGCCCACGGCCTCATGCCGCGATCGGATCGCGGCCAGCGCCAGCATGTTGGGCCAGAGGTCGGGCGTGGTGCGGTTATCCTCGGGGCCGAAGTAGCCGTCCGGCCTCTGCGAGGCGACGATGGCGTTCAGCCAGCGGTTCGCCTTGGCCTTCAGCGCCGGGTCATCGAGGATGTACGCCAGGTCGGTGAAGCCTTTGAGCCAGTAGGGGAGCTCCTCCCAGCCCAGCTTGCCCTTGCCGTCCCTGGCGGCCCAGGCGCTACCCTCGAAGCGGCACCAGGGACTCAGCTCCTCCAGGCGGCCGGTCATTCCCGCGGCCATGAGGCGTAGCTGCGTCGCCAGCCAGCCCTGCGGCCGCACGGCCCGGGTCGGCAGCTTGATGAGCGGCTCCGGCGCCAGCGGGGCGCGGTTGCCGATGTAGTGCGTCGATGCGCCCCGCGTCGGCGGCGAGGCCACGGCTTGAACCGTCACGTCCGGCGCTCCGCTCGCCTGTGCCGCCGCCGCCGCCATGCCGACAACGCACGCACCGGCCGCCCAGCTCCACTTCATACCCATGACAAGATCCTCCTCCGGCGCCGCGCGCGCCTGTGCAGACTCTACCGCAACGCTCTGGGTACTATCCAGAGCATGAGACCCCGAATGCTCTGTTTGGCCCTCCTGTCGGCGTTGCTCTGTGCGGCGTTGCCGTCGGCCGCCTACCGCGCCGCTATCTTCTGGCATCCCGGAATGCCCGTGGTGGGCGCCGCCACGCCGCCGGAGGCGTTCGAGCGAGCGTTCCGTTCGGCAGGGATCGCGTGCGAGCGGCTGGACGCAACCGCCGTGGCCGATCCTGCGCGGCTCAGCCGGGCGCGCTTCGACCTGCTCGTCGTGCCGACCGGCGCCTCCTATCCGGCCGCGGGCCAGTCGGCGTTGGTGGCCTTCTTGAAGCAAGGCGGCGATCTGCTCTGCACCGGCGGCTATGCCTTTGACGCGCCCATGGAGATGCAGGACGGCGTCTGGACCCGCTCGTCGGCGCTGCTGGCCGAGAGGATGCGGCAGGGGCGCGACCCGGCGGCCGCTACGATCCCCAACGGCGGCTTCGAGGAGGGTCTGGAGGGCTGGATCACGGGTGGGCCCGCTCGAGTGGCCACGGCGGCCGAGGCGGGCACGGGCAACGGCTGCGCGACGGTGACATCGGACCTGGGCAACGGCGGCGCGGGCGTCACGCACGCGCTGGACGTGGAGCCCGGCCGAACCTACCTCGTGGGCGCCTCGCACCGGACGCGTAACCTGCGCGGGGTGGGCTTCGCCTTCGTGGCGGTCTACCAGTACGGCGCGGACGGTGCGCTGCTCACCTTCCGCGACTTCGCCCAGGTGCGCGGCGATACGCCCTGGAAGCGCTCCGAGTACCGCGTGACGATCCACCCGCAGGCGCGGCTCGTGCAGTTCCGTTGTGGGCTCTACCTCGCGTCCGGACAGGCCTGGTTCGATGACGTGACCTGCGCCGAGACGCCCGCCGAGGTGCGCATCAATGCCCACTACGGTGACCCGCAGGACGGCCTCGTGGTGATGCCCGATCAACTGCCGCTCTATAGCCCCGACCAGCGCTTCGCCGGTGCGCGCTGCGTGGCCGACCCGGATGGGCCTCTGACCGGCCTTCCCGCACTTCCCGGCGGTGTGGCAGGCTATGAAGCCACCGCCCAGCTCCGGGCCGAGGCGCGTTGGATCCCGCTCCTGCGCGCGCTGGACAGCGCCGGCAGGCATGCGGGGACGGCGGGCGCGTTGGTCTCGTGGCGTCGAGGCGCCTTCGCGGGCAGCCGATGGGCGCTCTACGGGGTGACCAATCGCGACCTCTTCAAGGGCGCCGCCGGGCAGGCGCTGCTGACCCGCACGGTGGCTCTCCTGCGGACCGGCGTGTCGGCCGACTGGCTCACAGCCGACGAGCCAATCTACAACACCGGCGAGGTAGTACGCCTCTCCAGCCGCCTCAGCCGCGAGGGCGGCGGCGAGGTCGCGGCCTGCGAACTGCTCCTTGAAGCGCCGGCCGTTCGGGGCGCTTGGCGCCGCGTGGCCGATCTCGCGGCAAGGCCGGGTCCGTGGACGTCGTCGTCGTCCGCCCTTGCCGCCGAGTGGACCGTTCCGCCCGACGCGCCGGACTTCCTGCGGGCGACGCTTCGCGTCCGCGTCGGCGGGGCCCTGATGGACCTTTGCCGGACCGGCTTCTGCGTGCGCAGCCCGTCGGTGGTGGCGAGGGGCGTATCCACGCGGTTCGCCGCCAACCGCTTCGTCCTCACCCAGCCCGGCGGCAAACCGCGCCGATCGATGCTGTTCGGCACCGACACCTACGGCAGCATGTTCGGCTCGCCCAACTGCAATCCGCTCACCTGGTACCGC
Source organism: uncultured Chthonomonas sp. (assembly GCA_903885605.1). Classification (GTDB taxonomy): domain Bacteria; phylum Armatimonadota; class Chthonomonadetes; order Chthonomonadales; family CAJBBX01; genus CAJBBX01. The sequence continues at coordinate 19,441 of CAISJD010000060.1, read as the reverse complement.
GACCTCGAGGCCATGCGCGACCAGGGGCTCCACATGTGGGAGATGCTCCAGCCCTGCCCGCCCGGCTTCGTGTACGATGAGAAGCTCTGGCGGCAGGTCGACGCCGTGGTCCAGCTCTCCCAGCGCTTCGGACTGCCCTACATGGCGGGCCTCCTCATCGGCCAGAACGTGGCCGTGGACGATGCAACGCTGGCGCGGCAGGCTCAATTGTGCCGCACCTTTGCGCTCCGCTACCGGGCGGCGCCGGGGCTGCTCTACTACCTGAACGGCGACTACCAGCTTCGGATCAGCGACATTCCGGACCTGCGGCGGCACTGGAACGAGTTCCTCAAGCGCCGCTACGGCTCCGATGCTGCCCTTCGCAAGGCCTGGGGTGGTCGCGCTGCCGCCGAGGCGTTGGGCTCCATCCCGTTGCAGGAGGCGCCGCCGGAGAACTGGTTCGACCTCCGGACCCGCGACCTGGCCGATTTCAAGTCCTGGCTCGTGCGCCGCTGGAATGAGGCCCTGGTGGCGGCCATCCGATCCGTGGACCGCGAGCACCCGATCCTGGGCGAGTACTACCAGCGCCCCTGGGACGGCATCGACCTGCGCCTCTCCATGGGCGGCATGGACTGCGCCAACTACGGGTACTTCGGCCCACCGAAGAAGGACCTGCGCGAGATGCTGGCCACCCTGCGATGGAATGACATGACGCTCCACGGGCAGGGCGTCGCCATGGGCGAGTACGGCGTGAAGACGCACGACGGATGGGCGGCCGACCGTGAGCCCTTCGACTACCACGCCCAGCGGACCGAACCCGAGCAGCGTCGCCTCTTCTGGTGGGTTGCCCACGCCGCGCTGGCCGCGGGCGCCGCCAAGATCCAGAACTGGTGCTGGTCCGACGACCCCGACGGGATCTTCCCCTGGGGCATGGCGACGCAGAACCCCCTTCGCGCCAAGCCCGCGGCACGGCTCAACAGCAGTCTCAGCCGGGTCAGCGACCTCTTCGAACCCGCGCCGCGAAGGCCGCAGGCCGTCCTGGTGATGCCCGACGCGTGGCGGCTGGGCGCACCGGACACGCTGGGGCGCCTCGGGTTGATGAACGCGCTCCAGTGCCTGGTGGCCGCGGGCATCGACTTCGTCACCGTCAATGAGGCCGACCTGTCCGCACTGCCGAAGCTGAAGCCGAGGCTGGTTCTGGTCCCGCTGGCCTATGGCCTGAGCGACGGCTCCGTGGCGACGCTCGAGGCGCTGGCACGGCAGGGCGCAACGGTCTACCTGAGCGGCGACCCCTCCGTGCGGCCCGATGGAACGCGCGATCTACGCCGCCTTGAGCGCCTCTGCGGTGTCCGCGAGACCGGCCGTCGCGAGGATGCCGGCGCCCTGCCCGCTGTGGATCTTGCGCCGCTGTCCGGTACCGTGACGATTCGCGCAGGCGGGCGCACCTTCGGACGGCGCAAGCTGGGCGCCGGCTCGGTGCTGACGGCCGAAAAGCCCTGGGAGATGATGCCCGGCATGGATGCGGCGGGGAAGTCCTACGACGCCCTCTGCGACGCCCGCGTGAACCCCTACGTGGGCCTGTTCGGTGCGGTTCACGCCAAGGGGACCGACCGCCTGGCGCCCGGGAGCGCCGCGTGGCGCATCGTGTCGATGCCCCGGCAGGGCGGCGGCTCATGTGCGGGCCTCTTCCCGCCGGAGGACGGCGCCGGGTCCGTTCGCGCCTCCGCCACCGTGGCGGGCCGGGCTGTTCGCCTCGACGGCGCTCGCGGTTGGCCCTGCCTGGTGCATGTCGACGGCGCCGGCGGATTGTTGGCGGTCTCCGCGGCGGGCGCTGTCACGGTGGGCGGGAGGGTCGTGCTTTCCGGCTCCGGCGGACCCTTCCTGGCGGCCTCGTTGGACGGCTTGCCTTTGGAGCGTAGCCGCCGCATCGGGCTGACTTCGGTCTTCGGCGGCGCCGTGGTCCTGTCGGGTCCGCCCGTGAGACGCGCTCGCCTCGTCGAGCGGCGCTCCGGCGTCGACGTCACCGTGGCCGCCGCCCCTGTGCGTCGCGTCGCCGCCGGCTCGTCTGTCACCTGCCCGCCTTGCGACTGGGTCGTGGTCGAGCGATGACCATGACCTCGCGAGAGCGGGTCCTCGCGGCCGTGAACCGCCAGACGCCCGACCGAACCCCGCGCGACTTCTGGGCCGAGACGCCCACCATGAACCGGCTCTACGCCCATCTCGGCCACCGCGACGAGCAAAGGCTGCTGGACGACCTGGGCATCGACATCGCCCGCGTGGAGGCCGTGGGTCCGCCGGAGCAGACGCTGCCGGGCGGCGTCATCCGTAACCTGTGGGGTGAGCAGTACGTCCACAACGCCACGGAGTGGGGCCCCATGCGCGAGGACGTTCCAGGGGCTCTTGCCGGCGCGATCTGCGAGGCCGACCTGGAGGCCTTCCCCTGGCCCACGCCCGACTGCTTCGACTACAGCGGCCTTCCTGCGGCCTGCGACCGGGCGGGCGACCGGGCGATCCTCTACGGCTTCGCCGACGTGTGGCAGCGGCCGGGCCTCGTCCGCGGCTGGGAGGCCTTCTTCCTCGACATGGCCGAGCGTCCCGACTGGTGCCGTGCCCTGTCGCAGCGGTTCGCCGACTTCTATGTGGAGGACTACACGCGGGCGCAGGAGGCCGCCGGCGGGCGCATCGACCTCTTCCTGCTGATCTCGGACCTCGGGAGTCAGAACGGCCCGCTCATCTCGCTGCCCATGTTCCGGCGCATGGTGGCCCCGTACCTGAAGCGCGTGATCGACCGCATCCACCACCTCGGCGCCCGGGTCATGTTCCACTCCTGTGGAGGCATCGCACCGTTCATCCCGGACCTGATCGAGCTGGGTGTGGACATCCTTGACCCGATCCAACCCGTGGGGCCGGACATGCAGCCCGCGGCGCTCAAGGCCCGCTACGGCGACCGCCTCTGCTTCCACGGCGGGATCGATATGCAGCGCCTGCTCCCGCTCGGATCGCCGGAGGAGGTTGCCGCCGAGGCCCGCCGCTACTGCGAGACGCTGGGTGCAGGCGGCGGCTACATCCTCGCGCCGGCGCACCTCTTCCAGCCGGACGTGCCGGCCGCGAACATCCTCGCGATGTATGGCCTTCCGGCGCGCTGAGCCGCCCAGGTTCGGTATCCTCTTGGGCATGAGCTTGCACACTGCCTCCCTGCGCCGCCGCCTCGTCTGGCTGCCGATCGCCGCAGTGGCGGTCCTGGCTCCCGTGGGCTGCGGGCGGCTCGCCACGGGCCCGGCGCCCAAGCAGGTGATCTACTGGACCGGCTGGTCGGCCGAGGAGTTCAACACCCAACAGCGGCTGGTCGACGAGTTCAACCGCGAGCACCCAGGCATCCAGGTGCAGATGCTCAGCCAGTTCGGCAACTCCGGCTACCAGAAGGTTCGCATCGCCTTTGCCGGAGGCGCAACGCCGGACGTGATGTCCACCATCTGGGCCGATGAACTGGCGGGCTACGCCATGCGCGGCGTGCTGGAACCGCTGGACGGCTACCTGAAGCGCTCGGGCCGTGACCTGGAGCGCGATTTCACGCCCGGCGTGGCCCGGATGCTGCGCGTGAACGGCAAGGTATACGGCCTCTGCGCCACCACCAACACCAGCTTCATCGCCTACAACAAGGCCATCTTCCGCGAGGCCGGCCTCGATCCCGACCGTCCGCCCACGACCATCGCCGAGTTGGACGCCGCCGCCAGGGCTTGCACGCGCTACGACGGCCGCGGCTCGTTCGTTCGCTACGGCTTCCGCCCGGGTGGGCTGGCGCTCTGGGCCTACGTCTTCGGCGGCCAGTGGGTGGACCCCGCCACGGGCCGCATCACCGCCGACCACCCCGGCAACCTGGCCGCGTTGCGCTGGCTTGCCTCCTACGCCAAGACGTATGACCTCAAGAAGATGCAGGTCTTCCAGAGCACCTTCGGCAGCGATCAGACCGCCAACGGGCCCTTCTTCGTGGGCAAGGTAGCCATGTGGTCCACAGGCGAGTGGGCCGAGCAGTTCGTGCACCGCTACGCGCCCAAGCTCGAGTGGGGCTGGTTTCCGCTGCCGTCGCCGCCGGGCGGCCGCTCCAACTGCTCCAGCGCCGGCGGCAGCGTCTTCGTCATCCCCGCCGCGTGCAAAAACAAGGAGGCCGCCTGGAAGTTCCTCGACTGGTTCACCCGCCCCAAGCCCGTCGCCCGTTTCTGCAGCGGCATCGGCAACGTGCCGCCGGTGGTGGAGGCCGGCGCCGACCCGGCGTTCCAGCAGAGCGCCCTCTTCCGTTTCGCAGTTAATCTCTCGCGCAGCCGCAACACCTTCGGTCCGCCCGGAACGCCCATCTGGCCCACCTACGCCCGCGAGATCGGCCGCGTCGAGGAGAAGGTCATGCTGGGCGGCGGCGACCCGGTGGCGTTGCTGGCCGACCTCCAGCGCCGCATGACCCGCGAGCAGTTGGACGCGCTGCGGGACCTGCGCCAGTGAGTCCGGCTGAGGAGGTGAGGAGGGCCGGAGGCTATGCAGGGGTGAATGGGTGCCGGGGTGAGGGGGTGAACAGACGTGGGTGAGAAGGTACAGGGGCACAGGGACCTGGACGTGTACAAGCGTGCATTCGTTGCCGCGATGACCATCTACGAGTGCAGCCGAGCCTGGCCTCGTGAGGAGGCCTACGCCCTGACTGACCAGATACGCCGCTCGTCTCGATCCGTCTGTGCCAATCTCGCCGAGGCATGGCGGAAGCGTCGGTATGAAGCTGCTTTCGTGAGCAAGCTCAGCGACGCCGAGGCAGAGGCAGCCGAGACGCAGGTCTGGCTTGAGTTCGCGGTTCGGTGCGGGTATGTCGAGCGCGATCCTGCGCGCGAGCTCTTCCTGGCCTACGATGCCGTGATCGGCACGCTGGTCGGTATGCTCAACCACGCTGACACCTGGGTCCTGCCCTCCGGCCTACGGAAGGTGCGCCAGCAATGAGAGGCCGATCTCACCCCTTCACCCCTTCACCCCTTCGCCCCGGCAAACGACGCGCGTCGCGCGGGGCGCAACTCACCGGCCTCGCCTTCGCCGCGCCGTGGATTATCGGGTTCGTCGTCTTCTTCGCCTACCCGGTCATCGCGTCGGCCTACTACAGCCTCTGCAGCTTCGACGCGATCCGTCCGCCGCGCTTCATCGGGTTCGAGAACTACCGGCGCATGTTCTTCGAGGATGACCTCTTCTGGAAATCCCTCTGGAACACGCTCTACATGGTGGTGGCCGGCTTGCCCGTGGGCCTGGTGGCGTCGCTTGGTATCGCGCTGCTCCTCAACCGCAAGGTGAAGGGCATGACGGTCTACCGGACCATCTACTATCTGCCCAGCATCACGCCGGTGGTGGCCACGTCGATCCTCTGGCTCTGGCTGCTCAACCCCGAGATGGGCCTCATCAACATCGCGTTGGGGAAGATGCACCTGATGCAGCCCGGCTGGCTCACCGATCCTGCCTGGGCCAAGGCGGCGCTCATCCTCATGGGGCTCTGGGGCGCGGGCGGCGGCATGGTGATCTACCTCGCCGCCCTGCAGGACGTGCCCGAGTCGCTGACGGAGGCCGCCGCGCTGGACGGCGCCGGCAAGCTCCAGCAGTTCCGTCACGTCACTCTGCCGATGCTCTCGCCGGTGATCCTCTTCAACCTGATCATGGGGCTCATCGGCTCGTTCCAGTACTTCACGCAGGCCTACGTCATGACCTCGGGCGGGCCGCAGGACAGCACCATGTTCTACGCGCTGCACCTCTTCAACCGGGCGTTCCTGGACTTCCGCATGGGCTACGCCTCGGCCATGGCCTGGGTGCTCTTCCTGGTGACGTTGGTCTGTGCGCTGCTGGTCTTCAAGACCTCGGTGCGCTGGGTCTACTACGCGGGGGAGGGCCGATGAGCCGCCGCCGTTGGCTCGCGGCGCTGGATGCGCTGCTCTCGCACGGCACGCTCATCGCTATCGGCCTGCTCTTCTTCCTGCCCTTCTACTGGCTCGTGGCCACGGCGCTGAAGCCCGACGCCCAGGTCTTTGCCATGCCGCCGGTCTGGGTCCCCCACCCGCCGCAATGGCGCAACTTCCCCCGGGCGCTCACCTACGTGCCGTTTGGGCTCTACACGCTCAACACGTTGCGCATCTGCGCGCTGAACGTGCTGGGCACGGTGCTGAGCTGCTCGCTGGTGGCCTACAGCCTGGCGAAGGTGCGCTGGAAGGGCCGCGAGTGGGTCTTCTGGTCGATGCTGGCGACCATGATCCTGCCGGGGCAGGTGACGATGGTGCCGACCTTCACGATCTTCCGCTCGCTCCACTGGATCGGCACCATCCTGCCTCTGGTGGTGCCGCCCTTCTTCGGCAACGCGTTCAGCATCTTCCTGCTGCGCCAGTTCTTCATGACGATCCCGGACGAGCTCTCCGACGCCGCCCGCATCGATGGCTGCTCAGACCTGGGCATCTTCACGCGGCTCATCCTACCGCTGAGCAAGCCGGCCCTGGCCACCGTGGGCCTCTTCGCCTTCATCGGCTCCTGGAACGACTTCCTCGGCCCGCTCCTCTACCTCAACGACGAGCGCTCCTACACCCTCTCCATCGGCCTCCAGCGCTTCGTCAGCCAGCACGGCGCCGAGTGGTCCATGCTCAGCGCCGCCTCGGCGGTGATGACGGTACCCATCATCATCATCTTCTTCCTGGCCCAGCGCACCTTCATCCAGGGCATCACCCTGACGGGTATAAAGGGGTAGGGGGTTCTGACCTACCCCCGCTTCCCCTCCACAACCCCCTCGCACCCCGGCCCGTACTCTACTGCGGTCTTGAAGCCTTCGCCCTGCTTGTCGGTGGGGATGCGGTTGCGCTCTTGCTTGATGCCGCTGCTGCTGCGGATGTAGACCGCGGCTGAGCCGGTGGGGCCTGTGGGCTTGCGGCCGGCTTGCTCGATCTGGTTACCTGTGACCGTGATGTCGGCCACGCCGGAGACGTAGATGCCGCAGTTGTCGGTGCCGATCACGCGGTTGTTGCGAAAGGCGATGTCGCGGTGGACGCCGGGGCGCGGCGGCTCGGCGAAGTCCTTGAGCCAGGCGAGGGCGCAGAGGGCGCCGCCTGCGCCGGCCGCGCCGTAGTTGCAGTCGATGAAGGTGTTGTTGCGGATGGTGACGTTGCGGGTGCCGATGCTCTCGAAGAAGTAGACCACCTCCGTGAGCACCAGGACGCCGGCCGAGGTGCAGCGTGTGAAGGTGCAGCCCTCCACCACCACGTCGCGGGTCTGGAGCAGCATCCCGCGCGCACGGTTGGGGCCGATGCGGCAATCCTTGATGCGCACGCGCGGCGTCCGGGTGGCATTGCCCAGCACGTCGCCGGGCTGGAGCGCCTCGGGTAGGGCTTCGGCGAACTCCACGCGGTGGAGGCCCTCCGGACCGCCCTCGTTCACCGCCTTGACCACCGTGGCCAAGCCGTAGGGGATCAGGTCCGCCACGTGCGACATCTCCATGGTGTCGCCGGCGTCGGGCACGTCGGCCATCTTCAGGTTGTGCGCGGCCAGCACGGTGTGGTCGTCGACCCTCTCCTTCACGGTCAGGTACAGGCCGGACTTGATGTTGACGCCGTCGTCGCCCATGCCGTCGAACCGGCAGCCTTCCAGGCGCACGGTGCCTTTGCAGCCGCCGAAGTGCGACGCGTCGGCGGTGGCGGACATGATGCGGTGCGTGCCCGGCTTCACTGTGACGGCGCACCGGCGGAGGGTCACGTCCTTGCAGACGATGCTGACGAAGCCCATGCCCGGCACGGTGTAGAGGGTCAGGTCCTCGTACTTCATGTTCGTGCATCGGTCGGCGGTGAAGCCGTTGTAGCTGTAGACCTGATGCCGCAGCACCACGAGCCGGCCCACGGGCACGGGGATCTCGCGGGTGAGGTGAACCCGGAGCAGTTGCGGCCCCACCAGCTCTGTGCGCTCCACCGCGTTGTAGACGTCGAGGCCGTTCTGCGCGGGCAGTTCGGTCTCGGCATCGTACTCCATGAAGGCGCCGACGGGCTCGCCGCCTTTGACCGGGTACTCAGGGCGCACCTGCACGAGGAACGACTGCCTGGCCGCGGCGATGACCTTGCCCACGGAGAATGGCATCCGGTCCCAGTCGATCGTCAGGTTGCACACGGTGACGTTGCGGCAGCCGCCGAACCAGAAGCAGCCGCTGATGCCGGAGAAGATGAACTCCGAGCCCATGCCGTCGATGGTCAGGTTCCCGGCGTTCTGCACCTGGAAGAGGATGCGGCCGGGACGGGTGGCCTCGGCCGGGGCGAATGTGTACCTGCCCTTGGGGAACTCCAGCCGGCGCGCCCTGGTCTTGACGGCATGGTCGATGGCCGCCCGCACCGCCGCGGTGTCGTCGGACTGGTCGCCGGGCGTTGCCCCGAAATCGGTGACGCGCACCACACCGCCTGTCTTGGACACGGGCTTCTCCCTTATTGCACTGGGCTGAGCGCCCGCGGCCGCCACGGAGGCAATCGCCAGGGCCATGAGGCAGCCGACGCCGATCCGGAGCCTGGGGGCCGTCATTCGCCGTCGATCAGGCGCCGCATCTCCTCGGCCACGCTTTCGTACTCCGCCTCCAGGTCGTGCAGGACGATTTCGACGTCGTTCAGGTCGCCGGCCGCGCCCATGCACTCCAAGCGGTAGGCGATATCGCGCAGCCGTTCGGCTCCCACGTTGGCGCAGGCGCCCTTGACGGAGTGCGCCAGGTTCTTCACCGTGGGCGCGAGGCTGCCGACGGCCGCCTCGCGGAGGGCGGCCAACTGCGAGGGCATATCGTCGAGGAAGAGGCTGAGCACCTCCTTGGCCTCGGCTTCGTCCAGACCCATCTCTTCGGTCAGCATAGCGAGTGAGAACATGCGTGTTCCTGTCTGCACCGAGGCGTTGCGTGATGCCCCTTCATCGGTGCTGATCCAGCGGGTGAGGGCGTCGGCGAGCCGCGTCATCTGGACAGGCTTGTCCAGGTAATCATCCATGCCCGAGGCCAGGCACCGCTCGCGGTCGCCCTTCATGGCGTGGGCGGTCATGGCGATGATCGGTACCCCGGGGTTAAGCACGCGCGAGGCCGGCTCGCGGATGCGCATGGTGGCCGTCAGGCCATCCATGTTCGGCATCTGTATGTCCATCAGGACCAGGTCATAGGGAATGCGGCTCAGGACCTGGACGGCCTCGAGCCCGTCGGCCACCGCGTCCGCCAGGCATCCCAGGCGCTCCAGGATCCGCATGGCCACTTTCTGGTTGACGGCATTGTCCTCCGCCACCAGGATGCGCGGCTGCGAACCGTCGGGGCGCACGATGGCCTTGGCCCCGCGGTCCAGCTTGGCCCGCGTAACCGGCGTGGGCCCGCCGTGGAGCAGGCGGACCAGTGCGGCGCTCAGTTGGCCTTGCTTCGCGGGCTTCGTCAGGAACTGGGAAAACCCGGCCTTCTTGAGCCGCGCCATGTCGTCATGGCCACCCCTTGAAGTGAGCAGGACGAGCGCTGTCTTGTTGATCGTCGGATCGGAGCGGATCACAAGCCCCAGCGCTTCACCATCGACGCCGGGCATCTCCATATCGATGATCGCCACACGGTAGGGGTCTTCCATGCGAGAGGCCTCCCTCAGCTCGGCAAGCGCACTTCCCGCATCGGCGACTTCGGTATGGCGACAACCCCACGCCCCCATGATGCCGTGGAGCACGCGCCGGTTGGTGGCGTTGTCATCAACACACAGGACGCGAACGCCGCGTAGCTCCTCGAGGTGTGCGGACACCGGCTCAGCGTGACCTTCGCGCTCCAGGGGCGCCGTGAACCAGAATTCAGAACCCCGGCCCTCAACGCTGCTGCAGCCGATGGAGCCGCCCATGAGCCCGACGAGCTTATGGGCGATAGAGAGGCCCAATCCGGTGCCGCCATAGCGGCGAGTGCTGGAGGCATCGACCTGGACGAACGGCAGGAAGAGCCGATCAAGCTTGTCCGGTGCGATGCCGATGCCCGTGTCCTTTACCCTGAACCAGACGCGCGGATCGTCGGCGTTGTCCGACGCCGGCGACACGGTGACCGAGACCTCGCCGGTCGCCGTGAACTTGAGCGCATTGGCGATGAGGTTCGTCAGCACCTGGCGGAGCCTGCCCGGATCGCCGTGGACGAGCCGAGGGGTATCCGGGTCTATGAGGCAAGTGAGCTCAAGGTTCTGCTCGGCGGCCCGCAGGGCGAAGATGTCCATCGTCTCGTCGAGCAGTGTTTCGAGGTCGAATGTCGTGTTCTCTATTTCGAGCTTGCCGGCTTCGATTTTGGAGAAGTCGAGGATATCGTTCACTACAGTGAGCAGGGCGTCGGCGCTGCGCCGGATCGTGTCGGCGTACTCGCGCTGCTCGTTGGTCATCGACGTGCCCATGAGCAGCCCGGTCATGCCGATGATCCCGTTCATCGGTGTGCGGATCTCATGGCTCATGTTGGCGAGGAACTCGCTCTTTGCGCGGCTCGCTCCTTGCGCTTCGGCAACCAGGCCGCGGGCCTCTGTGAAGGCCTTCTGGATGCTCTCCTCGGCGGCTCGTATCTGCTGGATTGCCGCATCGGCCTCAGCGATAAGGACCGACATGGCGCCGTCACCGGCGATGCCGCGCATCTGCTCAAGGGCCCGCGCCAGTCGGCCGCCGGCCGCCTTGCCGCTCTCCATCCCTTCAGCCATTTGCCTGTTCAGCCGTGCCGAAGCCGTCGAGACCTGCGGTTCGGCCGTCTCTCTGCTGTCGGCTGCCGGCGGCCGGTCCTGCGGCGAACCCGTGAACGGAAGTGTCATTGGGATCCTTGGGAGGCGTCGCTGTGCAGCGATGCCGCGACGCTGCTCCTCCGATGGTCACGCACGGCTAACGGCTTCGATCACATCAAGCGTCTCGGCGGCCATATCGGTCAGGCGGACCGTCTGGTAGCCGGCTACTCCGGTATACAGTGTATCGTTAATCCCATCGACCCAGGCCGCGGGCAGGCTCTTGCGGCCCATGAGCGCACCCATCACCGAGCCGACCGTGGCTCCGTTGCAGTCGGTATCAAAGCAGGGCTGAACTGACCTGCAGATCGACTGCGCGAAGTTGCCGTCGCCCCAGAGCAACCCCAGAGCCACTACCATGGCGTTGGAGATGGTGTGGCACCAGTCATGGCCTCGTGTTTCGTCCCACTCACTATGGATGCGGGCCGCCGCTTCATCGTACTCCATGCCGGCCTCGTGCCACTCGATCACGCGGCCGAGCGCTTCGGCAAGGCGGCACCGCACGGGGATCTGGCCCAATCCGGCATCAAGCGCCTGCCTGGGCGACGTGCTGACGAAGGCGGCCGAGACCATGGCGGCTGCCCACATCTCGCCGTAGATGCCGTTCTTCACGTGGCTGATGCTCGCGTCTCGCCATGCCATGTCGGCGGCAAGCGCAGGATTGCCTGGGGCGGCGTAGCCGAAGAAATCGGCGCGAATCTGGGCTCCAATCCACTCCCGGTATGGGTTTCGGTACGACGCGGAGCGCGGAGGCGGAACCTGTAGCACGAAGTTGCGGTAGGCCACTCGCTCAGCGGTGCAGGTGTGGAGGATCGGGATGTCCGTCATCCAGAACTCGGCCACGTTCTCGGGCGTGAAGTGCGGCCCGAACCGCTTCAGGATGGCGAGGCCGGTGGTGGTGTAGTTGGTGTCGTCGTCCTCCGGCATGGCCGTCACGCGGTCTGCGAAGCAGGCCTCGGGCCGCATGTCGTACTTCGCGCGCACGGCTTCAGAAGCCACGTCATAGCGGAAGAAGTCCGATAGCGGCCATCGGCCGAGGTCGCGCAGGTAGCCCCACATGCGGTCGCGCCGCCAACCCTCAACCGGCTTGCCCAGCAGGCAGCCGACGCAACGGCCCACCCATGCGCCATAAACCCGATCCTCAAGCTCCGCCGCCGCAGGCGCCGCGGGCATGTTGCCCGCACCGGCAGGACGCAGGGAGCTGATGCCCGCCAGGTCGGAGGGCTCGGCATACGGGAAGTCGGCCCGGACCGGCAGTTCTGCCGTGGCATCAAGCAAGGCCCCGACGGCCTGCTGGTTGGCAGGATCGGCCAGGTCCAGCGCGAGGACGCTCTCGAACTGCTCGGCCAGCGGCGCCGTATCTTTACCTTCCTGCTCGCACTGCAGCCGCTCGGTTTCGATATCGCCCCGGTCCAGCGTCAGCCAGATGTGTCGCATATCCAGTGAACCTCCTCCGTCACCCGTTGGGCGGCTGGCCTGCGTGGCTCAGCGTCCTGACCTGCTGCTCCAGACGGCGCACGGTATTGACGGCGGTGCGGCGACGCTCCATGGCCTGGGCCATCTTGATGGTCAGGATCTCGTAGGCATCGACGCCCGGCACGTTCTTCTCCAGGTAGTCGAACGCGCCCCGGCGCATCGACTCAACGGCATTCGCCACGTTGCCGTAGGCCGTCAGGACGATCACCTCCGTGAAGATGTCGCACGTCAGCGCCTGCTCCAGCACGCGGAGGCCGCTATCGGAGTCCTCCATGGACATGTCTGTGACGACGATGTCGTATGCCGCGCTCCCGTGCAGGGCCCGGCGCGCTTCCTCGGCCGAGGCGGCTGTGTTGACCTCATATCCCTCGCGGTCCAGGCGCCGTTTCAGCGCCGCCCGCATTTCATCCTCGTCGTCTACCAGCAGCACTCTCGCCATGTTATAACTCCTATCTATCGGTGGCCGGCAGGAAGAGCTGGAACCGCGCACCTGCGCCGCTCGTTCCCGCCTCGCGGATAAGCCCCTCGTGCGATTCAACGATACCCTTAACGATGCTTAAGCCAAGCCCCATGCCCTTGGCCCGCGATGTGTAGAACGGCTGGAATATGCGCTCTTTGGCCTCGGCGGGTACGCCGGGTCCGCTGTCCGCCACCTCGATCTGCACGTAGTCGCGGCCGGGGGGCAGGCGGTGCTCCTGCGTCTCGTCGCGCGGGACCCGTCGGGCCGCAACGGTTACGCGTCCGCCGGTGGGCTGGAAGCTGACGGCGTTCTCAAGAAGCTCGGAGATCGCCCGTTTCAGCTTGGGCGCGTCGCAGTCAATGGCCGGGAGGCCTTCAGCGATATCAGTCGTGAGCGTGACGGCGGACCTCTTGGGCCAGCTCTCGTCCAGCGTCTCCAGCAGGAGTTCGCGCACGTCCACCTGCCCGCGCGTGAGTTGGGTGGCCATGACAAAGTCGCGGAACTCGCGCAGGATCTCCTCCAGGCGCGCCACGCCCCGCGTCATGCTGCGGAAGAGGCCTGCAATCTCCTCGCGGAGCGGGCCCGGCGTCATCTGCTCGACGAGGTACGCGCCCTCATTCAGGTCGCCCTTCAGCGCAAATGTTCGGTTGCCGATCATATGCGCGGACCGGGCCGAGAGCTCGCCCCAGGCCGCCATGCGCTCCGACTGCATCAGCCTCTGGTGGCTCCTGGCGTTCTCCACTGCCGCGCCAACCTGGCTGGCGATGGTGCTCAGCACGCGCTGCTCGGCCTCGCTGAAGTCGTTGGAAACCCACGCCCGCCGGCCCTTGCGCCGCAGGACGCGGATGACGCCCAGGATGCCGCCGCGGCTCACGATGGGCACCGCCAGGAGCGCTGCGATCTCGTGGTCCGGGAACTCCGTGTGCCGCCCGCGCCACCGGGCATCGCGGTACGGCTCGCAGACGCGGAGAGCCTCGCCGGTCTGCGCCACCCAGCCCGTCAACCCTTCGCCGACCTCATAGTCCGCCTGGCCCACCTCGGCCGCTAGCGCTCCTTGGGACGCGCGCAGCACGAGGCGCTGGGTGATCTCATCGATCAGGAAGACGGAGCAGTCCTCGAACCGCAGCACATCGGCCGCCACGCTCACCACGCGGTGCATCAGGTCCTCGGTGTTGAACGTGGTGGTGAGGTCGTTGCCGATCTCCACCAGCGCCGACTCGCGGTTTCTAAAGCCTTGCACGCGCAGGGCGGTGGCGGCGGCATGGGCCAGGACGCGCAACCGCGCCAGGTCGCCGGCGTTGAACGCGTCGGCTCGCTCGCTCTCGATGTTGATCACGCCCCACGAGTGGCCCGAAGTACCCATGATAGGTACGGCGATCTCGCTTCGGACATCGGCGAAGTAGGGGATATAGAGCGGGTCCGACGGCGCGTCGCCGGTCAGGTGCGGCTCGCCCGTTACGGCCACGTTGCCGGTGATGCCCCGCTTGGCCTCGTGGGCAAGCGAGAGACGGAGCAGGCGCTTCTCGTCGGTCCAATCAGGGCCGCTGATCGGCCCGACCTCCATGTCACCGGTCTCTCGATCAACCAGCGCCAGGAAGCCGCGAGTGCCCGCCACTGCGCGCATCGAGGCATCCAGCACGCGCTGGAGCATGGCCGCATCGCCCTGCCCTGCGGCCGCGTCCGTGAACAGGCTGTCAAGATCACGTAGGAAACCCTCGTCGGGCGTCCTGGTATGTACTGCGAGGCCATCCATGGCTATCAGTATAGACCCCCGACCGCAGGCATGGGGTCCGCGCAAGCCCGCGCGGCCGGCCCTGCGGCGCTACCGGTCTCCGCCGGCCCCGGCGTACCCGTGGAGAAGCGCGTCGGCGGCCCGTATCAGCTCTGCATGCCCGCTGCCCGGCCTGGCAGGCCGAAGGAACCACTCCTGGAGCGCCTGCGCCGATCCGACCATCAAGCGCCGGCTGTCCGGGCTGAACGCGACAGCCGTGATGGCGGCAGCCCCGGTGGTTATGCTTGCCACGGGGGCTATCGGGTTCATGGACATCGGCCATACGCGGACCATGCCGTCGGCGCCGGCGACCGCGCAGAGCGAGGCGTCAGGCGATACCGCGATGCGTGCCACTTCGCCCAGGCCCGGGAACGCTGCCTCGGTGCGGTCATCGGAGATGCGCCACACCACCACCACGCCGAGGCTATCCGCCGACACGACAAGCCGGTCGCCCGGGTCGAAGGTGACGATCCTGGGGGCGCTCCTGAGATCCGGGCCAAGGGCGAGCGGCTTGCCGGTAGCCGCATCCCAGAGCCTGACCGTTCCGTCTACGGAACCTGTCGCCAGCCTATCGCCTGCGGTCGAGAAGGCGGCAGAGGTCACGAACCCCTGGTGTCCCGTCAGGCGTGTCGCGCTGTTGGAGCCCACCGTGCCGACGACGACATCGTTGCCCAGCCCGACACCGGCACACCGCAGGTTCTGGCCGCTCCAGCCGATGCTGCGGACGATGTGCCCGTTGCCTGTCGTCGGCGCACCACATCGGCCGCTATCGGTGGAGCATGCCTGCACCAGGCCGCCGGCGCCGAGGAACGCGACGCGCCTTCCGTCGCGGCTCAGGCGTACGGCGTTAACCTGGCCCACGGCTACCGGGTGGCTTCGCGCGACCGACCTGTCGCGCTGCCAGACGCGCCAGATGCCGTCCGACCCGGCGACCACGGCGCCCTTGCCGTCCGGTAGGTAGGCCACAGCCGCCACTCCGCCGGCCTCGGCGCTCTGGACCATGCAGAGCGGCGCGCCCAGCACATCGCTGAGGCCGCTCCATGCCTGCTCAGCCGCCGCGCCGCGCATCCACCGGGCGAGGCGGGCCGCGTCACGCGCGTGTACCAGCGCGGCACGGTGGTTGCCCGGCGACTCCGCCAGCGAATGGGCCGCCGCCCCTTGCGCCGTCATCTGGGCCAGCATCGACTGGTACAGCGCGAACGCGAGGAGGGCCACGACCGCGACGGAGACACTGATCGCACGCGTCATGCCGCGGACGTAGGCCCTGCGTTGCCGTTGGACCTCCTGAGGCAGGGCGTTCTCGGCGATCCACTTCCTTCCGAAGACATGCGCGTAGATGCGGTTTCGTACCCGGAGGACCCCATCCTCCACCCGGACGATGCCGCTCAGGCGGAGCCCGATGGCCACCGGATCGGCAGGATGGTCACGGATGCGCTCCCGGCCGCGCAACACGCGCTGGTAGGTGTCCAGCAGCGTCGCGCCCTGCGGCAGGCCCGGGTTGTCGTTAAGCAGCCGGTTGCGCACGAATGCCATGTTCGCGTCGGTCTCACCGGCGGCCCTGTCCAGGAAGGTGGCCCGGCATACGGCGTCCACCTCGCGGTCGCTCCTGGCGGCCGCCCCGGCTACCGCTCGGCAGAGGCGCTGCGTCAGGTAGGGGTGGCCCCCTGTCCAGTAGAGGACCCGCCGCAGGACGCCGACCTCGCCGTCCTCGGGCGTTCCTGCCCCCGGGAGGCCGTTCGCGAGCGGCCGTGCCTCGTCCTCGCTGAAGTCGTGCAGCTCGATCCTGCGGCCCACGTTGAACGGAGTGATCTGCGGGTTGCGGACCAGGTCCGTGGGCGCCGCAACGCCCAGGAGGCAGAACGTCAGCCGCCGCATCGCCGGGTCGTAGGTCCGCCGGTTGGCGCACTCCCGGATCGCCGCAAAGAACTCATCGACGGAGAAGGGGAGCCCGCGAACCACGTCAATCTCATCAACGAAGATCACGACCGGGCGGTCGGATGCCTGGCCACCGAGCAGGACGCTCTGGATGGCGGCGAACCACCGTTGCGCGGGACCCAGCTGAGCATGCGACATCCAGAAACGGTCGAGCTCGTCCTCTGTGCCGGTCTGGGAGCCGATGGAGAAGAGGAGCCCGGCGTACCACTGGTCGACAGTGACGTTCTGGCCGGCGCTGGTCAGGTCCAGGATCGCGATGGAGTGTCCGAGCTCCTTCAGCCGCGAGGCCGTGCGCACCATCAGCGACGACTTGCCCACCTGGCGCGTGTCGAGCACATAGCAGAACTGCCCGGCTTGCAGCTCCGACAGCAGCAGGCAGTCCGCGTCGCGGGCGGCGTAGCTCGTGGCCTCGCGCGGGAGCGAGCCCCCCGTAACATAGAACCTGGGGTCCGGAGCGCCGGGCATCGGTCCCTAACCTGTCATGGTGGGCGAGAGCCGCTCTGCGTAGAGGCCGCATCTCCACCGGGCGGCGGTTCGCGTTTCGCCGGCCAGTATGCCGGCCGAGCGCAACCGGAAGAAGCCGCGCTCCGGGCACTCCGAGCCGCGCTTCAGGCATGCGACTGCCTCGGCTAGCTCCGGGTCGGCCTCGATGCTCTGGCGCAGGCCCTGGACCAGGTCGCCGAACGGCCCGAACTCGGACCGAACCCACCCGGCGCACTCGGCCCAACCCAGGCCCTGGGCGGCCATGTCGCGGAATGCCCGCGCCGTCAGGTACGGATGACCGCCCAGTAGCCCGTGGCACTCGTGCAGGTCGGCGGCGTCGAGCCGGCTCAGCCCGTACCTGGCCGCAAGCTCGCCGACCTCATCCGGCGAGAAGTCCATCATGTCGACCCTGGCGCCGACGTTGAACGGCGATCGGTTCAGGTCGCTGATGTAGAGGTGAGGCTCTGTGGCGCAGACGATGGCGACCGTGAGCCGGTCCCACGGTCGATCGGGCTCAAATGCCCGTTTCTCGTGCCAGAGCCGGAGCAGCGAGAAGAACTCGTCCGAATAGCGTAGCCCCAGCAGGCGATCGGCCCCATCGAGCGCCCAGGCGAGGGGTGCATCGTCAGTCGACAGCACGCGCTTGAGCAGGTACCGTTCGAGGTTGGCGCCCGGTCCGAGGTGGCTACGCCAGACTTCCTGCGGGCTCTCGTCCACGTCGAGGGCCATGGCCAGCCGGCCCGCCAGCGCCGCGCAGAGCTCATCCATGCCGCTGACCTCGTCCTCCGAGAGCGTCGACACGTCGAGGTACACGCCGCGGGCTCCCCCTGCTCGCGCCTCAGCCATGCCGCGCGCCAGTAGCGATGACTTGCCGGAGTGCCGGGGGCCTCGGATCAGTATGATGCTCTCGCGCCGCTGGAGCGCTTCGGCCAGCAGGGCGTCCTGTGGCCGCACGATGTAGTGCCCTTCACCGCTGGGCAACGCGCCGCCGGACCGGGGCGCCTGGGCGACGGGCTGCCCTGCCGTCGCTTGCGCCGTCGCTTGCGTGGCTGGAGCCGCGAGCAGGATGGACTGCCGCCACTGCACCATGGCATCCGGCGGAGTGATCCTGTGGCGGGCGCTCAGGTGCGCACGACACTGCTCAAACGCCTCGAGGGCCGCGGTCCGCTCGCCGGCCATCACGAGCGTCTCCATCAGTAGCTCCCACGCATGTTCGTCGCCCGGCGCGGCGAAGGCAAGGCGGCGGGCCCAGTCGGCGGCCGCCCGCAGGTCATGCGACGCGCGCGCGGCGACGGCCAGCGCCTTCAGAGCATCGATGTACTGCTTCCGCCGCCGCTCTCGGTGGGATGTCACCCAGCGCTCCTGCCAGCCATGCAGAAGCGGCCCGCGATAGAGCTCGGCGGCTACCTTGAGCGAGGCGGGGTCATTGCGGGCTATGGCCGCGTCGAACTCCGCTACATCGGCGCGCGCCCCGGCCAGGTCGATGGTGGCATACCCACCGGCAAGATGGATGCGGTCGCCGTGCGGGCCGAGCGCGCGCCGCAACGCCCCTATACCGTGGTGGACGCTGTCCATGCTCTCGGTTGCCGGCCAGAACGTGGAGGCGAGGGCGCTGCACTGGACACGACGGCCGGCCTCGAGCGTGAGGTATGCCAGAAGCCGGTCCGCCTTTCGCGAGGTCAAGCCTGCCGCCGGAGCGCCGTCGGTCAGGACCGCAAGGCCGCCGAAAAGGGCGATGTCGAGCGTCCCACCTGCCGTCGGATCAGCGGGCGAGCTGCCCGCAGGGCCCTTCCTCATCGCCATCACGACGCCCGCCTCCCGTGCAACCTGGCCAACCGCTGTGTGGCCTGTACGCCGCAGCCGCCGGTGCGGCCGGCATACGGTACCGTTAGCATGGCATATGGGCGGTTTGCCCGTGCAGCCGGCTCAGCCTGGGCGCCGGCGCATGAAATGAAGGGGCTCGACCGGATTGTCTACGCAGATGAAGGAGCGTCAGGTAGCGTTCACCAGTCGGTCAGCGGGTCGAGCCGCAACACGATCAGTATTGCGCCTCCCCACTGACAGAATCACTGACAGTCTACTGACATTTATCTGACAGCCGCCTGGAGGGCGCTTAATGGAGGGTAGGCTCGGCCAGAGGTGCCAACGATGAGAGCCGGCATAGGATCGATGGTCGCCGTCCGGTGGGTGACGCTCCGGGCGGCCTGCGCGTGCGCCGCGGGCCTGGCGGCGGCGGCGGGCCTGGCCTTCGGGTGCGCTCGGCGCCCGGCGCCCGCTCCCTCGCCGCCGCCCGCTGCCGCCCGCCCCTCGGCCGTAGCCGCCGCACGGACCCCGTCCGCGGATCCCCAGCCCTGGGCCCTCGAGATCGGTGCGCCGGGCCAGTTTTCTCAGCTACAGCACCACGCCGCCCGGCGGGCATGCGGTGATTTTCATCGAATGGCTGCGCGACGAGCAGAAGAAGATCGTCGGGTTCAAGTACTTCTCCTCGAACCTCTCTGGCTCGCACGGCGTGGGCTACGGCTCAGGCCGCTTCAGCGACTCGAATCCGAGCGGCAAAGGGATCCTGCG
>CAISJD010000059.1 GCA_903885605.1 uncultured Chthonomonas sp. | reverse complement strand
CATGGCCCGGGGCATCCGCATCCGGGGAGAGGAGCCGGGCGAACTGGTCTTCCTGAACCTGCCCCGCAGGCCCGGCAGCCGCTCCGACGGCACAGCCCCGACGGCTCCCGGCCGCGTGCGCTCGCGCCGCGAGGTCAACGTCGGCTTCACCGGAGTGGCAATCTACTGGTCGCCGGGCGCCGACGACAACTGGGTGAGCGGCTACGAGGTGCGCCGGGGTTCCAAGACCCTTGGCCGCTGCCACACCGGCACGTTCTTCTTCGATAGGGGCGACGGCTGGGACCCGACGGCCGACTACTGGGTGCGGACCCTCGACGGCGACGGCAACGCCTCGGCTTGGGCACGGGCTGAGGCCCTGCCCGACGAAGCCCTGGCCTACGAGGCACTGGGCGCCCACCGCACCGAGGGCACGCGCAACGGCTGGAAGGCCGAAGAGAGCGCGGACGGCATCGCCTACGCCGCCGCCAAGTGGGTGGCGCCCGCCAAGCTCCCCTCCGCCGACCTGGGCGGCACGCCCAACCAGGTGGGCGGCGCCGAGGGCTACTGGGAGACAGCCGGCGCCGCCCGCGTGGGCCGCGGCTGGCAGCTGGCTTCCGCCAAGGCGCAGTGCGTCCGCGCCTGGACCGCCCCCATGGCCGGCACGGTGCGCGTGACCGGCCGGGCCATGAAGGAGTACTTCCACAACGCCGAGGGCGGCCCCCTCAACGTGCGTATCCAGCACGAGGGCGCCCGGGTCTGGCCCGACTGGCGCGGCGAAGCCCGGTGGCATACGGTGAACCCCGGCGACCTGACAGGCGTGGCCCACGACCTGACGCTGAAGGTGAAGCAGGGCGACGTGATCCGCTTTGTGCTGGACAAGGCCGCCGGATCTGAGCACGACCTGCTGGCCTGGATGCCGCGCATCGCCTACGTGGAGGCGCAGGCGGAGGCGCCGAAGCCGGACCCGAGCCGCGTCGTGCGGATTCTCTGCGGTGCAGGCAAGCCGTACCGCGACAGCTCCGGCATCGTCTGGTCCGCCGACCGCTTCTTCGAGGGCGGGCGGCCCTTCGTCACCGGCGCTCCCATCGCCGGCGCCACGCCGGGCCTGGCCGATCGTACGCTCTACAGCCACGGACGCACCGGCGCCGTCTTCAGCTATGCCGTCCCGGTGCCGGACGGGCTCTACTCCGTGCGGCTGAAGCTTGCGGAGCCGGTGTACGACTGGGCCTTCCAGCGGCCCATGGACCTCTGGATCAACGGCCGCAAGGCGCTCTCCAACGTCGATGTCTGCCAGGCGGCGCGCGGCCCTCGGCAGGCCTACGAGCGCGTCTTCCGCTACGTCATGCCCGACGAGACGGGGCGCATCAGCCTCCGCTTCGCCGCGGGCGCTGACCCGGCCGGCCTCGCGCCTCCCCATGCCGGTTCCGAGGCGCTGGTGCAGGCCATTGAGATCCTTCCCGAGGAGAAGCCGGCCGTCCGCATCGACTGCGGCTCCCCGGCGGCCTTCATCGACTGGGCGGGGCGCGCCTGGGACGCCGACGCCGGCGAGAGGCCCGGCACGACGCTTCTCACCTCCGACAAGCCGGTCGACCAGGCCGCGCCGACGCTCTACGACCAGGGCCTCTACCGCACCGCCCGGGCCGGCAAGGCGATCACGGTGGCCACTCCCATGCCGCCGGGCCGCTACGTGGTGCACCTGAAGTTCGCGGAGATGTGGCTGGCCGAGGCGGGCAAGCGGCCCATGCACATCGACATCAACGGGCGCCGCTACTGGACCTCGTGGGATCCCGCGACGGCGGCGGGCCGCGTGGGGATGGCCATGGACATCCGGGCCGACGACGTCACGCCGGACGCCGCCGGCAAGATCACCGTGGTCATCGCCGCCGCCGGCGCCCAGGACGCCATCCTGCAGGGGCTGGAGATCGAGTGATGGAAGCGGCGCCGCGCATCGGGCTGGCACTGGGCGGCGGCGGGGTGCGGGGGCTGGCTCACGTGCCCATGCTGGAGGCGATGGACGATCTGGGCCTGCGCCCGTCCGCCCTCGCCGGCACCAGCATGGGCGCCATCCTGGGTGCGCTCTATGCGTCGGGCATCCCGGCGGCCGCCATCCGGGAGCGGATCGACAAACACCTGATCCTGAGCAACGACACCTGGCGCAGCATCATGGCCAAGCGCAACGAGCTCTTCCGCTGGGTCACCGCCCTGACGCCGAGCTTCCACCGCGGCGGACTGATGAGCGCCAAGGGCATCCTGGAGTACCTGGCCGGCGAGATCCAGGTGACGACCTTCGAGGAGCTTCGGCTCCCCCTGCTCGTCGTGGCCGCCGACTACTGGACCGCCGAGGAGGTCGTGCTGGAGGCCGGCGACCTGTTGCAGGCCATCCAGGCCACCATGGCCGTGCCCGGCGTCTTCGCACCCGTGGAGGCCGACGGCCGCGTCCTGGTGGACGGCGGCGTCACCAACGTGGTGCCCTACGACCACCTCATCGGCCGCTGCGACCTTGTGATCGCCATCGACGTGAACCGCACGCCCGATCCCCAGCGCAAGTCAATGCCCCTGCCCCTGGACGCCGTGCTGGGCGCCTTCGACATCATGCAGACGGCGGCGCTCGTGGAGCGCATGAAGCGCCGCCCGCCGGACCTCTACTTCAAGCCCCGTGTGACCGACGTGCGGATGCTCGACTTCGCCAAGGCCGAGCAGGTGCTCCAGCAGGCCGAGGCCCAGGTCGCCGACTTCCGTGATCAGCTTCAGCGCGTCGTGGAGGCCTACCGGCAACGCCCGGCCTAATGGACCGTTAACGCCCTGCCCAAGCCCACTCCGCGATCCGCCGCATCGCCTCCGCCTCTCCCCATGGGCGTGCTCGATCTCCGAAAGGGCCTCTGCGCACGTCCAGCATCCAGTCGCCCTGTGCCGTCCTCGCGATCTGCATACCATTTAGCCACGCGAAATGCGCCCCACGGGAGCGGCTCTCGTGGTGACCATCGTATAGGCGGGTAGGTACGGCCGCCCCGTTGCTCCCGGCCCTTCCGCGGCCTCATCCAGTGCATTCGATGGAACATCTCCTATTCCAACGATGTCCACAGTATTACCGGGCCTCACCGACGTCTCTACACCGTGGGTTTCAGGTCACCTGAAGGTGTCTCATACATTTTACGGTCGTAGTGCCAGACATCCAACTCAAGTCTACGAAGGAGTCCTATGCAGATCAATCGTCGCGACTTCGTGCGTTACTGCTCCGTCTCTGCTGCGGCGCTGGGGTTGTCCGCCACCGAGTTGGGTGCGCTGGAGGAGGCCATGGCTAACCCCGCGGCCCCCACGGTGCTCTGGCTGGAGGGAGCCGGTTGCTCAGGCTGTTCCGTGTCGCTGCTCAACAGGATTTCGCCCACCGGGCCTACCACGGCCGGCGATCTCCTCATCAACTCCGTCAACCTCGCGTACCACCCGACGCTGATGTCGGCCTCCGGCGAGTTGGCGGTCGCGGCCGCCAACCGGGCGTACACCGCCGGCGGCTACGTGCTCGTCGTGGAGGGAGCCGTCCCCACCAAGTTCGGTGGCGAGACCTGCGTCGCGTGGACCTACACCGACAGCTCGGGCATCGTGCGTGAGGAGACCTTCCAGGCCGCGGTGAAGCGCCTTGCATCACGGGCCGCCGCCATCGTCTCGGTCGGCAACTGCGCCTCGTTCGGCGGCATGTCCGCGGCTCCGCCCAACCCGACGGGCGCGGTCAGCGTCGCCACGGCCACCGGCAAGCCGACGATCAACGTGGCCGGATGCCCACCGCACCCGGACTGGATGATCTGGACCTTCGTGCAGATCCTGACCGGCAAGCTGGTCTCTACCGATACCAAGGGGCGCCCCACGGGCGTCTACAACCGCACCGTGCATAGCCGGTGTCCCCGCCGCGAGACCGACGAGACCTCCCGGTTCGGGCGCGACGGGTACTGCCTCGAGGAGTTGGGATGCCGCGGCCCGGAGACGGTGGCTCCCTGCCCTGTAACGTTCTGGAACAACGGTGTCAACTGGTGCGTCGGCGCCAATGCTCCCTGCATTGGCTGCACCGAGCCCGGCTTCCCGCAGTCGCCGCTCATGGGCGGCGAAGGCGACGACGACTAACACACCCCGCAGAACGGACGATAGGAGACACCGATGCCGACCATCAGAACGATTGACCCTGTGACCCGCCTGGAGGGTCACCTGAAGATAGACGTCACCATCGACACCGTGAACGGCAAGCAGCAGGTGACCGAGGCCAAGGCCACGGGCACGCTCTTCCGCGGTTTCGAGCAGATCCTGGCCGGCCGTGACCCATCTGATGCGCCGCACATCACCCAGCGCGTCTGCGGCGTCTGCCCCGTCTCACACGGCATGGCCGCCGTGATGACGCTGGATGCCTGCGCCAAGACCCCGGCTCCCACCAACGCGCGCATCCTCCGCAACCTCGTGCTCGGATCCAACTACATCCAGTCCCACATCCTCCACTTCTACCACCTGGCGCTGATGGACTTCGTTGAGGGTCCGGACATGCCGCCGTGGAAGCCCTCGTGGGGCGCCGACAAGCGCATCACCGGCGCCGCGGCCACTAAGCTCGTGGGCAACTACGTCGCCGCCCTGGACATGCGCCGCAAGGCCCATGAGATGGGCGCCATCTTCGGCGGCAGGCTGCCGCATCCGCCCACGTTCATTCCCGGCGGCATCACCGCGGTGCCGAAGGCGACCAGCATCGCGCTGTTCACCAAGTACCTGACCGAGCTGACCGCCTTCATCAAGAATGTCTACATCCCGGATGTCGAGGCCGTGGCAGCCGCCTACCCGGACTACGCGACCGTCGGCCGCGGTACGGGGAACCTCATCGCGTTCGGCGTGTTCGACCAGAACGCGGCGGGTACGACGAAGCTCTTCCGCGCCGGCGTGGCCCTGGGCGGCTCCGGCACCATCAGAGCCCTCAGCGTTCCCGCCATCACCGAGAATGTGACCAGCTCCTGGTATGTCGGCGCGGCGCAGGATCTGCCGCCGGCGCAGGGCGATACCACGCCGGTCTACCCGAAGCCCGGCGCCTACTCCTGGCTGAAGGCGCCCAGGTACTCCGGCGCCCCCTACGAGGCCGGCCCGCTGGCGCGCATGTGGATCAACGGCGACTACCGCAAGGGCATCTCGGTGACCGACCGGCACCGTGCGCGAGCGGCCGAGGCACTCAAGGTCGCAACTGCCATGAAGGCCTGGGTGTCCCAACTCCAGGTTGGGCAGCCGGTCTTCACGCAGTACACAATGCCGTCGTCGGCGTCGGCGTACGGCCTCACCGAGGCTCCCCGCGGCGCCCTCGGCCACTGGGCCACCCTCTCCGGCGGCAAGATCTCGCGGTACCAGATCATCACCCCAACCTGCTGGAACGCCTCGCCTCGCGACCTCTCCGGCAAGCGCGGACCCATGGAGCAGGCGCTGATCGGGACGCCGATCTCCAACATCAACGAGCCGAACGAGGTCCTTCGGGTCATCCACTCCTACGACCCGTGCCTCTCCTGCGCGGTGCATGTGATGCGGCCCGACGAGGACAAGAAGCTCTTCGCGGTGGCGCTGCCGCATGCCGTCTGAGGGACGCCACAGGTTCCTGGTGGTGGGCCTCGGCAACCTGCTGCTCGCCGACGATGGGGTCGGCGTCCATGCGGTGCGCAGGCTGGCCGAGGACCCGCCGCCGGGCGCCCTGGTGGTCGAGGTTGGAACGGCGATACTGGACGCGCTCCACCTGCTCGAAGGGGCGGAGCGCGTCCTGGCCATCGATGCCGTGCAGGCCGGCGGCGAGCCCGGCACCGTCTACCTGAGCGGGTTGGACGAGATGGCCCAGCCCGGCGTGGCCCTCTCCCTGCACGAGCTGGACATACGCACCGCGGTCCGCATGATGGGCAGCGGCAAGGAGCTTCAGGTAGCGGTGGTGGGCGTAGAGCCCCAGACCATCGACTACGGCATGGAGCTCACCGAGCCGGTAGCCGCCGCGCTTCCGTCGGTGGAGCGCGAGGTGCGCCGCATCGTGTCCGAATGGTCGGCAATGGAGTAGGGCGCCGCCGCTACTCCCCTCGCCAGACCACCTTGCCGGTCTTACTGATGTAGGCCTGCTTGCCTCCCAGGATCACCAGCGCCAGTTCGCCCTGGAAGGGGTGTGCATCCTCGAACTGCGGCTGGATGGCGAACTTGCCCGTGCGGTCGATGTAGCCGATCTTCTTCCCGTCGCCCGCCCAGGCCAGGCCCTCGGAGAAGGGGCCGATGCCGCGAACGCCCGGGGCCGGCGGGTCGGGGAACCGCAGCGGGATCACCTCGCGGCCCGTGGGGTCGATGTAGCCCCACTTGCCGCCCTTGCCGCCCGGCGTCCAGATGCCGGAACCCACCGCGGCGAGCCCCTCGTGGAAGTCGTCGGCCTGGTCGTACTTCGGCGCGATGATCACCTTGCCCGTGCGGTCGGCATAGCCCAGGTTGCGGTGGCCCTTCGTCCAGACCGCGTCGGGCCAGACGGGGATGAGGCCGCTGCCGAACTGCGATCCGCAGGCGCCCCGGACGTCGGCCAGCTTCCTGCCCCTGGCGTCGATGCTCCAGGACATGTTGCCGCGGTAGACGCAGGCCACGCCCTCGCGCATCGGCGTGACGCGGTCGGCCTCGACCGAGGCGAGCGTGCCGCCGGCGCGGTCGATGATCCGCAGCGCTCCCGCCTTCCCCGGCAGGACCGTGGCCACGCCCTCGGAGAAGGGCCACGCCGTGTTGAACTGCGGCTCGATGGTGAACTGCCCGCGCTGGTCGATGTAGCCGAACTTGCCGTACTGCAGCGCGGCGTGGGCGACGCCCTCGGAGAAGTCGCCGGCCATGAGGAAGCGGGGCGCGATGACCTCCTTGCCGCTGCTGTCCACGTAGCCGATGCGGTCGCCCTTGCCGGGCACGGTGGCCGTCACGCGGCCCATGCCGTCGGAGAAGGGCTCAGCACGGTCGTACTGGGGCTTCGTGACCATCTTGCCCGTGGGATCGATGTAGCCCCACCGTCCGCCGACGCGCACCGGGTAGAGGCGGCCGGCCTCGCCGGGTGCGGGCTTCAGCGTGACGGCCAGGACCGCCAGCAGTCCAGCCAGGGCGACGGCGCCGGCCAGGGCCGCGGGCTTGCTCATGTTCGTCCTCCGGTGAACGTGCGACCGCCGCCCGGGCGCTGCCGGCAGAGGCGGCGCGGGGCGGCGGCACTCATCTCCTTCTACGTCAAACGGGGCCCGTCTGCTGCGCCGGCTCGCGCCTACTCCCCGGAGTACCGGAGGCCGTCGATATGCACCGTGGCTCCCGTGCCTCGCGGTCCGCGCTCACCCAGCACGGTCACGGTCAGCGTGTGCCGACCCGCCGCCAGCGACTTGCGGAAGATGCAGACGCCCCAGATGTCGTCGGCGGAGTAGGTATCCACGACCTCCTCGGGCCCGTCGTCCACGCGGATCGACGCCTTGCCGCAGGTGGGGCCGAGCTTGCCGAAGAGCCGCACGTCGCTCCCCGTGAAGCCCACCTCAAGCTTGGCGCCCCTGGCGTCGGAGGAGGAGAGCGTGCCCATGTGCGCCGGCGGCAGGCCCTTCTGACGCTCCCAGGCGCCGGTGTACGTGGTCGCCACGCTGGGGACGTCGTCGATGACGCCGGACCGCCCGCTGGTCCTGCCCGCGGCCGGGACGCGCGCCGAGGCGTTGCCCGCCCCATCCACCGTCTGCACTTCGTAGAGGGCGCCGGGATCGGCCCCGGCCGAGTGGTCGAAGCAGAACGTGCCGTGGGCCACCTTCTCCAGCGGCTCGCCGTTGCGGTAGACCTGGTAGTAGGAGACCCAGTTGTCGTCGATGCCGGCCTTCCAGCGGATCTCCACTCCGGGGTAGCCCATGTTCTCGGCGGCCGCCTGCGCCACGCGCGACGGGGCCGAGGGGCGGGTCCGGTCCAGCTTGCTGCCCGGGTGGAGCGGCAGGTTCAGGTAGATGACTTCGCCGGCGGGCATCTTCTCAATCGTGATGCCCTTGGCCATCAGCGAGGCGCCGGTCCGCGTTTCCATGGCCTCGGACTCCTGATAGCTCACCGTGTAGCGTCCGCGGTCCACGAGGCCCTTGGGGAAGATCGTCACGGGGCCCGGCGACGTGTGCTTGGGGATGATGACGCCCCGCTTGCGGTCGGCGCTGAGCCGCTGGAAGTACATCGTCGCGTCATCGCCGGTGACCGTCGGCCGATGTACCCGGACGCCGCGGCCGACGACGCCTTGCGCATGCAGGTAGTGATAGATGTCGATCAGCAGTCGCAGGCCCTCGACCCTGGCGGGGTCCCAGGTGTCGCCGGTCATGTCGAAGTTGATGCATAGGAGGCCGCGCCAGACGGCCTTGTCGTACTGGTCTGGGTTCCAGATGTCCGGGATGTCGCTGGTCTTGTCCGGCGGCAGGATGAGCGACGCCCAGTGGTTGCGGATCACGCCCACCGCGCCGTCGCTGAAGGAGACCGACGACGAGAGGCGCGCCATGTCATACCCGGCGTTGTTGCCGCCGCCGTTCACGGCCTGGAACGCGCAGTCCGGGTGCTTGGCGAGGAACCGGGTGATCACCTCGCGCAGGCCCGCGTCCTGGCCGTTCAGCGGCGTGTCGTCGCCCTTGTCGGGGCAGGTCGGGGTGCTGTCGTTGCGCCACTCGAAGGGCCCCCACTTCTCGCGGAAGGCGTCGAGCTGGCCCACCATGAAGTCCACCACCTCGGGCCTGGACATGTCCAGCGTGGAGCCGCCCAGCACCCAGTCGGGATGCTCCCTGGCGACCTTGGACTCAGGGTCCACGGTGTAGAGGAAGGCGTAGATGAGCTGGCCCATGTCGTGCTTGGCGAGGTACTTGATGGTGGTCGCGAAGTCGGGGCCGTTCCAGTCGCCGGCGCGGTCCCACCATCCCCAGTCGCGGTGGTAGACGTCGGCTCCCACGGAGCGCATCAGGTCGGCCACGCGGAAGACCTTGCGGAAGGCGCTGTCCCAGTCCGGCTTCCCGCCGGTCCAACCGACCCCCGGCTGCCCCCATCCGGTGCCGCGCATCCAGTAGCCCAGCATGCGGATGGCGGGGAACCAGGGCTCCCGGGTGAAGTCCCACATATACTCGTACTGCCAGCTGAGGCAGGCGTTGCCGGCGTTGTCCAGGTCATCGCGGTAGAGGCCGGTGAATGCCCTGGGCGTCGCCATGCCCTGACCCGGCGCCAGCGTCTGCGCATGTCCTGCCAGCCTCAGCTCCAGGTTCACCGAGCCGTCGGCCTGCCGCTCGTAGGCCGAGGCCCAGTGGCCGATGGTGTCCCAGCCCACGAAGAGCCCGGACTGCGCGGCCCGGTCGTAGATCGCGGCCCAGGGCGCGTAGGTGCTGGAGCCCATGCGGAAGCCCGGCGCGCCGACCCCGCCGGGGTTGCCGGTGTTGCAGGCCGAGCCGGTGAGGCGGATGCGGCCCGCCTTCGGTGCGGTCCAGACCCGAGCGGCGTCCTGACCCACGTCGGGGTGCTGGTCGCCGGCGCCGACGAAGGGCGTGCCCGTGGCGTTGTCTTTGGCCTTGCGCCACTGCCGCGGTGTCTCGTAGTAGACCATGTCCACCATGCGGCCGGCCTCCATGTACTGGTAGCGCCAGCCGCCCTTGCCCTGCTCGCCGCTGAACTCCTTGGAGGCGACATGCGTCTCGCCGTCCGCATAGGCGATGGTCGGGTCGAAGGCCGTGGTGTCCCAGCCGAGGCCGCCGTTCATGTTCACCAGGAAGATCACGCGGTCGCCGGCCTGCACCTCGGCGCCCACGTCGAAGGGCGTGCGGACGTTGGCGTTGGCCACGTACTCCCACCCCGTGGCGGGCCAGACCTGGCGATCGTTGACGAGGATGCGCACGTTCACGCCGTCGCCGGCGTAGAGCGGCTTCGTGGGGTCCACGGTGAAGGCGTCGTAGGAGTCGAACGTGCGGGGCTTGCCCGGCGCCAGCTTCTCGGTCTTCAGAACCCAGGAGCCGGGCTGGTTCTCGCCGCCGGTCATCCAGTTGAAGTCGATCTCGTCGGGGCCGCCGCCGGTGTGCGCCGAAGCCGTCAGGAAGGAGGGGTCGACCACCTTAAGCGGCGTCGCGCCGGCGTTGCGGAAGGCCACCCACTCGCGGACGACGCTGGAGCCGGGGTAGATGACCCAGCTCTTGGTCGCCTCGAGCCCTTGCCGCCGGAGCGTGACGTCGAGCTGGAGCTCGCCCAGCGCCAGCTTGGCCTGCTTGGAGCCCACCAGCTCCCAGCGCCCGTCGGCCGAGCTGATGCGCCCCTTGCCCGCCGGGTCGCCCAGCGTGAAGACGGCCCGGTCGCCGCCCATCTCGCCCAGGCGGCTGGAGCCGGGCTTCCCGCGCAGGGCGGCCGTGACCAGCCCGCCGTCGCGGAAGGCGATCACGCGCTCCATCTGCGACGTGCTCAGCGTCCAGCGTGACTTCTCCGCCCGGATGACGGCGTTCCGACTGCGCATGGTCTGGCCTCCTGCCGACGCACCGGCAACGATCAAGGCGGCAGCGCACACTGCCCAAACTCGCACTATCATGTGGCTCCGCTCCCCCTGGTCCCTCATGGGTACGCCCTACGGTTCGGCACGGATCGGCGGCTCTCCTGCCCCCGACCGGCCGATCGACGAGGATCGCACCCCGCGCAGGACATCCGCGCCGCCGCGGCCAACCTACGGGCATGATCCCAATCCACTTCCTCGCCCTCGCGCTGGCGGCTGCGGCCCCCGGCGCCCTGCCGGTTGCCGACTTCGAGGCCGGCCTCTGCGGCTGGCGCACCAACGACGGCGGATACGCCTCCAAGGCCACGCCCGCCGTCACGCAGGTGGCCATCGGCACCGTGCCGGCTAACCCCGGCCGATGCCTGGAGGTCCGGTTCAAGGCGGGCCAGGGCTGGGCCAACACCTACCTTGAGGCGGGCGACCTGGGCTTCGGCTGGGCGCAGCGCAAGGTGGGCGGCCTCCGCTTCCGGTTGCGCGGGAGCCCGCTGACGGTCCGAGTGCAGGTCGGAGTGCAGGCCTGGGCGGGCAGCTTCACCGAGCCGGCCTTCTACTCGGTGCCTCTTCCGCCGGCGAGCGACCAGTGGCAGACCGTCACGGTCGGCTTCGATGAGCTGCAGCGGACCAACGCCGCGCGGAAGCTGCGATTGCCGGAGCTGATCAGCGTTCAGTTCCACGCGTCGGGCGACATCCCGGAGGTGACCTTCGAAGTGGATGACATAGAGGTTGTGACCGGCATCGGCGGCTCGCCGGGCCTTTGGGAGAACCCCTGGGAGAGCGGCGCCGCACCCAGGCCGCCTGCGTTCGGCCTGCCGCGCATCGGCAACTGGAACTTCCCCGGCCGCGATGCCCACGCCATGTCCGAGTGCAAGCGGCTGGGCATCGGCTTCAGCTCCAACGACGACCGCGCCGTGGTGCAGCAGAGCGTCTTCGCGCAGGGCATCGTCACCAACTTCTCCGTGGGCCGGCCCACGCCCGCGGAGCTGCTGGACGGCCTCAACCTGGCCGCCGAGGATATGGACCAGGACGCCGCGGGCGGCCGCACCGGCGAGGGGATCGAGAGCTCCGTCTTCCACCCCGAGGTGATCGACCGCTTCTGCCGCTTCGTCTCCGACCGCGTCCGGGTTCGCGCCCCCATGCCGTGGGTGGGCGCCTGCACCCTCTCGTCGCCCATCAGCATGTACGGCGAGGTCCACTACGCGCCCTCCGCGGCGGGTCGCTTCGCCGTCTACAGCCGCCCGGCGCAGGAGAACTACCGCGGCTGGCTCAGGCGCGCCTACGGAGGCGACCTCACGCGCCTCGGCAAGGCGTGGGGGCGGCCCATCGCCTCGTGGGAGGCCGTGCGGCCGCCCGAGGGACCGACGGCGCCGGCGGGTTCGATCGACAGCCGCACCGAGTGGTCGGACTTCATGCACTGGTACAGCGGCTGGCTGGACGAGGTGACCCGGCGCTCGCTGCAGGCCGCCCGCAAGGAGACCGACAAGCCCCTGGCGGCCATGATCGGCGGGCCAAAGATCGGCCTGTCGCAGGGCATTGCCCAGGGCAACATCGGCCCCGTGGTGCGGATGCTGGGTCGAGTGAAGCCCTCCTTCTTCAACGACACCGACTCGCAGACGCTCTTCTCGGCTCGCTACACCCGGGCGGCCTGCTCGCAGTACGGCGTGAAGCTGATGCTGGAGCACGTGGGTCCGCCCCACCTGGAGCCCTACCACCAGATCAATATGGCCACCAACGTGCAGGCCTGCGGCGCCGATCTTGCCCACTTCGCCCACTTCGGCGAGCTGTTCGACGACAAGCACTGGATGGCGCGCATCTGGCGCGGCCTCATGCCCGAGATCGCCGCGCGGCGCACCGGCTACGTGCGGTCGGACGCGGCCATGTTCCACTCGTTTGTCACCTCCTGGTACCGGCCCGAGCGGGGCAACGGCGACTGCGTGGCGCTCTACGACAGCGCCAACACGCTCTGGCACGCCGAGAAGGGCTACCCCTCCTGGGGACGGGCTCTGGGTTCGCCGGACGTGGTGGATGACACCATG
This sequence comes from uncultured Chthonomonas sp., assembly GCA_903885605.1. Lineage (GTDB taxonomy): Bacteria > Armatimonadota > Chthonomonadetes > Chthonomonadales > CAJBBX01 > CAJBBX01. Next base: position 5,612 of record CAISJD010000059.1, on the reverse strand, counting down.
GTGGAGGACGGCGCCCTGGCCGGCCGCAAGCTGCTGGTGGTTCCCAACACGGGCGTCACCGTGACGACGCGCAAGGCCGCCGACGCCATCGCCCGATGGGTGCGGAACGGCGGGACGCTGGTGGGCTACGGCCCCGGTTGCCTCGCACGGGTGGTGGAGCCCGACCGCTCGCTGCACGTCAACCCGGGGATGCTGGGCCTCATCCCGGCCTCCAAGCTGGGCGCCGCCTGGCGCGCGGGGCGCAAGGCCGCGGAGCTCCGCGTGGGCAAGGGCCGGGTCGTGCTCTACCCCTACCCGGCCGACCCAGAGCGCCCCGGCGCCGGGGGCCTGACCTGCGCCCAGGAGGCGATGCCCGAACTGCGGCGCCTGGTCCGCGAGAGCGGCGTGCGCGTCTGGTGCCGCACCGACGCGGACCCGGACATCCAGGTGATGTACGCCGGCCTGGATGCCGCATCGGGCCGCCGCCTCTTTGTGGCCGACTTCGTGCGCGCCGTGAAGAACGGCCTGCCCGCGCCGATCTACCTGCGTGACCGCACCGTCAAGGTCACCTTCCACCCGTCGCTGCGCGGCAAGGCGGAGCTCTTCGGCATCACCGACGCGTTCGTCTCCTGCACGGGCGGCACGGCTCACTACAAGCCGGAGAGCGGCGCGCTCTCGGTGAAGTTCGACCTGCCGTGTACGCTCACGCTTCGCTTCGGCCCCGCCCGCAACGGTCTGGAGGCCGCGCGGCACCCCATGCTGCTCTGGCAGAACGGGGACCTGACGCTGCGAGGTCCCGACGGCTACGGCGTGCCGCAGACGCAGGAGCCGATCACCGTGGGAGCCGACGGCTCGCTGGCCCCGGCATCGGCGCGGGTGCTCTACCTGGTGCACGGCGAGCTGCATCGCCCCAAGTTCGGCCGCGGCCCCACGTTCCGGGTGACGCCGGCCAAGCCGGGCGAGTTCGTGGTGCGGGTGAACTCCGTGACGACGGCCGGGGCGATCCTGACCATCGACCTCGACGGCAAGGAGGTCCTGCGCCGCCCGCTGCCGGACCGTGACGGCCAGGGCGCCCCCAACGCCGGCGAGTACGCCGAGGACATCGCCATTCCCCTGCCGCCCGGTGAGCACACCGTCCGCGTGGACAACCTCGGCGGCGACTGGATGAGCGTCGACCGGTACGTCTTCCGCGGGTTGCGGTAGGAGGCTTCGTCCAGGGCTTGACCCTTCGTGCGCGCCCGGTATAATGGGCTCATGTAACCGTTTCAAGGCGCGCGGAGGCGGCACCGGTTAGTCGTCCTCGCGCAGCAGGGGGGCGCAATGCTTCAGGGAGGCACGGGGCCAAGATGCGATCGTGGAGCCGTCGGGCGCGCCGGTCACTCGTTGGATGGCCGGCGTCGGCAGTTGTGTGCGTTCTCGCCGCGGGTCCGGCGGCAGCCGCGTCCGTGATCACCCTCCAGAGCGGCATGCCGGGCACGGTCGCCCGGTACTCCCGAGGCCAGATTGTGTTCTCCCTGGGTCGCGACTACGCGAACCCCTACGATCCGGCGGAAGTGGATGCACGAGCCGTCTTCACGGCGCCGTCCGGCAGGCGGATCGTTGCCTACGCCTTCGCGGCCAGGACCTACGCGAACGCCGACATAGAAGGGCGTGCGACATCGGCGGCTCCGGTCGGCGGCATGACGTGGCAGGTGCGGTTCGCGCCGGCCGAGGTGGGGCGGTACCGCGTCGCCCTGGAGGTGGTCGATGCCGCAGGCAAGGCAACGTTGGACTTGCCCGCGTTCGAGTGCGTTGAGTCATCCGACCGGGGCTTCATCCGTGCGACGGCCGGCTCCAACGGGCGCGCCGTCTACGACAGCGGCGGCATGTTCCTGCCCATCGGCGAATGCCTCTGGATGCCCCGGTCGTTGGATCAGTTCCGCCGCGAGTTCGACCTGTACGCCCAGCACGGAATGAACTACTTCCGGTTCTTCACCAGCCACGACTCGATGTTCTTCTTCGAGTCCGCCCGCCAACCCACCGGCCAATACGACCAGTTGGCGCTGAGCCGCCTGGACCGGCTGTTCGAGGAGGTGTCGGCGCGGGGCCTCGCCGTGATGCCCTGCCTGGAGATGTTCGCCGACTTCCGGGTGACACAGCCCTACCCCTACTGGGACGAGAACCCGTACAACCGCCGCAACGGCGGCCCCTGCGCGAAGGTGAGCGACTTCTTCACCAGCCCCGAAGCCAGGCGCCTCTACAGGAACAAGCTTCGCTACTTCTCCGCCCGTTACGGCGCCTACTCGGCCCTCTTCTGCGTGCAGCTGTTCGCGGAGGCCAACTACACCGAGAACTACGACATGGCCGCGGTTCGGTCATGGCACAAGGAGATGGCCGGGTACCTCCGGTCCATCGACCCCTACCGCCATCCGATCTCGACGAGCATGGCCGCGTGGGATTCGCAGGACAAGGAGCTCTTCGCGCTGCCGGAGCTGGACCTGGTCCTCAACGAGGTCTACAACGCGTGCGATTTCGCGGCCGAGCTGTCGCAGGACAATGCCGAGGTTCTGACGCGGTACCGCAAGCCCGTGTTTCTGGCGGAGACAGGGATCACCTTCGAGTACTTCGTCGCCAACGATCCGGCCGGCGTCCACATCCACAACGGCCTCTGGGCCAACCCGATGTCCGGCGGTGTCGGCGCGCCCAGCTTCTGGTGGACCTCCTACATCCGGGAGCGGAACCTCCTGCCGCACTTCGGCGCCTTCGCCCGGTTCATGGACGGCGAGGATCTCGTGGGCCTGCGGCCGGTGTCGCCGCGCGTGTCGGTGAAGCGCGACGAGAGCGTCCATCCGGACCTGGTCCTCACGTTCCCGTACCAGGACCCGCCCGGCGCGAAGGGGCCGCAGACCGTTGAGCTCCGCAACGACCGGCACCTGACCGCCGAGATACCCAACCTGCCCCGGAACCTGCACGGGCGCACGGGCCCCGACGGCCGCCCGAGCTCGGCCTACAACCCGCTGACGCTCGTGACCGATTTCGCCGCCGACGGCGCCATCAACATCCACCCGCGCTGGGTGGGGGCGCCCGCCACGGCCGAAGCCGAGCTTCATGTCACCATCGACGGCGTCCCCGCCAAGGTGATCCGCTACAACGGCTGCGCGATGGACGATTGGACGGCTTTCCTGGCCAAGTCGAAGGAAGTCTGCGCGGTGACCAGCGTGCCCGTGAGCAAGGGTCGGCACCGCATCGTGCTTGACAACCGAGGCAACCTGTTCGTCAGCGCGGCGCTGGACCTGACCAACTACCTCAAGGGCAGCGTGCCGAACCTCCGCGTCCTCGGCATGGGCAACTCGCGGCGCGCGCTCCTCTGGCTGCAGAACCGGGACAACACCTGGTGGCGGAACGCCCAGGGCAAGCGGCCCCGCAAGCTGTCAGGCGCCCAGGTCAGCCTGCCCGGCATGGAGCCCGGGGCATACGAGGTCGAGTGGTGGGATACGTACACCGGGGCTGCCGTCCGGCGCCGGAGGCTCACCTGCACCGCCGGCGTGCTGCGTATCCCTGTGGAGCCGCTTGAGACCGACACTGCCTGCAAGGTTCGCCGCGTGGGCGAGGCGCCGTAGCCTACCGATCCAAAGCCCGAGGGGTCCGCCACTGACTTGTGGCGGACCCCTCGGAGGTCTCAGGCGTCCCCTAACCTCCGGAGCCGGAGGGTGCCTGTTCGTTCACCTTGTTCTGGAACCCGGCGGGCGGACCCGACGGCCCACGCATCGCGCCCGAAGGCGGACCGCCGGGCTGGCCCGGGCCACGGTACTGAGGTGGCGGCGCCGTCTTGGCCCAGTCTTCCTTCTTGTCGCCGAGTTGCTCGCTCTTCGAGCATCCGGCTACCGATGCCGCGATGGCGCAGGCGCCAAGGCACAACAGCAACTTCCTCACTGCAGTCCTCCTGAGGCCGGCCAGCCCGCTACTGCGTCCGCGTGGCGTCCCACATGTAGAAGAACGGCCCGATGCATCCGCAGTTGTTCTGCGCGTTGGCCTTGACGGTCGTGCGCGGCCTCATCGCCTTGGCGTGTCCGTCAGCGAAGGCGAAGTTACCCATGCCCGAGTGTTTTACCGCGATCGCGCCGTCCGAGTTGGGATCGGGCGTCGACCAGGTCCCGTCGCCCGTCTGTATCTGGCCCGGGAGCGACTGGCCGGCGTCCGCGCCGTCGCCGCCGATGAGGACCGCGTTCCACGGGCTGAAGGCGCCGTGCATGGGCGGGTTCTCGCCGTTCAGCCAGGAGCCCGGGGGCATCTTGTGGCGCTCGGCGAACATGATGGTCTCAGCCGACAGGTTCACGCCCGCCAGCGTCTGCGGGGTCATGTCGAACCAGTTGCGGGATGCGTTGATCACCCCGAGGAACTTCCACTGCCAGGTCGGCGCTCCGCAGGTGCCTCCGATGATGCCGTTGGCAACATAGCTGAACGCGGGACCGGACCAGGACGCCACGGTGTGGTTGTCGCTGGGACAGCGGAAAGCCGCGAAGTTCTTCATGTAGGGCTGGGTATGCATGAGCCAGGTCAGCTGCCAGCCCCAGCCGTTGGCGGCTTGCGGCTCGCCTTCGGCGCAGAAGGTCTCGTCGTAGTCCTGCGTGTACATGAGGCTGGCCAGAGCCACCTGCTTCATGTTGCTCAGGCAGGAGGTCTGCCGTGCTTTCTCTCGCGCCTGTGCGAAGACTGGGAACAGGATCGCCGCCAAAATGGCGATGATCGCGATGACGACCAGAAGCTCGATCAGTGTGAAGGCTGATCGCTTGGTGCGCACCATGGTCTACCCCTCCTTTGGGTGTGGTTGGTGTGCTGAGTGATGTGTGCGCCGACGGGCGCATTCGGAGTTGCACGGCATAGGCTAGGGCGCAAGCCGCTTCCGCGCGGTCGTGCGCGGAGCGTGCGAGCCCTGTGGCGGCGCCGTGCTGCGCCGCCGAACAAGGACACCTGGAAAGATGACAGGCTCAGTCTGGAGCTCTGCTCCTGTCTCGACGGCTGCTATCAGCATCTCGGCAGCCTTCATCCCCATCTCGTGGAACGGCTGGCGGATCGTGGTGAGCTGGGGTCGGCACCACCGGGCCACGTCGTGATCGTCGAAGCCCAGGATAGAGACCTCATCCGGCACACGAACATGCAGCCGATGGAGGGCCTCCAACGCACCGGCAGCCACGCCGTCGTTGCCGCAGACGATGGCCGTGGGCCGCGGGTCCGCCTTCATCAGCTCGGCGGCGCCCGATTGACCGGACTCGTAGGTGTAGTCGCCGGCATAGCGCAGGGCGGCGATCAGGTCCAGTCCAGCGGAAGTCAGCGCCCGGGTGTATGCCCTCTCTCGTCGGACGGCGCTCCATTGGCTCGGAGGCCCGGTGATGACGCCGATGTGCTGATGGCCCAGATCGATCAGCCAGCGGATGGCGCCGAACAGCGCGGCCTCATCGTCCACGTCGACGCGCGGGATGGCCATCGTATCGGGCAAGCCGCCCACGAGCACGATCGGTAGCGCGGCCGCCTGTGCCCACGCCACCAGGGCCCCGTCGCTGTCAGGCGCGATGAGCGCGGCGGCGTCCATGCTTCCATTGTCGACGCACTGGGCGACGCTCTGCCTATCGTTGCACTTCAGCGACACGATCTTG
>CAISJD010000058.1 GCA_903885605.1 uncultured Chthonomonas sp. | reverse complement strand
GGCCCGGCGGTTGAAACCGCGGCAACGAACGGCGGGAAGTCGCCCTTCGGCGACTCGATAGGGGAGTTGGTGTGGTGGTTGTTCTGGAGTGCCCGAAGGGGCACTTCGTGCCGTTCGTAGCCGCGACTTTGGTCGCCGGGGCTTTCGACTGCGGCCGAGGGGTTGGGCCCGGCGGTTGAAACCGCGGCAACGAACGGCGGGAAGTCGCCCTTCGGCGACTCGATAGGGGAGTTGGTGTGGTGGCTGTTCTGGAGTGCCCGAAGGGGCGCTTCGTGCCGTTCGTTGCCGCGACTTCAGTCGCCGGGTTCCCACCTGGGTTCCCACCAGGACTCCATGCCCTCGGCTGCCGCCCACATACCGCCGCCACGATGTACACTACCGGGCAGGAGGAACCCCACTATGAAGGTCGCAGCCGTCACCGGCCGGCAGCTCTGCGCGCTGGTTGAGAAGCCTATGCCCACGATCCGCGAGGACTTCGTCCTTGTCCGCAACACCGTCGTGCCCATGTGTACCGAGTACCACGGCTATGCCGAGGGGTGGCTGGGCGACTGCCTGGGCCACGAAGCCGCCGGCGAGGTGGCCGAGGTGGCGCAGGCCGGCAAGGTGAAGGTGGGCGACCGCGTGGTGGTGATGCCCCAGTACCCCTGCGGCAAGTGCGAGCTCTGCGCCGAGGGGGACTACATCCACTGCCAGGCCTGCGTCGACCCGACGGCCCTCTGCGGCAGCGCCTGCGGTACGGCCGGCTACGCGCAGTACGGCATCAAGCAGGATTGGCTCCTCATCCCCATCCCCGACGATGTTTCCACCGAACACGCCTCCATGGCCTGCTGCGGGCTGGGGCCCACCTTCAACGCCGCGCACCGCATGGCCGTGGACAGCTGCGACACCGTGGCCGTGGTGGGGCTGGGACCCGTGGGGCTGGGCGGCGTCATCAACGCCCGGCATCGGGGCGCGCGCGTGCTGGGCGTCGACAGCTCGGAGTACCGCCGCAACCTGGCCCTGGAGCTGGGCGCCGCGGCCGTCTTCAACCCCTACGACCCGGATGTCTTCGAGCAGGTCAAGGCGGCGGCCGGACCGCGGGGCGTGGACAAGTCGATGGACTGCACCGCCATCCCCTCGGCGCAGGAGATGGCTATCGGCCTCACCCGGCGGCGGGGCCAGATGGCCTTCGTGGGCTGGGGCGGCCATGTGGAGCTGGGCAACATGTGCCCCGGCGGCCTGACGCTGCACGGCGTCTGGCACTGGAACCTCACGCAGACGCCCCGGATGCTTCGCCTCATCCGCGACGTGCGTTCTCAGCTCGACCTGCTCATCACGCACCGCTTCCCGATGAGCCGCGTGGGCGAGGCCTGGGAGCTGCAGATGACCGGCGCCTGCGGCAAGGTGCTGCTGGACCCGTGGGCCTGATTTCCGCGCGGTTCTGGCCGGTGCGCCAACCTTTCGCTCCCCCGCGGGCTCTATAGGAGGAGAAGGGCAGGAGGCGAGGCGTGTTCGATAGGCGGCTGGCCCAGAAGATTGCGAACGGCGACAGGGCCGCGGGTGAGCGGTGGGCGCTCCGGGAGTACCCGGGCATCTACCGGATGCTCACGGCCCTCAGCGGCGAGCGCGAGGTGGGAGCCGACCTGACGCAGCAGGCCTTCATGCATGCGTGGGGCGCCCTGGCCGAGTTCCGTGGCGGCTCGTCGCTTCGGACCTGGCTCCGGCGCATCGCGTACCATGAGTACACCCACTGGCTCCGCGACCGCAAGGCCGACTTGCCGCTGGCCGACGCCGCCTCCGTGCCGGACCTCCGACACGCCGCCGACCTGGACACCATCGCCGTGGGCCAGGCGCTGTGCGCGCTGCCGGAGGAGCTCCGAACGCCCTTCCTCTGCTTCTATATGCAGGGGATGCCCCTGCGCGAGATCGCCGCGCTCACCGAGGCGCCGCTGGGCACCGTGAAGGGCCGCCTCTTCACCGCCCGGGCGCGCCTCCGGGAGATGCTCGCCCCGCCGCCTGCGGCAGGGGAGCGGGCGCTCGCGCCGGAGCAGCCCCAGGAGGGTTAGCGAAATGGCATGCCGATGGACCGCAAGCGAACCGGGCAAGGCGCCGCTCTGGCATCGCCTGGCCTGCACCGAGTGCCGCAAGGCCGCGGCCGCCGACGCCCGCATCCGCCTGGCCGTGGAGTGCATGAAGGCCCAGCCGCTGCCCGTGGACCGCATGGAGGCCATGCTCCGGAGCCTCACGCTGGACGCCCAGTCGGCCCGAACCGTGGCCGAGCGGGCCGGCATCTCGTACAAGCGGCTGCGGCAGGCGGCGCTGGGCTTCGCGGCGCTGCTCGTGGTGGCCATGGCCGGACGGGTGCACTACTGCTTGGAGGACCCCGGCATCGCCGTGCCCGCCGTCCATCCTCCGTCACCCAACGCCTACTACACCTTCGACGCGGCCGCCCAGCGCCTGACGGACGGCAACGAGATCGAGGCGGCGCTGAAGCAGGCGGACCCGGCCAAGGTCCCGGCTGCCGACGAGAAGCGCATCACCGCCGCCGACCGCGCGGCCCTCGTGGCGGCGAACACCCCGGCGCTGGACCTCCTGCATACCGGCTTCCGCCAGCCCTACCTGGCCAAGCCGTGCCGCTCCTTCAATACCACGTTCCCCGAACTGGCCCGGTTCCGCAACCTGGCCCGGTTCTGTGCGCTGGCGTCGGCCTCCGCCGCCGAGCAGGGGCGATGGGGCGAGGCCATGGAGCGGTCGCTGGACGCCGTGGAGATGGGCCGCAGGCTGCCCAAGGGCGCCACGATGATCGGCTACCTGGTGGGCCTGGCCTGCGAGAGCATCGGCCGGTTGCAGGCTTGGAACTGCGTGGAGCATCTGACCGGCGCCGAGGCGACCGCCGCGCTGGCCCGGCTGGAGCGGCTGCGCACGCGTTTCGTGCCCTACCGCGACGTGCTGACCGAGGAGAAGTGGATGGCGGTGGCCGGCCTGCAGGAGCTGATGCGGAGCCGCGACTGGACGGGCTCCGCAGGACAGCTCGTCAGCAGCGAGTCGCAGATGCCGCGGGGTGCCTTGGCGCTGCTGTCGATGCGCTACCCCAAGCGGGAGGTCATGGCCAACCTGATGCGCGCCTACGACGAGGAGATCGGCCGGAGCGGCGGCGACTACATGCCCAGTGTGAGCAGTTACTACCCGTGGGAAGAGGACGCCGACCGATTGGGCCTGGACCCCATCACCCGCATGCTGATGCCCGTCTTCAGCCAGGCCTCGTTCAAGGACTCGCTCAATCGGGCCGACGACGCCCTGCTCCGATCCGCGCTCGCATTGCGCATCCACCACCTGCGCCATGGCGAGTACCCGGCAGGGCTCTTCGCGCTGGGCGAGATGGGTTGCCGCACGGTCTTGGACCCGTTCGCCTCCTTCTCGTCGAGCCGCGAACTGCGCTACCGCAAGGTCGGGAAGGGCTACCTGCTCTACAGCGTGGGTCCCAACAGCACCGACAACCAGGGGATGCCTATCACGAACCAGAGCAGCGGATCGAGCCCGGCGAGCAAGGCGGCCCAGATGGACAGCTTCGGCGACCTGGTGGCTCCCACCTCCGTCGCGGTTACGCCGCGACCGTAAGCATGAGCCAGCCCGGCCGCCGCGAGCCTGACGAGCAGGCGACGCTTGATGAGGTGATCCGCGCCATCGGCGCGACGCGCACCAACGTGCGGCCGGGCTGTCTGGACTGGATGCTGAACGGCGTCGCCTGGAGCTACGCCATCGTCGCAGGGGTCGACCTGCTCACCAGCAACACGATCGACGGCTGGACCAAGGCCGCCGCGTTGCCGCTCTGGTGGGTGGCGTCGCGCATGCGGCGCCTCATCGGCGGGCTGGACGCGGCCAGGGCGGCGCTGCAGTGCTCCGAACTGGGTCCCGGCGCGGCGGGCGCGCTGATGCAGGCGCTGAACTGGCCCCAGCGCCGCGTGCGCGAGGTGGCGCGGCTCCGGCTGGTGACCCTCCTGCCCAGCCTCTCGGAGGCCGACATCGCCGCACTGACGCCGACGCAGACGGCGACGCTCTTCGACAGCCTCACCCGCAGGGAGGCGCGCCGCAACGAGCCCTTCGTCACCGCCGCGCTGCGGGCCCTCCCCCGCCTGGGCAACTCGCAGGCGCTGGATGCGGCACGGAGCCTGGCCGCGATGCCGGCCTGGACCATGGGCCTCAACCGGGTCCGGCAGCAGGCCAGGGGCGCCCTGCCGGGGCTTGAGCAGCGCATCCTGGAGCTGCGGTCCGCGGGCCTCGACGCCGCCGCCGTGGCGCGGGCCGGCGCCGGAGGCCGCGACAGCGCCTCCACCGCCGCGCAGGTCGAGATGACCCGGGAGCTGGTGCGCCGGGCCGAGGCGAAGCAGGAGACGCCCATGGTGCGGATCATCTTCGTCGTCGCCGGCTGGCTGGTCATCGTGCCGGGGTCGCTCTACCTCACCTGGCAGGCCTGGAACGAACGGGTCTACTGGTTCGTGCCCGTCACCCTGGCCCTGGGCGCCTTCGGCACGCAGCTCCACCGCCTGGCCCTCACGGGCCGCCACAGCCGGCGTGCGCTGGAGCTGGCCCGAGCCGACGACCCATCGGCCGTCGGCCCGCTGGTGGAGGCCCTCACCTGGCCCGAGGAGGGCCTTCGCGCCGTGGCCCGCGACGGCCTGACGCGGTTGCTGCCCCGCCTGAAGGCCGGCGACGGCGGCATGCTGAGCACCTCGGCCCGCACCGTCCTGAACGGCTACCTGAACCGCGACGCCGCCCGGAGCCACCCCGACTTCGTCATCGCCCTGCTGGCCGCGCTGGAGCAGGTCGGCGATACCACGGCGCTGCCGCTGGTGCAGGCCCTGGCCGAGATGGAGGCCCGCTCGGCCCGCGAGCGCCACGTGGTGGAGGCCGCGGGACGCTGCCTGCCCTACCTGCGCCTCTGCGCCGACGCCAACCAGCAGAGCCAGACCCTCCTCCGTGCCGCCCACGCCCCCGGCCCCGACGCCGACATCCTCGTGCGCCCGGCCCAGCCCGGCGTGACCGGCGACACCGCGCTGCTCGTGCGGCCAGCCGCCGCCACTGACACCAACGTCGACGACATCAACGAGGTCAGCGGCCGACGTCGTTGACCGGGTTGACCGGGCCGTTGGCGGCAGCGGAGCGTGATTACAAGGAGTCGGGCGCATCGGCGGCGAATCTGGCCGCAGAGGCTGCAGCGCCGCCCGCGGGCCTGGCGCGAGACCGCAGCGCAGGGAGCGACCGATGCCGACCGAGAACAAGACCGTCCTGGGCGATCCGTTGCCCAATATCCCGTGGGAAGAGAAGCCCGCCGGCTCCAATGCCGTGGTGTGGCGCTACTCCGGCAACCCGGTGATCCCCCGGGACCTGATCCCCACCTCCAACTCCATCTTCAACAGCGCCGTGGTCCCCTTCGGCGGCGAGTTCGCCGGCGTTTTCCGCTGCGACGACAACTGCCGCAATATGCAGCTCCACGCCGGGCGCAGCAAGGACGGCATCACCTGGGAGCTGGATCCCGAGCGCATCCACTGGCAGTGCGACGACCCGGAGATCGGCCACTGGGAGTATGGCTACGACCCGCGCGTCTGCTGGATCGAGGACCGCTACTACATCACCTGGTGCAACGGGTACCACGGGCCCACCATCGGCGTGGGCTACACCTTCGACTTCAAGACCTTCCACCAGCTTGAGAACGCCTACCTGCCCTTCAACCGCAACGGGGTCCTCTTCCCTCGCAAGATCAACGGCAAGTACGCCATGCTCTCGCGCCCCAGCGACAACGGGCATACGCCGTTCGGCGACATCTACTACAGCGTATCGCCCGACATGGCCCACTGGGGATGCCACCGGCACGTCATGAGCCCCCGCGGCGGCTGGCAGTCGACCAAGGTCGGTGCGGGGCCCATCCCCATCGAGACCAACGAGGGGTGGCTGCTGGTCTACCACGGCGTGCTGACGAGCTGCAACGGCTTCGTCTACAGCACCGGCGTGGCGCTGCTCGACATCGACCGGCCCTGGAAGGTGATCTACCGATCGGCGCCCTACATCATGTCGCCGCAGACGCTCTACGAGTGCGTGGGCGACGTGCCGAACGTGGCCTTCCCCTGCGCCGCCCTCTGCGACGCTCCGAGCGGCCGCATCGCCATGTACTACGGCTGCGCCGATACGGTCACCGGCCTCTGCTTCGCGCAGGTCGATGAGCTGATCGACTGGCTGAAGCGCAACCACACCTAGGAGCCGCCAAACCATGGACCTGAGGGCCGAGATCGTCTCCGTAGGCACCGAACTGCTGCTCGGGCAGATAGTGGACACCGACGCCGCGTACCTGGCTCGCGTGCTCTCGCAGTACGGCGTCTCCGTCTACCGCCGCGTCACCATCGGCGACAACCACGACCGCCTGCTGGCCGTCCTCCGCGAGGCCGTCGAGCAGAACGACGTGGTCTTCACCATCGGCGGCCTCGGCCCCACCATGGACGACATCTCCCGCGAGACCCTGGCCGAGGCCATGGGCGACACCCTGCATAGGGACGAGGGGATCGCCGACGGCCTGCGGCAGTTCTTCGCCAAGCGCGGCATGAGCGTGCTGGAGAGCAACCTCCGGCAGGCCTACGTGCCTGACCACGGCCGTGCCATCGACAATCCCAACGGCACGGCTCCCGGCGTCCTCATCGAGATGGGCGGCAAGACCGGCATCGCCCTGCCCGGCCCGCCCAACGAGTTCGTGCCCATGGTGGATAACCAGATCATCCCCTGGCTGGCCGCGCGGACCGGCGGGCGGACCATCCGGTCGCGGGTGCTGCGCGTCTGCGGCATGGGCGAGTCGGTGGCCGAGGATCGGCTGAAGGACCTGATGGCCTCCGAGGCGCCCACCGTGGCTCCCTACGCCAAGACCGGCGAGGTGCACCTCCGCGTCACCGCCCGGGAATCCTCGGCTGAGGCGGCCGACGCGCTGATCGAGCCCATGGTCGCGCGCATCATCGAGCGGCTGGGCGACCACGTCTACGCCTTCGACGACGAGACGCTGGAGGCCGCGGTGGTGAAGCTGCTCACGGCCCACGGCCTGACGCTGGCCGTCTGCGAGAGCTGCACGGGCGGGCTCCTCGGCTCGCGCATCACCGACGTGCCGGGTAGCTCGGCGGCCTTCCTGGGCGGAGCCATCACCTACACCAACGAGGCCAAGACGGACCTGGCCGGGGTGCCCCCGGAGCTCGTCGCGGAGCACGGCGCTGTGAGCCCCGAGGTGGCGTGCGCCATGGCCGACGGCGTCCGCCGGCGCTTCGGCGCCGACTACGGCATCGGCATCACCGGAGTGGCCGGGCCCGACGGCGGCACTGCCGAGAAGCCCGTGGGCCTGGTCTACATCGCCGTGGCCGATTCCGATAGGACTGCCGCTGACCGCTGCCTCTTCTTCGGCCAGCGCCGAGACGTGCGGGTGAGGGCAACCCAGGCCGCCCTCGTGCAGCTACGAACGCGCATCCTCTCCACCGCCGTGTAGGGAAGGGGCTCCGGACTCTGGTGCGCCGTCGCTCTTGCCCTTGACGTCATCCTGACGAAGGAGGGATCGGGTGTGCCTCGCAGCGCAGGCAACTGCCGGGTTAGAGTCCCGTCGGAGGTACCTATGCGAATGATAGGCCTCTGTGGGCGGAGACAGCCGCCTGTCGCGAAGCGGCGCGCGTTCGGTCACCGTCGGGGACGGCGCTCAATGCACACGGTTCGGGTCGCTACATCGAACCGCACGCGATAGGGCAGCACGGTGTCCACCAGCTCGACGGGCACAAAACAGCGCCCCGCGACGAGTACGGGCGGCGCAGGCAGGCGCACGTGCCGGCCGCGAACGGTGCAGGCGGTCGAGCCGACCCCGAACGTCACGCGGCGGCCCGGGCCGGACACAGTCAGGCGCCCCGGCGCCTTCCACTTCAGTTGGGATCCACCGGCCGACGAGCAGAGGTAGCGCGAGTGCATGTAGGCACGGTTAGCCACCAACACGGGCGGCGAGTGCAGTTCAGTTGGGCGCCCCAGGAACTGCACCTTCAACTGAACCTGCCTGCCGCCGGCCATCCTGGGCAGGCGACCACGGTTCGCGCGTTTCGCCGGCCGCGACATGACCACGGCAGTTTCGATGACGCTGCCGTCGTTCGCGTCGACGTACGCCCGCCAGCGCATCGTGTCCTGTGTGACAGCGTCGGTACCAATGACGAACAGGCTGTAGTACAGCCGTTCGACTCCAAGAGCGTCCGGCTTGCTGACAAGCGGCGGGACGGGATCGCCGTCGAGTTGCGCATCGGATATGCCAAGCGCCGAGGCGGCACATGCCGCGGCCTGCTGGCACGTGAGCGCCGGGGTTGTGCCGATCAGCACCGGGAACCAGGCAGCCGAGTACCGAACCACGCGGCCGCGCACCGAGTCCACGGTGACCTTGCAGAACGATGGACCGGCGACGCCGCCGCTGGAGCGGCCATAGAACGTGAACACGTATGCGTCCACGAAGTCCGACGTGCCAAGCCGCCAGTCGTCTTCCTCAGTGCAGTCCAACATCTGAGGATTCGGAAAGTGGGCCAGCATGGTTGCCTGTGCGATGCTCTGCGCTGCAGCCCGCGACATCGACTGGCTCTTGAGCACACTCGGGTCGTATGGCTGCCCGTAGAAGGCTGCCTTGTCGGCCTGAAACTGGATATCTGAGCGCTGGAACAGGCTCGCAGTGTATGCGCAGACCGTGTAGGCGTACACTCCCGCAGACAACCGGTAGCTTACGTCGGGACCAGGCGGACCCAACAGGGACTGTGGCGACGCGGTCACAGCCACGGCAAGACTCAGATTGCCCTCGAACTCGCGCACGCACCGAATGGCGTCTGCCGTGGTCAGGCACCCCCAAACGTAGGTCTGGCCGGCTGACGGGCCGCAGGACAGGCCGATCGCCGTGAGAGTCAGTCCGACACGAGCTAGGGTGTTCATACTGTATGCCTCTGTTTCACGTTATGTCCTATTCGGAAACACGTTAACGGCGAGCTGAAGTGCGCTTACCTCCTGTATTGCTAGCGCCGCGACGCGCGCAGTCTCAGATCGCCAGACCCCAAGCTGAAGGCCCGAAGCCTCGGCTTGCGTCCCTCAATCCCAATGTCGGCGTACGCGTGACTGTCGTAGTAGTCCAGTACCGAAGCGAGCGCAGCGGCCGTAGCACTACCGATTGTGCTCGTTCGCACGAGGTCTAGAAACCCAGGCACGTGGGCTTCACCGGTCCGAGTCGGGATCCCGGTCAGGAACATCATCGCGTCCTGATAGTCGAGGCGCTTGTTACCGACCGCCACGACGGTCTTCGCTCCCCACGCAACGAATGCCTCCGCGAGCCCAGCGGATACCGGTTCGCCAAGCCCGCATCCGCACAGAACAACCATATCCAGGTTCGCAAACTGGGATGGCGGCGACGCGACGGTCTCAAGAACCAGGCAGTCATGCGTGCCGCCAGGCATCTGCGCCGCGTAGCTATTGTAGAACGCCCGGGTGGGCACAATGGTCCGAGGGTACCATGCGCCCGTCTCCCGGACCCTATTGCAAGTCAGGGCGTATCCCTCGTATCCCTCGGGGCTGTGACCTACGAAAGCCACTGTCTTGAGCGGCTTCGCAGTGCCGAAGCGCGTAACCTGGGTGAACTCGAGCGCGCCGCGCATCTGGTGTATGAACGGCGCCTCGATCTTGGCTGGATAGGGAGGAAGCGTCCTGAAACCCATCGCCAGCATCGTGTCCTTGAAGGCCTCACTCTCCTGCGTCAACTCGTTCTGGGGATAGCCAAACGCGATCGTGCCGCCGAGGAAGCCTGCCTGGTTGTGTTGCAGCGCCCACCGCAGACGGTGCGCCCGGTCAGTATCCGCGTGGCCGTCCCGCACAGAGACCAAGAAGGTTCGATCACCCGCACACGGTGGGCACGGAATCGCGAACGTCACGGTATGATCACCCGGGGTCATGTCGACAGGCTGAAGTACGTGAGTGGCTTCGAGGGCGAGTGCGGGTCCATAGACGTCGATGTGGCCCAGAGAGCCTGACCGACCGGTAGTGCATGATTGGAGTGTGTAACAGACCAGAGTGCTCCTGCTCTTCGTAGGGGTTGTTGGGACAATCCAGAAGGAGAGGAGCACTCTGATGGTCAGTGTATCTTTGCGGTCGTTGTTCGGTCAAATGGCATCGCGGAT
>CAISJD010000057.1 GCA_903885605.1 uncultured Chthonomonas sp. | reverse complement strand
CCCCATACCTCGTCCGCGCCTCAGGCGGGCACGCCGCCCACCGGCGTCGTTACATTTCTTTTTACCGACATCGTCGGCTCCACCGACCTGTGGGAGAGGCATGGCGACGCCTTCCTGCCCGTGCTACAGACGCACGACGCCGTGCTGCGCTCGACCGTCGCCAAGCATGGCGGCTACGTCGTGAAGACCGAGGGCGACTCCTTCAAGGTTGTCTTCGCCAACGCCTCCGACGCCATCAACTGCGCCGTGGAGGCCCAGGCCGCGTTGCAGCGCTACCCGTGGCCCGACGATGTCGGCGCCGTCGAGGTGCGCATGGGCGTCCATTCCGGCCACCCCTTCCACCAGACCGGCGACTACTTCGGCCCTACCGTGAACCGCGCGTCACGCATCGCCGGGGCGGCCCACGGCGGGCAGATCCTCGTCTCCGAGGACGCCGCCGCCATGGCCGAGCATGGGCTGGACGCCCACGCCGTCTTCTCGGACATGGGCCACCACCGGCTGAAGGACCTGGGCACGGCCGTGCGCCTCTTCAGCGTGAGCCACCCGGACCTGGACGCACGCAGCCACCTGCCGCCGCGCTCGCTGAACGGGATGCCCAACAACCTGCCCGTGCAGCGCACCACCTTCGTGGGCCGCGAGCGCGAGGTGGCGCAACTCGCCACGATGCTGGGCGAGGCCGGCGGGCGCCTCACGGCCGTCACCGGTCCCGAGGGCGTCGGCAAGACGCGCCTCACCCTGCAGGCCGCCGCCGAGCGCATCGACTGGTTCCCCGACGGCGTCTGGCTCGTGCGCCTCAGCGACCTGCCCGACGCCGAGGCCGCCGCCCGCGCCGTGGCCGAGGAGGTCGGCATCGGCCTGGAGGGCCATGCCGGCGCCGTGGACGCCGTGCGCGAGTATCTGGCGCGGCGGGAGTGCCTGCTGATCCTGGACGACTGCGGCAACGCGCCGGAGGCCGGCCGCCTGCTGCGCGAACTGCTCTCCGGTGCTCCATCGCTCCGCTGCGTGGTCACCTCGCGCCGGTCGCTGGATGTCTCCGAGGCCGCCGAGGTCGAGGTGCCGCCCCTCTCGCTGCCCGAGGAGAGCCCCACGGCTCGCCAGGTGATGGAGAGCGAAGCCGGGCGCCTCTTTGTGGAGCGTGTCTCCGAGGTGAGGCCGGACTTCCGCCTCTCCGAGCATCGCGCCAAGCCCACCGGACGCCTCACGCGCCTGCTGGGCGGCCTGCCCGGAGCGCTGGAGAAGGCCGCCGAGATGTTCCGGGGTCCCGAGGGTCAGGCGGGCGCGGGTTTGGCCGACCTGGGTCGGGAGGTGGCGCAGGCCGCCGAGATGCTCACCCGCGCCACGGTCAGCAAGAGCCATGAACTGGTGGACCGCCTCAACACGTCGCCCACCATGGCCTCGTTCCTCCAGAACCTCAGCGCCGCCCTGACCGATGCGCGCGCGCTGGAGGAGGCCGAGGAGGCTTGCCGCCAGGCCATGGAGATGCACCGGACCAACGGCAACCAGGCGGGCCTGGCGACCTCCATGCGCCGCCTTGGGCTCATCGCCATGGCGCGGAAGCAGTTCGAGCGCGCCGAGGCGTTGCTGGCGGCGGCGCGGGACTCGCTGCAGGCCCTGGGCTCGCCAGAGGCGCAGGAAGTCGAAGCCGAGATCGCCGCCGTCCGCCGGGCCGCCGCGCGCCGGGCAGGACTGGAACCCGCCGTGCAAGGCGTCGCGCCGGACGCGGCGTAGCAGGAGTAGGCCGGACCAACCTGAACACTTCGGAGGCAAGGATGCTGCTATATGATGTGATACGCAAGGGGGCCGAGGAGTACCCGCAGGATGCGGCGATCCTCTTCCGTGATCAGACCATCACCTACGGCGAGTTGGCCCGCCGCGTGCAGTGCGCCGCACGGGGCATGATGGCACGGGGCATCGGCAAGGGCGACCGCGTCGCCATCCTGCTGCCCAACTGCCCGGAGTTCACCGTTGCCTACTACGCCGCGACGGCCATCGGCGCCATCGCCGTGCCTGCCAACCCCCTGCTCAAGGCGCCGGAGCTGGTGCACATCTGGGGGGACGCCGGCGCCCGCATGGCCATCACCTTCCCGCATTGCCTGGCCGTCGCAGTCGAGGCCCGCAAGAGCCTGCCGGAGCTGTCGACGCTGGTCGCCACCGATCCGGCCGACGGCGCCGACCTGAGCTTCGCCGAACTGGAGGGCCTCGGCTCGCCGGAGCCGCTGCCGGACGATGCCTGCGCCGAGACCGACCCGGCCGTCTTCATCTACACCTCCGGCACCACCGGCAAGCCCAAGGGCGCTGTGCTGTCGCACCGCAACCTCATCTCGAACTGCCGGCAGTTCCTACAGGTCCTCTTCTTCGAGCGGACCGACAACCTGCTCTGCGTGCTGCCGCTCTTCCACTCGTTCGCAGGCACCGTCTGCCAGAACGCCGCGCTCCTCTCCGGCTGCCGCTTCACCATCGTGGAGCTCTTCCAGCCCTCGCGCATCATGGACGCCGTGGCGCAGCATGGCGTGACCCTCTTCCCCGGCGTTCCGGCCATGTACGCCGCGCTGACGCAGTACGCCTCCGACCGCGCCGAGGACTTCCGCACGGTGCGCTACTGCATCTCCGGAGGCGCGCCCATGCCCGTGGCGGTCATGCGGCTCTTCGAGGAGCGGTTCAACGTCGTCGTGCTGGAGGGGGACGGCCCCACGGAGTGCAGTCCCGCCACCGCCGTCAACCCGCCCCAAGGCCCGCGCAAGCCGGGGACCATCGGCCCGGCCATCCCAGGCGTGGAGATGCGCATCTTCGACGACAACGACCAGGAGGTTCCGCGCGGCACGGTGGGTGAGATCGTGGTGCGCGGCGACAACATCATGCTGGGCTACCACAACCAGCCCGAAGCCACCGCCGAGGCCATGACCAGCGGCTGGTACCACACCGGCGACCTGGGAACCATGGACGAGGACGGCTACTTCACCATCGTCGACCGCAAGAAGGATATGCTGCTGGTCGGCGGCATCAACGTCTACCCGCGCGAGGTGGAGGAGGTGCTCTACGCCCATCCGGCGGTGGCCGACGCCGCCGTCATCGGCACGCCTGACCCCCTGCGCGGCGACCTGGTGACCGCCGTCGTCGTCCTCAAGCCCGATGCGGCGCTCACCGAGCGCGAGATCGTCGGCTGGTGCCGGTCGCAGCTGGCCAACTACAAGGTGCCACGCAAGGTGATCATCCGCGACCAGTTGCCCCGAAGCGACACCGGGAAGATCCTCAAGCGCCTCCTGCGCAAAGAACTGGAACTGGGCCGCGAAGCATGACCCGCCGCGTGGCCGACAAGAGGACCGGCTCCATCACCCTCATCACCGGCAGCATGTTCGCCGGCAAGACGGAGGAGCTCATACGGCTCGTGCGCCGGGCGATGCATGCCCGGAGGCGCGTGCAGGTCTTCAAGTCGGCCCTGGAGACCCGTGCGGAGACGGCGCTGATCCGCACGCACGACGGCATCGTCTTCAGCGCCACAGCCGTGCGCGACACCGCCGAGATGGAGGCCCTCATCGAGCCGGAGACCGACCTGGTGGCCATCGAGGAGGTGCAGTTCTTCGACGAGCCGGTGGTGGACCTCTGCTGCCGGCTGGCCGACCGGGGCGTCACCGTCATCGCCGCGGGGCTAGATCAGGACTTCCGGGGCGTGCCGTTCGGGTTCATGCCCCGGCTCCTGGCCCTGGCCGAGGACGTCTACAAGCTCCACGCCATCTGCAAGAAGTGCGGCGCCGACGCCAGCCGGACGCAGCGGCTCATCGACGGCCGCCCGGCCTCCTACCACGACCCCATCATCCTGATCGGCGCCGAGGAGAGCTACGAGGCCCGCTGCCGCGCCTGCCACGAGGTCAAGAACCGGCCCGGCGACAGCGAACCCAGGTCGCGCCGTCCGCGGAGCCCCGCCAAGCCGCCGCCCCCGCCGCCGCACATGGGCAGCCTCTTCGAGTAGCCCCGCCGCCGCTGTTTCCTGAGGCGCCGGAGTCTCATCCTCCACTGTCCCAGCGTTGGGGGTCAGTCCAGTCGTGGGGAACCCGCCGTAGCCGACGCCGCAGACGGTCACCGCACCGGCGCCGTCGGCGGCCAACCCGTAAGCGGAATCGACGCCCGGGCCGCCCAGGTAGGTGGCATAGAGGCGCACCGTACCTGTGGCATTGAACTTCGCCACGTAGGCGTCGGTGTTGCCTGCAAAGAGGCCCTGGTAGGCGCCGACATCGGCAAAGCCCACAGTGGCCGTATAGCCGCAGACGGTGGCCGCACCGGTCGAGTCCACGCTGACGTCCGCGATAGAGTCGTCCCCGTCGCCGCCCACATAGGTGCTGTACTCAAGCGTCGGGTCCACCACCAGGGGACGGCTCGTGTCGTGCCGCGCGACCTGGAAGGCGACGGTGCCGCGCTCCAGCGTGAAGGAGCAGGCGACCTGCTTGCGGACGGCGCCCACGGTCTGGTAGGCGTAGGGCCGGTTGAGCGTCACGTCGCCGCACGCCGTTGAGGCGATCAGCCGGCCGCCGACCGTGCGGAGCGACTTGGCGCCGGAGACGGCCATGCGGATGCGCGACGCATCGGCGCCGGGCTTCACGACGAAGTCATATTCCAGCGTGCGGGACTTCCCCGCGCCGTACGTGACGAGGTCGACGCCGGGGTAGACGCCGGCCAGCTTCACGCGGGAGAAGGTCGGTACGTTGGCGCGCCACTGCTTCGGGTCGTTCCCGAGGAAGTAGTTGACGATGCCGGGCTGCTTGTCCAGTATGAGCCATGGCAGCACCGGCGCGGCGCCCTGATCATCGGCGAAGCCTTCCTGGATCGGCACGAGACGCCGCTCATACGGCCGGCAGGCGTCGACCTGCTCCCTGCGGCGGAGGTAGGTCGTCCCCGCTTCCCCGACAAGCGGATCGTGGCAGTGATGGCGCCGGGCCCCGGGCGCCCGGGTCTCGCAGTGCGGGTACCCTCTCACCGGAGGTGCGGGCGATGCGGGCTGTGACACGGTGTGGTGAGCATGTGGGCGAGTGGCGGCTACGTGTCTACGCCGATACCGCCGAGGAGCTCTTTGCAGAGGCGGCGCGGGCCGTCGCGCGGCAGTGCGGCTCGACCGCGGGCGAGTTGGGAGATGCTCAGGAGGTCACGGTCGATGCGCGCGATCTGCCGACGATGTTGGTCGACTGGCTTAACGAGATGCTCGGCCGATCCGAGATAGCCTGTGCCGCCTTCATGGACGTGGAGGTGCTGGAGCTGACGGAGCGCCGCCTGCGGGCCACGGTGCGCGGCCGTCGCGTCACGCGGTGGCGATCCTCCATGAAGGCTGCTACGTACCACGACGTGGAGGTAGCTCGCCATGGCGCGCGGTGGCGGGCGTCGGT
>CAISJD010000056.1 GCA_903885605.1 uncultured Chthonomonas sp. | reverse complement strand
CGCCCAAGACAGGGGCAGGAGCACGGAACCAGTTACACACACCAGTTGACACGACCATGGTCGGGCACCACATAGGGCATGCCCTGGATGGCCGCGGCCGCTTGCGCCATGCGGAACATGGCCAGAGTGGCTCGCGGCCCCGCGCCGTACTCCAGGTCGGCATGGCCCCGCGTGGCTCGGACCAGGCGAACGATGTAGCGGCGCACCTCGTCATGCACGAAGATCGTGCGGACCAGGCCCTGGGCGCGCGAGACCTCCTCCAGCGAGGCCACGGCCGCCACGTCGTCCACCGGATGCGACAGCCGGAGCCGCTCAAGCATGGCCGCCTCGGCGGACTCGTCCGGATACCCCACGGAGATGCGCACGCAGAACCGATCGAGTTGCGCCTCGGGCAGCGGGAAAGTACCTTCGTATTCGATGGGGTTCTGCGTGGCGAAGACGGCGAAGGGGCGCTTCAGCTCTCGCGTGGCGCCGTCCACGGTGATCTGCCCCTCGGCCATGCACTCCAGCAGCGCTGACTGGGTTCGCGGTGTGGCGCGGTTCAGCTCGTCGGCCAGCAGGATGTTGGCGAAGGCCGGTCCGGGTATGAACTCGAACCGGCCGGCGCCCTGGTTGTAGACCGAGCTACCCGTGATGTCAGACGGAAGAAGGTCCGGCGTGCACTGGACGCGGTGGAACGTGCCGCCGATGCTCCGCGCCACGGACTTGGCCAACACGGTTTTGGCTACGCCGGGCACGTCCTCCATCAGCACATGCCCCTCGCTCAGCAGCGCGGTGACGACGTGCTGCACCGCCTGGCGCTTGCCGATGACGACCTTCTCCACGTTGTCGATGATGCGGCCCGCGAGGCCGCTGACGAAGTCGGCCGCGGCCTGCGGGCTTGCTCCCTGTGGGCTCTCTGACACGTGCTGCTCCTCTCGCGACCGTTGCTACTTGGTCACTTCCACGGCGAAGCCCGGCGCGGATGGGGCCACGCGCTCGGCCGGGAGCCGTATGATGAGAGCCTGCTCCGCCTGTTCCCAGGCCACGTCGCCGCCGTAGCCCAGCATCCGCACCGAGCGCACCGCCCGGCCCGAGGACTTGCCCAGCGACCGGATGGCCGCCGCGCCGCCCTCGGGGTACTTCATCTGGAAGGCGTAGACGGTGTCGCCCTTGGCCGTGAAGCGGAAGTCCTCCACCGACCAGCCCACCTTGTCCTCCTTGAAGGCGCCGTGGGAGGGCATGCTGGGACCTTCGCCGGCCACCATCCAGGGGCGCGTCCCGTAGATGCCCTCGCCGTTGGCGGCGATCCATCGAGCCAGCGTCTTCAGGATCCAATGGCACTCGTCGTCCAGCGTGCCGTCGGGCTTCTGGGTGAAGTTGAGGAGGAGGTTGCCGTTCTTGCTGACGATGTCGATCAGCATCTCGATGACATGGTCGCCGGTCTTGTAGATGAGCCGGCTGTCGTTGTACCAGCCGCCGACGCAGGTGTCGGTCTGCCACGGTTCGGGCGCGATTTGCTGCCGCTGGCCGCGCTCGATGTCCAGCACGCCCACTCGGTAGACTTCCGGGTTTGTGTCCTTCTGGTTATAGACCGCCTCGTTGGCCCCATGCCGCGCCGCGCTGCTGTTGTAAAGGTGGGCGATGAGGCGCAGGCCGACTTCGCCGAAGGGAACGCCGCCGTCGCTGTAGAAGAGGTCCGGCTGGTGCTGGTCGATCAGGTCCTTCATGCGGGCGAACCAACGTGCGTGCCACCAGGGGTTGTCGGTGTACCAGTCGTTCGGGTCGCCCTGGTTCGGCAGGTAGAGGTCCTCGAACGCGGGGTCGTTACCGTCATACGGAACGCCTGCGTAGGGGCCCTCGGCGTCGGCGCCCTTGTTGTGCTTGTTCCACGAGAAGGCCGCGCCCAGATGCTCGGAGACGCCGAACCGCAGGCCGCGCCTTGCGGCGGCATCCTGCCAGAGCCGTGTGATGTTTCGCTTCGGGCCCATGTTGACCGCGTTCCAGCGGTGGTGCGTGGAGTTCCAGTTGTCGAAGTTGTCGTGGTGCACCGCCTGGGCCACGAAGTAGCGGGCGCCGGCTGCCACATACTCGTCCATCAGCGCCTCGGGGTCGAAGCGCTCAGCCTGCCACAGCGGGATCATGTCCTTGTAGCCGAACTTGCTGGGGTGGCCGTAGACGCGCCAGTGGTGGTGGTAGAGCCAGTCGGAGGGCTGGTACATGCGCCGCGCGTACCAGTCGCCGCACATAGCCACGCACTGCGGGCCCCAGTGCGCCCAGATGCCGAACTTCGCGTCGCGGAACCAGTCCGGCGTCTCGTAGGTGCGCAGCGACTCCCAGGTGGGGTCGAAGGGCCCGGTCTGAATGGTGGTATCCCGCGGGTCTTGCATGGTGTAGCGCCTCCTGGCTGGTGAAATGGGTTCGTGACTACGGTCTGTCGGTCCCAGTGCCGGCCTCCCGATCGAGCGCGGAACGGATGAGGGTTAGCAGGTCGTGCCTGGCGAATGGTTTGGGCAGGAACGGCTCCTTGCCGGACGCCAAGCCGTAACGCCCCATCGTGTCCGCAGGATATCCGGACATATAGGCGACGCGCATGGCCGGCCGCTCGGCTTTGACATGGATTGCCAGTTCAGGGCCACTCATGCCGGGCATCACCACATCCGTGAGCATCAGGTCGATCGGCAGCACCTGCTCGGCGAGTAGCTTGAGGGCGACCTCGGGTGCCTCAGCGGAGATGACCGAGTATCCGGCGTCCTCAAGGAACCGCTTGACCGTGAGCCGGATGGACTTCTCATCTTCGACAACCAGGATCCGCTCCCGGCCGCCCGTGCTGCCCGCGGCGGCTGTCGGGCCAGGTTCTATGGCTTCGGAGGTATGCACAGGAAGGTGGATGCGGAACTCGGTTCCCACGCCCTCGCGGCTCTCCACTTCAACGGCGCCGCCGGCCTGCCTGACGACGATCTGTACCGTGGCCAGCCCTAGGCCCGTGCCCTTGCCCTCGGGCTTCGTCGTGAAGAACGGCTCGAACAGGTGGTCGCGGACCTCGGCGGTCAGACCGTGGCCCGTGTCGGCTACCGATAGCGTCACATAGTCGCCCTGTGGGAGGCCCAGCCTCGCCGCCCTGTCGCCCTCGAGCGCCTTCACGTCCGTTCGGATGGTGGCATCGCCTCCTGATGCCATGGCGTCGCGCGCGTTTACGATGAGGTTCAGGGCGATCTGGTCCAGGTTGGCGGGGTCGATCAGCACCACGGTCGGCCCATCGCAGGGCTGGAACACCACGCGGACGCGGTCGCCGGCAAGGCTCCTGAGGATGGTCATCATCCCGGCCATGCGCTGGTTCAGATCGGTTGCACGCGGCTCGGCCGTCCCGCGATTGGCCAGCAGGAGCAGGCGTTGGGTTAGCTGCGCCGAGCGGTTGGCATCGTCTGCGATGTCTGACACGATGGATCGAGCGGGATGGTCGGCGGGCAGGTCCGCCGAGGCGAGCTCGACGTAGTTCAGGATGCCTGTCAACACATTGTTGAACTCATGCGCCACGCCGCCCGCGAGCCGGCCCACGGCCTCCATCTTCTGCGCCTGAATGAGGCGGAGCTCCATCTGCTCGCGCGCCTCTTCGGCCCGGCGCTGGTCAGCGATATCGCGAGCGACCACGAGGATGGCCACCGCGCTCGATCGCAGGAGGACGGGAGTGGCGGCCACGGCCGCCGGTACGGCAGCGCCCCGGCAGTCGACCATGGTCGTCTCGAACGGGCGCGCCTCGCGCTCCTGCGATGTGGCGCCTGAGGCCCTCTGAAGGATCCCGGGTGTCGCCTCCGGCAGGAGGTCGGCTAGCGTCCTCTCGTAGGTCTCGCACTCCCCGGCGCCCAGGAGCGATCGGGCGACGGGATTGGCCACTAACACCGCTCCGCGCAGGTCTACCAGCAGGATGGCGTCCGGATGCGTCTCGATCAGCAACCGGTAGTCCTCTTCAGACTTGCGCAGCACCTTGTCGGATCGCACGTTGGCGCTGATGTCGAGGTAGCTGGAGAGGATGTATGGCCGGCCGTCGATATCGACGGTCTCCGCGGAAAGGAGTACGTCGATCACATCGCCCTCGGGACGGCGTAGCCGTACATGGCGGCCGACGAGGCGGCCCTGCTCGCGAAGGTCCCTCCGAGCTGCCCGGTTCTCCTCGGGATTGACCCAGATGGCTAGCGACTGGAGGGTGGTCCCGATGAGGGCGTCGCGGGGAACGCCCAGCAGGCGGGTCGATTGCTCGTTGGCATCGACGATGATGCTATCGGATAGGCGGTGGATCATGCTGGCGTAGGGGGCTGACCTGAAGACGAGGCTGAACCGTTCCTCCTGGTCTGCTACCTGTTGTAGTAACCAGGCGTTCACGGTTACGACCACAGAGAAGGTGAGGGCCACGTGTAGGGCCAGCAAGGCAAGGACGATCAGGGCGTTGCTGGGCGCCGGGGCCATGAACTCCTGCGTCTTCGGCGTCCAGATGGCCAGTGTGACGATGCGGACTGCCATGGTCACGCACATGATCGCCATCGTTGCGCCGAGTGGGCGTAGCGCAGGGCGTAGCCGCGGCTCCGCCCTGCGGAAGACGAGGTAGGCGCCCTGCCCGAACAGCAGCAGCGAGACCGACGCATAGAGGTGATGCCGGACGGTCAGGTCGGGAGACACGTCGGAGAAGTAGTAGAAGAGCGTGCCCGTCAGCAGTACCGCCAGTAGGTTCTGCCAGTGTGGTCCTCGAAGCCCTACGAGGCGCTCCAAGCCAAGGATGATCAGCCAGATCGTCACGACGGCCAGGACGTTCGCCGTGACGATGGATGCCCAGTCCGGGATGACGCCTCGCAGGGCCATCAGGACGGCCCCGGCCCAGGCTACCGTGAACGCCCAGCCGAAGTACGCGGTTCCCTGGGCCCGGCCCCGGCATTGCAGGTGGAGCGACCAGATGATCACGCAGCAGAGCGGAGCCAGCGCCGCAAGGCTCCATAGCAGCGTCCTCACGTCCAGCATTCCCACGAGCACCCTCCGCGTCCGATCGCCGGACGAAGAACCTGACCTGATACCATAGCAGATAGCGAGGGTGCGGCGCACGCCTCACGGTGGTCGGTGGCCCGGTGCGCTTGACACGCCGGAGCGTGGCGCAGTACGCTCTCGCCATGAGCCACCACGCGATCTCGCAGATTGCCGCCGCCGCCCTGACGCTGGCGGCACTCACCGCTGCCGGTCCATCCGGCGCAACGCCCACGGGAGGCCGTTCCATGCTGAAGAGCTTCGACTACCGGGGTGTCACGCTGGACGGCGGCCGCCTGCGCCAGCAGGTTGAGGAGGTGCGCGCCGCCTACCTGCGCATTCCCAACGACGACCTGCTCAAGCCCTACCGCCTGCGTGCCGGCAAGCCCGCGCCCGGCGCCGACCTGAAGGGCGTCTACATCGGCCACGGTACCTTCGGGCAGCACCTCTCCGGCCTGGCGCGCCTCTATGCGGCCACCGGGGATGTCGCCTGCAAGGAGAAGGCCGAGGCACTGATGGCCGGTTGGGCGGAGTGTATGGAGCCCGACGGCTACGCGCTCCAGGCCAAGCCCATCGACCTGGCTCCATACCACGTGGAGAAGCTGGTCGGCGGCCTTGTGGACATGATCGCCTACTGCGGCGAGAAGGGCGCCGTCGACCCCTTGCTGCGCCTGGCGGCGTGGACCGAGGCCAACCTCGCCGGCGTCGAGAAGCACATCAACGACACCGACGGAAACTGGTACGTGCTGAACGGCGAGTGGTACACGCTGGCCGAGAACTTCTACCGCGCCTATGAGGTCACGCGGGACGCCCGGTGCCTGAGGCTGGCGAAGAGGTTCGAGTACACCGACTTCTGGGATCGCGTTGCTTCGCGGAGCAACCTCTTCGACAGGCCGGGGTGGAAGGGCTGGTACCACGCCTACAGCCATGTGAACTCGTTCTGCGGCGCGGGGCCCGCATACCGGGTCAGCGGCGAGAAGCGCTACCTCGATATCCTGAAGGCAGCGTACAGCTTCATGCAGGAGGAGGAGACGTACGCCACCGGCGGCTTCGGTCCCGGCGAGAGCCTCATCCCCCGGCGTGACCTGCCCGCCACGCTCGAGCGCGGCGCAAGCCACTTCGAGACGCAGTGCGGATCATGGGCGGGCTTCAAGCTCTGCAAGTACCTGCTGGCCTTCACCGGCGACGCGCGCTACGGCGACTGGGCCGAGAGGCTGCTGCTCAACGGCGTGGGCGCAGGCATCCCCATGGACCCCGAAGGGCGTGTCTTCTACTACTCCGACTACAACCTCGGCGGCGGCGTGAAGAAGCTCATCTCGGACGGCTGGCCCTGCTGCTCGGGGACGCGCATCGAGCTGACCGCGGACTACCACGACCTCGTCTTCATGCACGACGACGAGACGCTCTACGCGGTGCAGTTCGCTCCGGCCACCGTGGAGTGGAAGCACAAGGGCGCCCGCGTGCAGGTGCGGCAGCAGACCCGTTTCCCCGAGGAAGAGGCCACCGAACTCACCGTGCGGGTCGCTCGGCCGCGAGAGTTCGGCCTGGCTGTGCGCCTGCCCGAGTGGCTCGCCGGGGAGCCGAAAGCCTGGGTCGACGGCAAGCCCGTGAAGCTTGAGGCCGGCTCCGACCACTGGGGCCGTATCCGCCGCGTCTGGCGCAACGGCGAGACGCTGCGCGTGGCCCTGCCGATGGGCTTCCGCCTGAGCCGCATCGATCCAGCCAGGGAGTTCCCGGCGGCCATGATGCGCGGGCCTGTGGTACTGGCCGTGCGTCCCACCGAGGGCAATCCCTCCCGCGAGGTCGACACCAAGCGGCTCGACGCCGTCCTCAAGCCGGTGCCCGGCCAATCGCTCAACTACCGGACCGGCAAGGATGCCGCCCTGCTTGTGCGGCCGTTCAGCCAGTTCTCGGCAGGGGAGACCTACTTCCTCTACCTCGATCCGGTCCGCAACTTCGTTCGGCGCTCCTGGGAGGGCTATACATTCACGGGAGCCTGGAGCGATTTCGGCGAGTGGCAGACCTCGGCGTCACCGGGCTCGACCGTACAACTCTCCTTCTCCGGCGTGGGCGTTCGGGTGCACGGCTTCCACTACGACGACGCGGGCATGTTCCGGGTGGAGATCGACGGCAAGCCGGCGGGCACGTTGGACGAGTATGGCGCGGTTCGCGGTGAGGCGGCCCAATGGGATTTCACCGGCCTGTCCGCCGGCGGGCATATGCTGCGCCTGACGGTGATGGATGAGAAGAACCCGGCCTCCAAGGGCCGCTTCTGCAACCTGGCGAAGGTCGAGGGGTTGCCGTAAGGCCCCCTGCACCGGCGCCTCTGGGCGCCGGTGCAGGGGGACGCGCCGGCCGAGCTACTTCTGGTTGGCCAGGAACGCGTACATGCAGATGTTGAGCCCCATCGTCTCGTGGACGGTGAACTCGTTGCTGTTGATAAGCGACCAGCCGTCGCAGTAGCGGCGCTGCTCTGGAAGCGAGTACCAACCTGGGTAGACCTGCGACCAGACCGCCTTCTGGTACGCGGCGCCGCTGGCATCTGCGGACGGGCCGTATACCACGATCCCCGGTACGGGCGCCTTGCCGGCCAGCGTCGGCAGGTACGAGTCGAGCTGGCAGATTGATGACGGGGGATGGGCGCCCAGGCCCGTCACGTAGCACTGACCCAACGGGTTCAGCCCCAACGTGTAGTCGGCCATCTGGCTTACCGCGTCGGTGAACTTGGGGTCTGATGTGAGGCGGTACTGGAGGATCAGTGGTTCCGCGTAGCGTCCCTGGTTGGTGCCGGCGCCGTAGCCCAGTCCACCCACCGGTCCGATCGGGTACGGCATGGCTGCCACATTGGTGAGGACTTCGTTGGCCTTCTGTGTCAGGATCTTTCGGAAACCGGCCTGCACCGTTGCGTCGGCCGGTCGATTGGTGATCAGGTAGGCGAAGAAGTAGGGTGCCATGATCTGCCCGCCGTTCAGCGAACTGAAGTTCCAGTACCGCGGGTTGTAGACCTCCGGCCAGGCTGTGTTGGT
>CAISJD010000055.1 GCA_903885605.1 uncultured Chthonomonas sp. | reverse complement strand
CGCCGTGCGCGGGGCCGTCCGCGCGCGCCTCGAGGCCTGACCGCGGCCTCCGCACCGACAATTCGCTGGCCCCGGCCCCGCGCCGGGGCCTAAGATGGCGCGTCCGCCCCGCCGGGGCGGGCCCGACCGGCCAGACCCCGCAAATGCGAAAGGCGCATGCCCATGTCCGCCGCTCCCGAAAACGATCCCCAGCAGTCCCCGCTGCAGCAGATCACGCAGCCGTTCATCGACCTGGTGCACGCCCCGCGAGCCCTGTGGGGCATCAACCTGGCCTACTTCCTGGAAGGCTGGGTGTACTTCGGCATGCTCGGCTACCTGGCCATGCACTTCTCGGACTTCGTGTTCAAGGGCGTGCCCAACCCGGACGTGAACTCGCACCACATGGTGATGGTGCTGACCGCCGGCATCACCATCTCGATGTTCTTCTTCGGCTCGGTGGCCGACAAGAAGGGCGTCCGCACGACGCTGGTCTGGGCCTTCCTGCTGCTGCTGGCCGGGCGCATCGTCTGGTCCGCGGCGCCGGCCGTCTTCCCGCAGACGGGCCTGTGGAGCGGCATGCACCTGATGACGATGGCGGGCATCCTGCTGGTCGTGCTGGGCTACGGCCTGTACCAGCCGGCGGCCTACGCCGGCGTGCGGCAGTTCACGAACCCCAAGACCGCGCCGATGGGCTACGCCATGCTGTACGCCCTGATGAACCTGGGCGGCTGGCTGCCGTCGTTCTTCTCGTTCGTGCGCGACCGCGTCGGCATCACGGGCGCCTTCTGGGTCTACACCGGCCTGACGGTGCTGGGCCTGCTGTCCACGTGGCTGATCCTGACGCCGCGCGTCGAGCGCGACGCGATCGCCCGCGCCGAGCGCGAGCGCAAGGAGATGGAGGCCGCCGACAAGTCCCCGAAGGCGGAGAAGCCCGCGGCCGCCGCACAGGCCGCGCTGGACGAGGCCCGCCCGGTCCCCATCCACATGTGGTGCACGCTGGCGGCCGTCGCCGCCTGCGGCCTGTTCGCGCCCAAGCCGCTGGGCTACGGCCTGGCGGCCTTCATGCTGGCCCTGCTCGGCCTGCTGGCCAGCGGCGCCGGGTTCGTGCACAAGGCGAAGGTCTGGCTGGCCAACCACCCGCTGTCGGACCTGAAGTTCTTCTTCTTCATCTTCGCGCTGATCCCGGTGCAGACGCTGTTCACGTACAACTGGCTCATCCTGCCGCAGTACCTCGAGCGCGCGTTCGCGGGCGGCTTCGTCAGCCAGCGGTTCGAGTTCTTCTCGAACCTGAACCCGATCCTGATCTTCATCGCCGTGCCCATGGTGGCCGCGCTGACGCAGAAGAAAAGTGTCTACGGCATGATGATCGTCGGCACCTTCGTCATGGCGGTGCCCGCCTTCTTCCTGGCCTTCTCGACCACCATCTACTCGCTGCTGGCCTACCTGCTGGTCATGACCATCGGCGAGGCGATGTGGCAGCCGCGCTTCCTCCAGTACGCCGCCGAGATCGCCCCCGAGGGCCGCACCGGCGCCTACATGGGCGTGGCGCAGTTCCCCTGGTTCCTGACCAAGATGCTGGTGCCGCTGTACTCGGGCCTCGCGCTGCAGAAGTACGTGCCGGCCGAGGGCCAGCAGAGCCCCCAGGCGATGTGGCTGATGTTTGCCGTCGTCGCGATGGTCTCCCCCGTGCTGCTGGTCGTGGCCAAGGGCTGGGTCGGGAAGGACTTCAAGACGAAGGCTTAGGTTGTGCCGCCGAAAATGTGTCTGGCCCGGGTGATGCCCGGGCCAGGCATGACCAATCAAGTCGAAATTTTCACCCCGCCCCACTGCCCCAACCACAACTGCATGTATCACATGCAGCTAGCCTCCGGCTGGCGCTTCAAGCGCATTGGAACCTTCGGGAGACAGGTCGCCCCGCACCGTATCCAGCGGTTTCTCTGTCTACACTGCCGCAGGTCGTTCAGCACCCAGACCTTCGCGACCACCTACTGGCTGAAACGCCCGGACGTCCTGCCCGACCTGCTAACCAAGACCACCGGCTGCATGGCCAACCGCCAGATTGCGCGCGACCTCCATGTCTCACCATCGACGGTCGATCATCAACTGGCCCGCCTTGGGCGGCACTGCCTGTTGTACCACACAGCACAGATGAAGACGGCCGCTCCGGCCAAGCGCGTGGCCATCGACGGCTTCGTGACCTTCGAACACTCCCAGTTCTGGCCCTTCCACCACCATTTGGCGGTGGAGACGGAGTCCGATTTCATCGTCTACTTCACCGACAGCGAGGTCCGGCGCTCGGGTACGATGACTCCCGCCCAGAAGCGCAAACGTGATCGCCTGGAGGCCGCAGTCGGGCGGCCAGACCCCAAGGCCGTGCTCAAAGACGTGAGTCACCTGCTCGAGGTGGTTGCGGGAAGCCAACCGCACCTGACGGTGCTGAGCGACGACCATCGGGCATATCCACAAGCAATCCGGTCACTTGGCTGCACGGTGACACATCTGGTCACGTCGAGCAAGGAGCGCCGGGACGCAGATAATCCGTTGTTCCCCGTAAATCTGGCTGACCTGCTG
>CAISJD010000054.1 GCA_903885605.1 uncultured Chthonomonas sp. | reverse complement strand
TCCTGCTCCGCGGCATCAGCCGGACCGATGTTGAGCGCGGCCAGGTCCTCTCCAAGCCGGGCGCCATCACGCCGCACACGAAGTTCCAGGCCGAGGTCTACGTCCTCTCCAAGGAGGAAGGCGGCCGGCACACCCCGTTCTGCACGGGCTATCGTCCGCAGTTCTACTTCCGCACGACCGACGTGACGGGCGAGATGCGGCTTCCGGACGGCGTTGAGATGGTGATGCCCGGTGCCAACATCACGATCACGGGCGATCTCATCCAGCCCATCGCCATGAACGACGGCCTTCGGTTCGCCATCCGCGAGGGTGGGCATACCGTAGGCGCCGGCGTCGTCACCAAGATTCTCGAGTAGCGCGATGGCTCAAAAAGAGACCAGAATCATCTTCATGATGGCCTGTACCGATTGCCGCTCACGCAACTATGTGACCTCCAAGAACCGGGTCAAGCATCCGGATCGCCTGGAGCTGAAGAAGTACTGCCCCCCGTGCCGCAAGCACACGGTGCATCGGGAGGCCAAGTAGCGTAGAGATTGCGGCGCTCGGCCCACACGCAGGGCGCCGCATGAACGCAGGGGTGTAGCTCAGCTGGTAGAGCACCCGCCTCCAAAGTGGGTGGCCGCGGGTTCGAATCCTGCCACCCCTGCCAACTATGCTCACATCTTTAGAAGCGGAAGTGCGAGGCTGTCGCTCAGCCTCCCTTCCGCTTCCAGAGTGTTGAAGGGGGCGATGCTCCCGACCGATACTCGCAAACCAACTGGTTGCTGGGGGTGCAGATGGCAACGACGAATCCGACCACTCCGACCGCGATGTCACGCTTCGGCGCGTTCATGCATGAGGTCTGGGTGGAGCTCAAGAAGACGACCTGGCCGACCACTCGTGAGGCCTGGCGGCTGACTGTCGTGGTGATCGGCGTCATCGTAGCGGTTGCCGTCTACGTCGGCGCCATTGATTTCGTGCTCACCACCCTCACCCGGAAGTTCCAGATCATAAAGTGATGAACTAGCCATGACAGGGCAACGACACTGGTACGCGGTCCACACCTACTCGGGCCATGAGAACAAGGTGATGACCAACATCCTCCGCCAAGCCGAGGCGCGGAGCCTTCGCAGTAAGATTTACGATATCCGGATCCCTACCGAGGTAGAGGTTCGGACAAGGGCGGGGAAGCGCACCGAGGTCAAGCGCAAGGTCTTTCCAGGCTACGTGCTGATCGATATGGTCCTCGACGAGGATACGTGGTACCTGGTCAAGTCCACCACGGGCGTCACCGGCTTTGTCAGTTCAGGCAATCGTCCTGTTCCCCTTCAGGAGCGCGAAGTGCAGGCGATCCTGCAGACCGAGGCAGGAGCCGTCCAGCGGCCGCGCGTCCAGTGGAGCAAGGACGATGTCATCAGGGTGATTTCGGGCCCGTTCGCCGACTTCACCGGCAAGATCGAAGACGTCAACATCGACAAAGAGAAGTTGCGCGTCTTCATCTCCATCTTCGGCCGCGAAACCCCGGTCGAGTTGGACTTTACACAGGTCGAGAAGGCCTGACGAGGAGGCGGTCCGTTGGCCAAGAAGATCACCGCCGTAGTTAAGCTCCAGATTGCAGCCGGAAAGGCGACCCCCGCGCCGCCGGTTGGCTCCACCCTGGGCCCCTACGGCATCAACATGATGGAGTTCATCAAGTCGTACAACGAGAAGACCTCGTCGCAGGTCGGCTCGGTCGTACCTGTTGAGATCACCATCTTCGAGGATCGGTCGTTCACGTTCGTCACCAAGACGCCGCCTGCGGGCGACCTGATCAAGAAGGCCCTGGGCATTACAGCCGGCTCAGGTGTACCGAACAAGACCAAGGTCGGTACGTTGAGCCGCGATCAGGTTGAGGCAATCGCCAAGACCAAGATGCCCGACCTGAACGCGAACACGCTGGATGCCGCCGTCCGTATCATTGCGGGCACGGCGCGCTCCATGGGCGTGAACGTCGAGGGTATCGACGCCTAAGACCATCACTGAGCGCGCATGCCGCGCTCGCGATCCGTGGGAGGCGCCCCGCAAAGGGGCTCCGCTTGGACCACAGGAGATGAGCCAATGCCAGGACCGAAGGTCAGTACCCGCCAGCGGCGCGAGGGCAAGGTCGGCAAGACCAAGCACTCAAAGCGCTTCAACGCTATCGTCAAGCAGATGGGCAAGGACATCGAGGCCATGGCCCCGGCCGATGCCCTCGCGAAGGTCAAGGAGATCGCTACCGCCAAGTTCGATGAGACGGTAGAGGCTGCGATCAACCTGGGCGTCGATCCCCGCCATGGTGACCAGATGGTCCGAGGCACGGTGACCCTGCCGTTCGGCACAGGCAAGTCGCGCAAAGTCGCCGTCTTCGCCAAGGGCGACCGTGCGGAGGATGCGCGCGCAGCCGGAGCCGATGAAGTCGGCGCCGAGGACTTGGTCGAGAAGATTCAGAAGGGCTGGACCGGCTGGACGCAGTTTGACCTCTTCGTGGCCTCGCCGGACATGATGCCGCTGGTCGGCCGCCTGGGCAGTACGCTGAAGCAGAAGATGCCCAACCCCAAGGCCGGCACGGTCACGCCGAATGTCGGGCAGGTGATCCGCGACATCAAGGGCGCCACTCGCGCTGAGTATCGCGTTGAGAAGGCCGGTATCATCCACTGTCCGATCGGCAAGTGCAGTTTCCCGGTCGAGAACTTGGAGACCAACCTGATGACCCTGCTGAACGCCCTGCTCAAGGCGAAGCCGGCTGCCGCCAAGGGACGGTACATCAAGAAGATCACCATCAGCAGCAGCATGGGTGTCGGGCTTCCCGTCGACATCATCGTGGCCCAGAAGGCGGCCGAGAAGGTCTAGGGCCGGGGGGGATACCCGCCGGGTCGGCCTCCGCCGCCCTGAGCCATCCAGATGCAAGAGAGGGCGCCCCTCCGGTATGGGGGGGCGCCCTCGTTGTCTGAAATGGCTGGGGGACCAGGATTCGAACCTGGGTTAACGGCTCCAAAGGCCGCTGTCCTGCCACTGGACGATCCCCCAACAAGCCGCGTAAGTATACCCCGGCCGATGTTGGGTCGCTCAGCGGCTGTGGCTGAGCGCGCTGGTCCGAGGTCAGCCCTTGGAGTTGCGGATGTGTACGATCTCGCCGTCCTGTACGACGTACTCCTTGCCTTCGAGGTGCATATGTCCGGCTGCCTTGGCGGCGTCCCAGCCGCCTGCCTCCTCGAACCGCCCAAAGGCCATCACCTCGGCCCTGATGAACGTGCGGGCGATATCGGTGTGGATCGATGCGGCGGCGGCAAGGGCCGTAGAACCCCGGCGGAGGGTCCAGGCGCGCACCTCGTCCTCACCCACGGTGAGGAAGCTGATGTACCCGACGGCCTGGTAGGCCTCGCGGATCACCCGGTCGCGGGCAGGCTCTGCGATGCCGAGCGCCTCCAGGAACTCGCTCTCCTCGTCAGGCGACATTTGGGCGACGTCGGCCTCCACCTTGGCGCAGAGCGCCATGGACGCAATGCCATGGGCGTCAGCGTACTGGGTGACGGCGGGCAGGTGCGGGCATGCGCCGGCCAGGTCGTCCTCGCTGATATTGGTGACCACGATGAGCGGCTTGCCGCTGACGAATGCGAAGGAGCGGAGGCACTTGGCGTCCTCCTCCGCGATCTCCAGCGTACGGATCGGCTTGCCCTCGGCAAGGTGGGCGTGAAGCCCTTGCAGGACGTGCATCTCGGCAGCGTCCGCCGCGGTGAGCCGCTTGGCGAGCCTGCTCTTATCGAGCCGTTCCAGGCGCGCCTCCACTACAACGAGGTCGGCGAGGATTAGCTCCTCGATGAGCCGTTCCAGATCGCGACGCGGGTTGATGCCGCCGTCTGGTTCGGGCAGGGAAGGACTGGTGAAGGCGCGCAGCACGATCAGCAGTGCGTCCATGTTGCGCACTCCCGCGAAGAAGTCAGCGCCGAACTTCGCGCCGCGGTCACCGACCGCCACGCGCGCGCCGCCGTCCGTAACCTCCAATAGCGCAGGCACGCGTTTCTTGGGGCGGCAGAGCTCCACAGCGACATCGAAGCGCCGATCAGGAACCTCAACGGCGCCCAGGTTCACTTCGTCGCTGTGCGCGCCATAGGAGTGCACTGCGGCAGTCGAACGGGTCAGTGCGTTGAAGAGCGTCGTCTTGCCGCCTTCGGGCAGACCGATGAGTCCTACGCGCATGGTTCACTCCAGTGAGGCGTTGGTGGCGTGGCTGGCGCCGGGGTCAGGGCGGTGCGGCACGGTATTGGACGGTGGGCGAGGGCTTCGCCCACGGTGAGTACCAGGCCAGCCAGCCGATCGCCACAATCGCGATCAGGAGGGCGAGGCAGGCCAAGCTGTACCTTGCGGTGGGCGAAGGTCCGCCCTTGCGTTGTGCTCGTGTCCGCATCTCCATCCCATTCGTGCGCTGCGAGCGCCCGGCGATGCAGGCAGGCTTAGAGTGCTGCGACGCGCTTGGCGCGCTTCTTCTCAACAAGCTGAACAAGCCCGATGCTGGCCACGTACAGGACGATCACAGGAATGATCATCACAAGCATGGTGAACACATCATTGCTGGGGGTGACGAGCATGCCGACGAAGGAAATCCCTACGATGGCGTGTCGCCACGACTTCTTCATGCCCGCGGAGGTGAGTATACCGACCCAGGCAAGGAACATCAAGATCACGGGCAACTGGAACACCAGGCCGAACGCGCCCATCAGCTTCACCATGAAGAGGACTAGCTGTTGTGGGTCTTGGTAGAGCACAGTGCCCTTGGGGAACCACCGGACGTAGCCGAGGAACCAGTACATGGCGTAGCGCGCCACCCAGTAGCCGAGGCAGACGCCGGCGACGAACAGGACTACCGACAGCGGGCTGACATAGCGAAGGGGCTTCCGCTCGGAAGGCGTCAACGCCGGGGCCACGAAGCCCCACAGTTCCATGGTAACGAGA
This sequence comes from uncultured Chthonomonas sp., assembly GCA_903885605.1. GTDB lineage: Bacteria > Armatimonadota > Chthonomonadetes > Chthonomonadales > CAJBBX01 > CAJBBX01. The sequence goes on along the minus strand of CAISJD010000054.1, from coordinate 12,956 downwards.
GGCGACATCACGATGAGGCCGGCCACCACCGATATCTGGAGAACCACGAAGAAGGGCTGCGTGAATCGCGTGAACATGATCCGAACATCGACTCCGGATGCCTTCAGCGCGACTTCCATAGGGAAGTAGAGCAGCGAGTAGATCGGCTTGAACAGGAAGTAGCAGGCCGTCGCGCCGATGGTGAGATAGAGCAGCGCACGCATAATCCGGCTTCGGAGCTCCGTGAGGTGCTCCGTGAGCTCCATTCGCTTCTCGTCGTAGTGCTCGGTCTCGGTTGGCGTAGTGGACATATACAGGTGTTGTTCCGATCAGAAGGCTGGGCAGATAGACATCGGGCGACACAGCATGCTGACACCTGTGCCGCCCGACACGATCATGCCCCTGGGGGGCGACGATGCTCTGGCTACTTCGGCATCTGAAGCTCGGTTGCAGTGACCGACTTCAGGGTGACCTGCTTGGATGTCTCCGCCGAGCCCATGCCCATGCTGCCGCCGGTCATGCCGTATAGGCCACCGGGAGCGCCGGAGCCGCCCATGCCGGGCATGCCGGGCATGCCGCCCATTCCGCGGCGCCCCATGCCGGGCATACCGCCGGAGCCCATCATGCCGCCCATCCGGCTTCGGCCGCGCCCGCCGCCCATGCCGGGCATACCCGGAGCGCCTGCGGCCAGTCCACCGCCGCCGGGCATCATCGGTCCGCCGGCCCCGCCCATCGTGGGCATCGGGGGAGCGCTCATGCCGCCCATCATACCGGACGGCATTCCCGCCGCCCCGCCCATACCCGGCGGCATGCCGGCCGCACCACCCATGGCGCCGCCCATTTCGCCGCCCATCTCGCCGCCGCTCATAAGGCCGGTGGACGAGACGGCCTGCGAGGTCTTGCCGGATATCTCAAGATTGCGCACGGTCTTGATGAGCGTGCCGGTCTTGTACGCAACGTACACGTCGCAGTCGAACTTGATTTCGGGACTATCGATCTGCATCGAGCCGATCACGACGTGGCTGTCCTTGGGCAGGGTGCCCTTGTAGGTCTGCTTGATGACCGCGGTCTCGCGGCCGGACTGCCACTCTAGCCGGGTTAACGTACTCTCGACCGTGACCTTGGGGCGCTTGTCGGGTGCCACGCCGGGAACGTCAATCTCAACGCCCGGGGTGTTCCATTTGTCGCCTACCCGAACCTGCTGCGCGGGAAGGATCGGAAGCACCAGATTGGCGCTGACCGGAACGCCGAGGGTCCAGAACGGATCCTTCGCCTTGTTCTCTTTCGGGTAGAGGACGACGCCCTGGCCATCGACTTCCTGATAGATGGACTTCGGAAGCGTCTCCTTCGGGTACGTGGTCTCCTGCCCGTTGTTCCGGACCGCCAGCTTGGTCATGCGGTTCCGGACGATGGCCCGGCCAGTGCTCTGGTACACGTCCTCGACAGCCAGTAGCAACTCGCTATTCTGTGAGGCTACTTCGATGTCGCCGGTGCCCGTCGTGCCCTGCGAAAGGCCCGCCAGGATCGACGTGGTACCCGTGCGCTCATAGGTCCGGTTGGAGCCGTCCTCAAACCGGTAGCGCAGCGCGATGCCGTCGTTGCCGGCGGGGATCGCATTGGCCAGGGTGACCGAAACGGAGCTTGTCTCCACCATGCTGGAGCCGCCCGCGTTCCCCGGCTTGGGGATAAAGAGGGTGGCCGACAGGGTGTGCTGGCCATCTTCGGGCAACGTGGTCTTCGGCTTCCTCGGCGACTTGACGAGCACCTTGGTATCCCAGATGTACTCGAACATCTCGCCGGCCTTGGCCTTGTCACGCTGCTCCGCAGTCGGCGTCAGGGCCACGCGGAACTCACCATCCACGGCGTAGGCCACGTATCCGCCGGCAGGGATACTGGCGAGCGGCACCCGAATGGGCACCTTCTCGCGCACGGTGGCGCCGTCCGGCGGGAAGCGGATCGTGAACGGGGGGCTGTTCTGCCCGGAGGCGGGCGTATGGGCCGTACCGGCAAACGCCAGGGCGCCCAGCACGAAGGGCATCCATCGCAGGCTCATCGACGACTCCTTCTTGGTATCTCTGCGCATCGCGGCCGAAGTGTAGCATAGGCTCCCGGTAATGTCAACGACCGGGTGTACGCGCTGCGCCGCGGGACGGCCTGTGCCGCCGCCGGCAGACGTTGACTTGATGCCGCTACGGTAGTACACTTGAGACGTCAGAAGTGCGCCCATTGGTTACCGTCGTTGGGGCCAATGGGGAACGAACCGGCCCCGAGCGACGTCGGTCTGCATTGGGGCTCGATCTCCTCGGACGAGGTAGTCGTGGTAGAGCACAATGCGAATCCAACCGAATAGTGCGCTGGGCGGCCTGGCGTTGGCCGGCTTGCTGGTCGCTTGTGGATCGGCGGCATACGCCCAGCAGGTGGCCGTGACCCGCCAGGAACGGCAGGTTCCGGCCGCGTTGCGTCACTCGCTTCTGGCGCACGACGGCCAGGTCCTGGCGCTGGCGATCACGCCGGACGGCAAGCGCCTGTTCACCGGCGGCGAGGATCGCATGGTGAAGGCTTGGAATGTCGATGACGGCTCGCTGGACGAAGCGTTCGAGGCGCACGACAAGGCCGTTCTCTGTCTGGCGGTCTCTCCTGATGGGCGGCTGCTGGCCACGGGCGGCGCCGACTGCACCGTTCGCATTTGGGACGCGCTTACATGCAAGCTCCGCGCCCGCATCGCCGCCCACACAGAGCCCGTAAAGGCCCTTGCGTGGTCTCCTGACGGCTCCCTGGTCGCTTCGGGGGGTTCCGACAGGCTGATCGAGATTTGGAAACAGGACGGTAGCCAGGTGGGCGTGGTGGTGGGGCATGACGGCCCGATCACCGGCCTGGCCTTCACCAAGGACGGGTTGGCGCTACTCAGTTCGGCACAGGACAGCTACCTCAAGGTCTGGCGCGTCAGCGACCTGGCCCTGGTTGCGCGGCTGAAGGCTCGTGATCGAGCCGCTGCCATCACCTCGGTCAGCGCCGACCACTCTGTGGTAGCCGCCGCCGGCCCGGGCGGCAAGGTTCGTGTCTATGCGCTGGCGCCGGAAGCTGCCGGCGTCCTGGCGACCTCCGTGATGGACTGGAACATCGCCGCGCTCGAGACCGGCAAGGACGGCAACCTGATGGCCGTGCTGGGCGCCGACCGCAGCTTACGTTCGCTGGCCGGGAGCGACCTGCCGACACTTGTCGCCGCCGTGGGCAAGCGCGGCGCCGTGACAGCCAGCACGATCCGGTAGGGAAGGGTCCCCTTCTTCCTCCCGCGCGCCGCGCCGGCGCGGAGCCCTGCCCCCCTCAGCCACCCACAAAGGAACCGGCCTGCCTTCCCTGTTCTGCCCGGAGCAGATCGGAAAGCAGGCCGGGTTCTTGCTTGGCGTCGATCGGTCTGGCGTTACTTCACTACGGGCGGGACGAAGGCCTTCAGGCTCTCATCCGTGTTCGGCGCCTTGAGTTCGCCGGCGGCGATGCGGGCCTTCAGGTCGTCGATGGCGGCCAGCGTCGCTGCAGGCACGGCGGACTTCGTGAACCTCATGGGTGAGAGGCTGAGCCCATTCTCCTTTAGGCCCAGAATTCGCTCGCCGGCCTTCCATTCGCCCTTTGCGGCCTTCACAGTGGTCTCGTGGACGGCAACATCCACGCGCTTCATCACACTCGTGAGAATGCGTCCCTCGTGGAGGCCATCCTGGTCGGCATCCACGCCGATCCCGTAGAGGCCCTTCTCTGCGGCTGCGTCGAGAACGCCCAGTCCGCCCTTGCCGGCCGCGTGCATCACGACGTCGGCGCCGTCCTTGATGGCGGCCAGCGCCAGCTCCTTGCCGCGAGCCACATCGACCCAGCTGCCGATGTACTTCACAAGGACCCTGGTGCCCGGCTTGCCGGTCTCGGCGCCGGCCCTGAACCCCACCTCGAAGCGCTTCATGATAGGGCTCTCCATGCCGCCAACGAAGCCGACGGCGCCGGTCTTGCTCATCCGAGCGGCCAGGAAGCCCGCGAGGAACGTCCCTTCTTCCTCCCGGAACTTGACCGCGACGCAGTTGGGCAGGTCGGGCGCGGAGCCGTCGATGATGGCGAACTTCGTCTCCGGGTGGCGGGCCGCCACTTCCTTCAGCGCGTCCTCCATCAGGTAGCCGACGGCGAAAACCAGCTTGTACCCCTGTTCAGCGAGGCTGGAGAGGTTGGTCTGATAGTCGCTCTGCTCCTTGCTTTCTATGTAGCGGCCCTCGACGGCGCCCTCGTCAATGGCCTTCTTCAGCCCTGCCCATGCCGAGGCATTGAAGGACTGGTCATCAATGCCGCCGGCGTCCGTAACCACGCCGGCGCTGAACTTGCCCTTGGGGTCGGGAGCGCCACCCTTCTTGTTCTCGGCCGACTGGGTGCAGCCCGCCAGGAGCAGCGCCGCCGCGAGCGGTAGCCATCTCATCTGCTTCATGCCTGTCTCTCCCAGTGCCGGTCAGGAGCGCATCTTGTGGATGGCGGCTCCATCGACGTCCAGGGAGGCCTCCATGATGCCCTCCGCCAACGTCGGATGGGCGTGGATCATCGTCTGGAGCTCCTTGACGGTGGCCTCCAGGTGGATCGCCGTCACGGCCTCGTGGATCAGGTCGGATGCATGCGGCCCAACGATGTGGACGCCCAGGATCTCGCCGTACTTGCGCTCCGAAACGATCTTGGTCAGCCCGTCCTGCTGGCCCATGGCCATGGCCTTGCCCAGCGGCCTGAAGGGGAACTTGCCCACGACCACGTCGTGTCCGGCCTCGCGCGCCTGCTTCTCTGTGAGGCCTACAGATGCCACCTCGGGCTCTGTGAAGACGGGGCTCGGGATGGCCTTGTAGTCGATCTTCGCGGGATGGCCCATGGCGTTCTCGGCCGCAACAATGCCCTGGTGCGACGCCACATGCGCCAGCAGGAACTTGCCGGTCACGTCGCCGATGGCGTAGATGCTCGGAACCGCGGTCTGGAGGCGCTCGTCCACCGTGACGCCGGAGCGCGTTACAGCCACGCCGATCTCCTCTAGGCCCAGGCCGCCTGCGACGGGGCGTCGCCCGGCTCCGACCAGCACCACATCGCACTCGACCACTGTTGACTTGCCGCCGCCCTCCACCGTGACCTTTAGTGTCTCGCCGTCGCGCTCAACGGCGGCGACCTTGCTGTCCAGGTTGAACTTGATGCCCTGGCGGGTCATGCTCTTGCGGAGCTCGGCAGCCACATCGGCATCGGAAAGCGGGAGGATCTCGGGCATCATCTCGACCACGGTGCACTTGCATCCCAGGCCGGTGTAGATGTAGGCGAATTCCAGTCCCACGGCGCCGGCGCCCAGGACCACCATCCGCTGGGGCACGGCCGTGGCGTAGAGGGCCTCGTTGCTGGTCCAGATGCCGGGGCCGCTGAGGCCGGGAACGGGGGGTATCACGGGCTCGCCGCCGGTCGCCACGATGATGGTGCGGGTGCTGATCGTCTCGGCCGTGCCGTCGGGCAATGCCACGGACACGCTGTTCGGGCCGGTCACGCGGGCGGCGCCCACGATTTTGCGGACGCCGTTCGACTTGAGGAGGGCCTCAACGCCTCCACGAAGCGTGGAGACGACCTTGTCCTTGCGCTCCATGATCTTCCTGAAGTCAAACGACACATCGCCCACGATGACGCCCATCTTCGACGCCTCGCGAACCGCTTCCAGGCGTTCGACGCTGGCCAGCAGCGTCTTGGTCGGGATGCAGCCCCAGTTGAGGCAGACGCCTCCCCATCCCTTCGCGTCCTTCTCAACACAGACGACCTTGCCGCCGAGTTGGGCGGCGCGGATCGATGCGACGTAGCCGCCGGGGCCGGAGCCGATCACAACCACGTCCACGTCGAAGCTTGCGGATTGGGCCATGTTGTCGTGTTCCTCCTTCGTAGACAGACCACGGGATTGTAGCATAGGGCCCTGCTGTCGGTCCCGGTTCGTTGACGCTGACGGCGCCGGGTGGATATACTCCCCGGCACCGGGCCGTCGGCCCCGTGCACGCCTCCTGGGATTGTCCCCGGGGGCCCGCTGCGCGGCGACCGGCGCGTTCGCGAGGCGCCATGGGATGAGTGACGCGGGCGGCGACCCACCAAACCGCATCTCGATGTGGGTGGTCGCGGCAGCGGCATGCCTGCCCTTCGCTTGCCGCCTGGTGGAGGCCGGCTGGGTTCCGGCCGTGCCATGCCTCTGGCGTTCGACCTTCGGTGTGGCGTGTCCGGGTTGCGGGCTGACCCGGTCCATCTGCGCCCTGATGCATGGCTCGGCGCTGGAGTCCTGGTGCTGGCATCCGCTTGGCGGCCTGTGCGCGGCCGCCCTGCTCGTCGTGGCCGCGGCGGCGGTGGCTGAGCGGACATCGCCGACCGCCAGGCGCCGCGTCTCGGTCCTGATCCATGCCGTTCTCCGTCCGGCGACGGCGCTTGGCCTGACAGGGCTGTTCGTGGCGGTCTGGGGCGCGCGTGTCGTGCTGGACGCGTTGGGAGTGAGGTGGTTTCGATGGTGAAGGTGAGTGGCGGGCGGACGCGGGCCATCTGGGCGGCCCTCTGGCTGGTGACCGCGCTGGCCGGCTGCGGGCGCGACACCGGGACGAAGCCGGGCGTCACCGAGGTTACGGTGTGGCACCCGTGGGGCGGCGCGGCGACGCCGAGGATTGAGAAGGTGATGGCCGCGTTTGAGGCCGCGCACCCCAACGTCAAGCTCAAGGTGCTCTTCACCCCCAACGACCTCTCGAACAACCAGAAGTTCTTCACCAGCGTGGCCGCCTCGAGGCCGCCGGATGTCGTCTTCGTTGACGGTCCGCAGGTCTCCGAGTGGGCCGAGCGCGGCGCGTTGCAGCCCATCGACCGGTTCATGGCCGCCTCCGGCGTCAAGCGTGATGGTTTCTTCGAGCCCTGCTGGCGGCAGAACCGCTACCGTGAGCACGACTGGGCGCTGACCTTCTGCGCCGACCCGAACTTTGCCTTCGTCTGGAACAAGAAGGACTTTCGGGAGGCTGGGCTGAACCCCGAGGTCCCGCCCATGAGCATCGCCGACCTGGACCGCATGGCGGAGCGCCTGACGAGGACCGAGGGAGGCAATATCACCCGCGTGGGGATGATCCCCTGGGCGCAATACGGGGGCACTAACTCTCTCTTCACCTGGGGATGGGCCTTCGGCGGATCGTTCTACGACGAGGCCAACAAGCGCGTTACGGCCAATGATCCTCGCGTGGTGAAGGCGCTGGAGTGGATCGTCTCATATGCGAAGAAGTACGACGTCACCCGCGTAACCAGCCTGCAGCAGGGCTTTGGTACCGCGCAGCTGGACCCGTTCTACATCGGCAAAATGTCGATGCGTTGCCTGCACATCAGCGGCGTCGAGGACATCCAGCGCTATGCTCCGAACCTGGAGTATGGCGTCACCTTCATCCCCGCGCCGCCCGACGGGGAGCAGCACTCCTCGTGGGTCGGCGGCTGGTGCATGGCGCTTCCGGCGGGCTCCAAGCATCCCGAGTTGGGTTGGGAGCTCATACGATGGCTTTGCGCCGACCGTGACGGCACCGGCCTGGTCGGACGCGAGATGGGCCTCATGCCGGGCCTGCGGACCTCGCCCGCGTTCAAGGCGCTGAGCAATGCGCGGGGCTTCTCGCAGTTCTACAAGATCCTGCAGGAGACCCGGCACCAGAGGCCTGTGATGCCTGTGCAGGCCTACTACATGGGGGCGCTCCAACGTGCCGTCGATGCGGCGATCTACGGCAAGAAGACACCGAAGAAGGCCCTGGACGATGCGACGGCTGAGACCCAGGCTGAACTGGACGTGGTGCTGCGCGGCGGCTAGCTCCGCGCAGCACTCACAGGTTGGCGTTAGCGGAAGTTGGCCGGGTTCTTCGCGAACTCGCGGAAGCTGTCCAGCGATGGGAACCGGGTAGGGGCGCCCGTGCCCCGGATCACGAAGAACTGCGGCGTCACCTCGACCGAGCACTGCGCCGCTGCCCTCGAATCGACCTCAACGGGCTTGTGGTTGGTCTTGCTCTCGAAATCGGCCTTGAACTTGGTCATGTCCAACTTCAACCGGCCCGCCAGTTTCATCGCGGCTTCGACGGCCTCGTGGTAGTCGGGCGAGGCGAACAGGTCCTGGCTGTCGAGGAGAAGGTCGTGCATCTCCCAGAATTTGCCCTGGCACTCCGCGGCCGTGGCGGCCTGGGCCATGATCGGGGCATTCAGGTGTGCCGCGTTGATCTGGATATGGTGGAAGACCATGCTCAGCTTGTCCTTGTGCTGGTCAACAAGCTTCTCGGCTTCCTTGGTCGCCAAGCTGCAGGTCTTGCACTGGTAGTCGCCGAACTCCACCAGCACGATCGGCGCCTCCTTCTTGCCTCGCATCCGGGAGCCCTTGGGGATCAGGTCCTCGCGCGTCAGCTTGGGCACGGTATAGGGCTTCTGGACGGGTTGCGTGCCCTTCGAAAGCACCGGGTAGATTGCGACACCGACCAGCGCCAGGGCGACCAACAGCAGGGCGCCCAGGAACTTCGCCTCGCTCGATTTCTTCACGAACAATCCTCACTAGGGCTCAGGGGAGTGGGGCGTCCTGTTCAGGCCATCCAGCAGCAGCGCGGCCAGGACGAGTACCGTTATGATAGCCGAGGCGATGCACCACTGGCACCATGCGCGGATGACGAGGGCCTCCAGATACGTCAGCCACGCCGACACGGCCACGGCCACGGCGGCGGTCACGAGCTGAACTGAGCGCGCACGAGCGGCAACCGGGCCATCCACTACGGTACGCATGACGGAGAGCGCCGCGAGAAGCCCGAATGCCGCAACGCCGAACGCGGCCGTGGGTATGGCGCGGAGCCACGGCAGTCCGAAGCCACGGGCCGTCGGGTGCTGGGCGACCTCCTCGCATCCGCGCAAGGCGGTGCAGCCGAGGTCCAGCATGTTCAGGTGCGCCAGTGTCAGGTAGCCCGCCACACCGATGCCGGCAAGGGCCAGGACGAAGACGACGCGGTTCGAGGTCTGCGGCGTCACGGGCGGCGCCCCTCGGCGGGCTTCGCTCCTCCCGGCTGTCCATCGGCGGGCTTGGCGGGCGGCTTCTGGGTGGCAGGCTGGTCGTCGTCCTCTTCCACAGGCATCTCCCAGGTTCCCTTGCGTAGCACGAGGCGCTCGGCGCCTTCAGTGGTAAACAGCGTGACCGCCTCCGGCGTCGAGCCCTTGCGGCCCTTGGTGTCCTCGACCTCCACCGGCCCGGCGAGCAGGGCGCGCTCCTCCAGACCGAACCATTCCGCCCGGGGCGCCCTCAGGATCCGGGTGTGATCGCTCACCTTCTGGGTGGCCACGATGGGGCCGGTCAGGACGGCGTACTTCCGCTTCTTGCTGTAGTGGTACTCCAGGCGCGGACAGGTGACGGTTACCGCGTAGCGCTTCGAGGCGCCGAGGCTCTCATCGTCATCCTCAGCCTTGGTCGGCGGGCCGGGCGACTTCCCGTCGGCGACCTGTTCGTCCCGGGCCTTCTCCCTGGGCTTCAGCGTGACGACCACCGAGCCGGTGAGGACCATCACCTTACGGCTCTTCTGGTAGTCAATATCGGCCTTGTCGGCTGTGGCGTCCACCTCGGTATCGGACACAGAGAGGTGACCCTCGCCGTGCGCGAGGTTCGTCTTGTCATTCCAGGTGAAGTGGTCACAGGTGACCGAGGCGCCCTCGTCCGAGGTGGCGGTGCCGTCCTCGACAACGCCGACGCCGGTGCTCTGGTTGAGCTCGAGCGTAGCGAACCGAAACTTCCACGGGCGTGTCTGCTTGGCGGCCGACGGCGTCGGGGTGGGCCCCGCCTTGGGGGCCTGCCTGGCTGCAGCGGTAAGCCCCGCCGCGGCAGCCGCCAGGCAACCTGCAGCCGCGACCAGCTGTGCCCGGTTGGGGTAGGGGACTGATCTCACTGTACTGGATCCTCGGTAGAGATACGGGCTTCGAGCGTGCCGTCGTTTGCCGTCAGGGCGTTGCGCGCCAAATCCAGCGAGGCCGCGCGGGCCGTGAACCGCCAGCCGCCCCGCCTGCCGGAGACCGGGCCGGGCAGGTCGAGGCGCCTGGCATTAAGGTCCCAGTAGAGGACGACAGCGTCCAGGTCCGTCTCCTTGGTCCGAAACCGTGCGCCGTTCGGGCAGTCCAGGCGTCGCTCGGCGATCGAGTAGACCGCGACGGGCGCCCGCGCCTCGCCCTCCTCGGCGCGCACGGTTGCGCCTTGCCGGAACTCGAGGCTGTCGGTCTGGCGTGTCCATGTGCATGACGGCGCATAGAGGCGCTCGCGGCGAGCGGTTGTCAGCGAAACAGGTCCCCGCATCTCCAGCCTTCCGGTGCGGGCATCGTAGAGCGCCGCCTCGGCCCGCAAGCCCAGCGCTCTGCCGCCCTCGTAGTCGACCGCGCCATGGCGCAGGCCACGCATCTCGATCCGGCTGATCCCCGCCGAGAGGTCGGCCTCGGTGGGGGTGACGCGGATTTCGCGGCACTGCACCCGCCAGAGGGGCTTGCCCCGGGATCGGGCGATCGTGACGCAGTCGGCGGCCATCACTGCGGGTTCGGGCCCTGCGGGCGCCGGCGGGGCCGAGGGATCAAAGCGCGACGCCCAGACAAAGAGGGACGCCAGCGCGGCCGGCACGGCCACAGCACCCAGCACGGCGACCCAACGGCTCACAGGAGCCCTCCACGCACAAAGGCCCCCAGAGCGGGTGCTCCGGGGGCCAGAATCTGCTGAGTCCCTCAGTGCGCGCAGCCGAACGGAGGCGGCGGCGGCGCGGCGTTCGAAAACGCATAGGCGCTGGAGAGCAGTTTGTCCCCGTTGATGACGCCGCCCGTCAACAGGTAGCAGTTGGAGGTGCCGGCCTGGTTGGTCAGGCTATACGAATAGACCGAGCCGTTGAACCGCACCATGTCCTCGTAGTAGCTGAGGGCCGGCGGGCGGACCTCGAACTGCACGGCGGTCGTGGGTGCCCCGGTGACCTTCCATGTGCCGTCGGCGGCCGTGCTGGTGCTGACCAGGGATGCGCCGTTGGCCGCCCGAAGGTTCACGGTTGCGCCGCTAACGGGCGTCGTTGTGCCGTCGACAAGAACCTTGCCGCACAACACTGGCGTGGTGCTGCCGGTCACGCTGCCGCACGGGCCGTAGGTGGTCACCCCACCGCCCCCGCCGCCGCCGCCACAGCCCACGAGAGATGCTACGCCGACCAGAGCGGCCGCGGCCATCGTCCGCCACAGCCAGTGTCCCGGTCGCGCTCCTGCCCGCAGTGCCATGCGTCTGCCTCCTGAGTGTTAATCCCATGCCCGCGACCCGTAGGCGCAGGCGTACAGCCTCACCACGTGCATTATACAGCGTAGTGCAAGGTCTCACAATGCCGACGGGGCCATATTCGCATCTTGGCCGCCGCCTATTCGGCCGGAGGGCCCAGCGTCCACCCGTTGCGGTAGCCACCGTTCCAGTTATAAACGGATCCGCCGAAGCGCCCCAGCACCGGGTCGTGCCCCGTCTTGCTGTAGTGCGCCACCTTCATGGAGACAGCGTGCCCGTCGGCGGCGACCACGTTGTTCCGCTTTCCGTGGACGCTGGGGTATGCGCCGGGCCACCAGGAGGTATCCCAGTACCAGGGCACCGCCCAGTCGGTCCGCCGCACGCCGAAGGGGCCGTCGAGCAGGACGGGGCCCGCCTCCACGAGGAGGGCGGTCTGTGTCGGTATCTCCAGGTTGTCGAGCGGGAAGGGCCCGGCCGCGAAGTAGCCGTCGAACCGGACATTGAGCCCCAGGCCCACCGGCACTGCTCCCGACCCGTAGGGATCGTGGGACTGACCGATCGGATGCGTTGGGCAGGGCTCCAGCGGGTCCTGTCCTAGGTAGGGCTGAAGCAGGGAGGCCCAGTGCACACGTTCGCAACGCGCGGGCGGCAGGCATCCGTCGTAATCCTGCGCATATTCCAGCAGCGCCGAACCGAGGCGCCGCGCGGAGCCCATGCAGATGATGCGACCCGCGCCCTCGCGCCGGGCCTGTTCCAGGAACGGGGCGGCGCCGGAGAGCAGGGCTGCTGCCGCAACGGCGACAAGCAGCGACCGGCCCGGTCGTCGCATGCGGCCTGGGCGCCCCGGCGCCGGTTCGTGCGCGACTTCGGCCTGTTCTTGGGGTAGACTATCGGCTGCGAACAACTCTATACGGCTCCTTACCTGAGACAGTCGGCGCCTGATGGGCTTAATGCGTGGCACTCCGCCCGCGCCGGCCGAGGTGAGAACAGACCCAGCCGCCGCAGGCCTCACGGTCGTCGGTCGTCCCTGTCATCTCACACGGAACCTCGCTCTCGGGCGTCGGTTCCGTTTTTGCGTTAAGGGCGCCTGAGTTCGCAGAGGAGGTGATTGCAGATATGCGAAGCAAAGGTCCACGACCCGACAAGGTCGAAACCGTAGGCCGCATGAAGGAGCTTCTCGGCCAGAGCAAGGGCACCATCCTGACGGAGTACCGGGGCCTCACCGTAGCCGAGATCACCAAGCTCCGCGGCAAGCTCCGCGAGGTCGGTGGCGAGTACCACGTCGTCAAGAATACCCTCTACAAGATCGCCATAGGCCCGGAGCTTACTCCCGAGGTGGCGGCGCTCTTTGAGGGGCCCACGGCCATCGTTTTCGCTACGGATGATCCCACCGTTACGGCGAAGGCGTTGCTGGACGGGCTCAAAGAGATCAAGAAGCCAGAGGTCAAGGTCAAGGCCGCCGTCATTGACGGTAAGGTCTACAGCGCCGAGCAGGTCGTTGCGCTTTCCAAGATCCCGCCGCGCCCGATCGTGCTGGGGCAGGTAGTTGGAACGCTCCAGGCGCCGCTCACCGGCTTCGCCGGCACGCTCAACGGCGTGCTCAGCGAGTTCGCGCGCACACTGCAGGCTCTGACCGAGAAGATGGAGTCGGAGGCTGCCTGACAGGCGGCTACCACGCGGCATCCGGCGCAGGATG
>CAISJD010000053.1 GCA_903885605.1 uncultured Chthonomonas sp. | reverse complement strand
AGAGCACCATGGTGTTGCGGAGGTAGAGCATGAACGGGAAGTGTGTGAGCCCGTCCTTGTACTGGATCAGGACCCAGTGCTTGGGCAGGATGGTGGTGAAGACCTCGGCCTCGGGCTTCAGCGACGTCATGACGAGCCAGACGAACGGTGAGAAGAAGACGACGCTGAGGACTATCAACGCCGCGTAGACGAGTGTCACGTTCAATCTGCGTCCGGCCGAGAGGGTTCTTGCCATGTGAATGCCTATGCGTACTCCTTGGCTGGTAGATTCGCGACCGCAGCGCCGGACTCCTCCGCGCGGACGGCTAAGCGCGTGAGGCTCGCAATAGACGGTCCAGCACTGCAGTCCAGTGTGGCCCAGACGGGGGGCGCGAAATCACGATGACCTCCACAGCGGCTGCCTCGGCCTGGTGCAGCCGGGCGTAGAGCACCGCGGCGTAGGCGTTGGCGTCGTCGGGCATCGTCAGCGACAGCGCTCCCGGAGGCGCCGCAGCCTCGCGGGCGAACCGCAACCAGGCGACCGACCTGCCCTGCGCGGCCTCGTCGTGGACGCGGGCTTCCGACGTCTCGGTCACGACGGTCCGGGCATTCGGCGCATAGTGCCGCGCCATGGCGCCCGGCGACCGAGGCGGCATCCCCTGCGCCGATAGCCCGGCCACTGCGCGAACCCCTGCCTCGTCCCACAGCTCCTCCGCGGAGACCGGACCGGGCCGCAGGATGGCCGGCGGGTCGGTGGTGGTGTCGATGACGGTCGATTCAATGCCCGCCGCGCAGGCCCCGCCGTCCAGAACCAGGTCGATGCGCCCGGCCAGTTGGCTCAGAACATGGGCGGCGGTGGTCGGGGAGATGCGCGTGCTCCGGTTCGCACTGGGAGCGGCGATGGGGCGTCCGGCGGCCCGGATCAGCGCGAGGGCCACCGGATGTGCGGGCATGCGTAAGGCCACGGTCTCGCCGCCTGCTGTGACGATGTCGGGCACCAGGTCGGACCGAGGCGCCACCAGCGTCACAGGTCCCGGCCAGAACGTCCGTGCGATGCGCTCGGCCACATCGGGCCAACGGGAGGTCAGGCGCGCCACATCGCGATGGTCGGCCACGTGGACGATGACCGGGTTGGTCGCGGGGCGCCCCTTGGCCTCAAAGACGGCGCGAACCGCTCCGGGCGACTGGGCGTCCGCCCCCAGGCCGTAGACGGTCTCAGTGGGGAAGGCCACGAGTCCGCCTCTGCACAACACGTCCGCCGCCTCGCCCAGCGCTTCGCCGAGCGGGGCGACGGGATCAACCTGAAGCGTCCGCGTCATCGGCCGGCGGGCGCGATCAGCGCATGGCCTCTATGAGGATCGTGGCCACTTCCGGCCGCGTGAACTCCAGCGGCGGGATCTGGCCGGCGCGCAGCATGTCGCGGACCCTGGTGCCTGAGAGGGCCACATGGTCTTCGGCGCCGTGCGGGCAGGTTTTCGCACTGGCCATGCCCTCGCACTTGTTGCACCAGAAGCTGTGCTCGAACATGAGCGGCGTGATGCCGATGGCTGCCGGGTCAAACTCAGAGAAGATGCGCTGGGCGTCGTAGGTCCCGTAGTAGTTGCCCACGCCGGCATGGTCGCGACCCACAATGAAGTGCGTGCAGCCGTAGTTCTTTCGGACCAGGGCGTGGAAGATGGCCTCGCGCGGACCCGCATAGCGCATGGCCGCCGGGTTCACGGAGAGCATGGCGCGGCCCGCGGGGTAGTAGCCGCTCAGCAGCGCCTCGTAACAGCGCATGCGAACGTCGGCGGGGATGTCGTCCGATTTCGTCTCGCCGACCAGCGGGTGCAGCAGCAGGCCGTCCACGATCTCCATGGCGCACTTCTGGAGGTACTCATGGGCGCGGTGCACCGGGTTGCGCGTCTGGAAGCCCACTACCGTCCGCCAGCCGAGCTCCTCGAACCGGGCGCGTGTCTGCGCCGGGGCAAGCCGGTACTCGGTGAAGTCCGAGTGCGCCGGAAGGTCGAGCACTTCCACGGGGCCGCCCAGGAGGGTGTCGCCCTGCGCGTAGACGGCGGCGACGCCGGGGTGCGCCGCGTCGGTGGTCCCGTAGACCTTCAGCGCCTCAAGCTCGCGGTCGTAACCGAAGACGTCGGTGACCGTCATACCAGCAAGGAGCGCGCCCTGTTCATCTGTCAGCGCCACCAGGTCACCGACCTTGGCTTCGCCGCTCGTGGGAGCCAGCGTGATCGGCATGGACCAGGGAAGTCCGCCTGGCAGGTGCATCGTCTGCACGACGCCGGTGTATGTCTCTGCGTCCATGAAGCCCTCCAGAGGGCTCACGGCGCCGATGGCGATCAGTTCGAGGTCGTTGACCTGGCGGGCTGTCAGGGCGATGCGCGGAGCCCCGGCGAGGCGGCCGCTTAGTTCGGCGCGGGCGTCGGCAGACGCCAGGCGGTTGACGAGCGTTCCGCCGTGTGGTGCGATTGTGGGCATCTCAGGTCCTTCCGGGTGCAGGCGCGTGGTGTGCTGGGGCCTGCACCTAGGAGTCTACCCGCCGCCGGGCAGGCTTGCGGGCCAGGCTGTGCCCACGGCTGAACATCGGGCGTGGGCCGTGCGTCATATGTGGGTGTGGGAGCGTAGTATGCAATCCGAATGCCGGATGATGACAGGCGAGCCGACTGAACTGGACGCCGCCCTCGTTCACCGATGCAGGTCACACGACGCAGCGGCGTTCAATGCTATCGTGACGCGCCACAAGGCTCGCGTCTACCGGTTCGTTTGCCGCATGGTGGGTCCTGGAGCGGACGCTGACGACCTCGCGCAGGAGACCTT
>CAISJD010000052.1 GCA_903885605.1 uncultured Chthonomonas sp. | reverse complement strand
GTGACAGCATGTCTTCAAAGCGGGTTGTGATCATCGGAGGCGTGGCCGGGGGCGCCAGCGCTGCCGCGAGGCTCCGCCGCCTCTCCGAGTCGGTTGAGATCGTGATGCTTGAGCGTGGGCCCTACGTCTCGTTCGCGAACTGCGGCCTGCCCTACCACGTCGGCGGCGAGATAGCCGACCGCGACGAACTGCTCGTCCAGACGCCGGCGGGCCTGAAGTCGCGCTTCAACATCGATGTGCGAGTGAATACCGAAGCGGTCCGGATCGACCGCGATCGGCGCGTCGTCGATGTCGTGGATCGCATCACCGGCGTCTCGGAGGAGATTGCGTACGACCACGTCGTTCTGGCGCCCGGCGCCGCCACGCTGATGCCTCCGATCCCGGGCATCCAACGGGCGGGCCACTTCGCCATGCGCACGGTGCCCGATGCCGAGGCCGTTGCCGCGCAGTGTAACGCGCACCCCGGCGGACGCGCGGTCGTAGTGGGAGGCGGCTACATCGGCTTGGAGATGGCCGAGCAGTTACACCGGCGCGGCATGCGTGTCGCTGTGGTGGAGGCGGTGCCGCAGGTCATGGCGATGCTCGACATGGACATGGCCGCCCGCCTTCACGCCGAGATCGTGGCAAACGGCGTTGACCTGCACCTGGGAGACGGCGTCGCTGCGTTTGAGGAGCCGGGCGCCGACGAAGCATGCGTAGCCTCAGTGGTGGTCCTCAAGAGCGGCGCCCGGCTACCGGCCGACCTGGTGATCCTGGGCATGGGCGTTCGCCCCGATGTCGCCCTTGCCCGCGATGCCGGGCTGGAGATCGGCGCGCTGGGCGGCATCCGAGTGGATGAGCAGATGCGAACCAGCGACCCGAACATCCACGCCGTGGGCGACGCCGTCGAGGTCCGCCACGGCATCACCGGCGCCTGGTCACTGCTCCCGCTGGCGGGCCCCGCGAACCGGCAGGGGCGCATCGCCGCAGACGTCATCGCCGGTCGCCATGGCAGATACAAGGCCTCCTGGGGCACCGGCATCATCCGCGTTTTCGGGCTGACGGCCGCCGCCACGGGGGCCAACGAGCGAATGCTCCGTGCGGCCGGCATGCCCTATGAGACGCTGCACCTCCACCCATTCAGCCACGCGAGCTACTACCCCGGAGCGACGCAGATCGCGCTGAAGGTGCTCTTCGACGCGTCCACGGGACGCATACTGGGCGCCCAGGCCGTCGGGCAGGACGGCGTCGACAAGCGCATCGACGTGCTTGCCACGGCCATGCAGGCGAGCCTGACCATCGATGACCTGGCTGACCTGGAGTTGGCCTACGCGCCGCCTTTCGGATCCGCCAAGGACCCCGTGAACCTGGCAGGGATGATGGGCCAGAACGTGCGGGCGGGAGATGTGGCGCTGGCGCAATGGAGCGACGCGGCGAGCCTGACGGACGGCTCCGCCCTGCTGCTCGACGTGCGCGAACCGGGCGAGTGGGCTCAGGGACGCATTCCCGGGGCCGTCCACATCCCGCTCGGGCAGTTGCGGCAGCGCCTCGGTGAACTGCCGAAGGACAAGCCGCTCCTCGTCTACTGCAGGTCGGGGCAGCGCTCCTACTTCGCTTGCCGCATCCTGAACCAGAACGGTTTCGAGACCCGCAACATGACCGGGGCGTACCTGACGTGGATGGCCGCTTCGGGCACGGCGCCGGCCGGCTAGCCCGACGCCGGCCTGAATGAACAGCGCCCGCCGGCGTTGCCGGCGGGCGCGTCCTGCTAGTTGCTTGTGAGGAGCAAGTCGGGCGGTCCGGTCAGAGACTGGGCCTCCACATCCCTGGCCTCTCGATCAGCGACCTCCCGTATGACCAGGTCCTGGTTCCAGAAGGTCGATGCCACAGGAGCGGCCGGGCGGCGCCGGGCCATTCGCCTTCGTGCAGGCCTAACAGGGCTACTGCCCGCCTGCACAGTGCCGACAGGCAGGCCCGGCAGTGACGTGCGCGGCGCGCCCGCCGGCGGCGCCGGCGGAGAGCCGCCCGCCTTGCCCAGCGGATCGATGGTCAGCTTGACCACGCGCCCTGCCAAACGCAGTACCACCGATCCCTCGTCCACGCGAGCGACCGTCCATCCCATGACGGCGCCGCCCACGGGCACCAGGGCCAATCCGCGGTCGGTTCGGAACATGCCGGTAGGCTGCCCACCAAGTAAGGTTCCGGCGAGCGCCGGCTGCGGCGCCTGGACCGCCATGGGCGCGACCGGCGCCCGACCGCCCGCGGCCGGCGGCAGCGGCGTCGGCACACCTCCGGCCCAGGGTGCGCTCGTGCCGCCCGGCGCCGGCGGAAGGCCGGTCGTCGGGGCGCCGGCCGCATTGGTCCGCCGGCTTGCCATGGCCAGCACCTCACGAGCGGTCAAGGGCTTGAAGGGATCGACAGTCGGCGCCAGCACGACGTCGCCGCTACCGGTAGCCGAAGTAGCGGCCGTCGCCGACGGCGAGGCGCCGACCCCGGACGTCGGAGCGTCGGCCGCCGACGACTGGGCGCTGGACCCCGGCGAGGGGTTCTTCCCGGACATGGCGTTGGTTATCTGCCACACCACGAAGACGAGCACCAGGATGATGCCGACCACCAGAGCCACGACAGTCTTGGCGTCGTTCCCCCTGGGTTGCTCCGGCTCGTTGGTCACTGCCCGCTACCTCCCTTCGCGAAGTTCCGCTTCGGGGCCGGCGTGGTGTCAACCGTGTATGCCCGTAGGAACAGGACGACCTCCGTCTTGGTGGAGGAGTTGGACTTGCTGCGGAAGAGCTGCCCCAGTAGCGGCAGGTCGCCGAGGAGGGGTACCTTGTCCGTGGTGCCGCTCTTCTCCGAGTGATCCAGCCCGCCGATGACCAGTTCCTCGCCCGGCTTCAGCCGAAGGACCGTCTCGGCTTCACGCCCTGAGGTCTGCGGCAGGTTGCCCACGTACCCGGAGATTGAACTGACCACCGGATGCACGCGCATCGAGATGCTGCCGTCCGGGTGGGACATGGGGCAGACCAGGAGCGCCACGCCGACGGGCACCGTTTCCGTTCCCTGCACGAGGGTCTGGTTGGTCGCGTTGACGACCGACGAGCCCACGAACCTGCGCTGTTCGCCGATGAAGATGAAGGCGTCCTCGCGGTCGAGGCAGGCGATGTTCGGGCTCGCAAGCACGTTGGCCTTGCGCTTCTCGACAAGGGCGGAGAGCGCCGCCGAGAAGGCGGAGACCTGCGGAGCCCCTCCCGTGAACTTGCCCGTGCCCACGTTGCCGGTGTCGGCATTCGGGTCCAGCTTAATGCCGAAGTTGAAGCCGCCGTCGGCCCACTTCCACTCGACGCCCACCTGGTCGAGGGCCCCCGACGTCACTTCCACGAGGGCCGCGTCGATGCGTATAAGCGGCTGCGGAACATCGAGCTCCTCGAGGATCTTGGTTGCCATCTTTACGTCGGGTTCCGGGCCAACCAGGATCACGGCTCGCGACTTGTTGAACGGAACAGCGTCGATCTCGCTGCCCTGGCCGGACTGACCGGATTGGCCCTGCATGCCGCTCGAGGAGGCTCCGGAAGTCGAGCTGTTGGCCTCAAACATGGAGCTGGCGCCGGTGAGCGGGCGGAACTGGGCGCGGCCGGGCACGTTCGGCTCAGGCGACGCGGCAACGACCACGCCGGGCAACGCCTTCTTCAGGGCCTCTTCGGCTCGCTTGGCATTGAGGTACTTCATCTGGTAGACGGCGGACACCTTCAGCGGAACGTCGGCCGGCTGCTCGGCGTCGATGGCCTCCACTGCCTTCGTGGCAGTCGCAACGTCTGCTGCCGGACCGATCAGCACCAGGGTGCGCTCATGCCGGGTCAGTTCGAGCGTCGGCAGCGCCTGCTTCACGATCTGCTCCACGCTGACCGGGTCCGCGAATTTCATCACGAGGATACGGCTCTCGCTCCTCACCGGCGGCGCAACAGCCTCGACGTCGAACTCGGCCAGGCGCTCGCGAGCCACCTGGACATCCTCGATGACACCCGAGAGCACAACGACGCCCTGGCCTGCCTCGGCCTTCACTGTGGGCGCCGCCTTTGATAGCAGCTCCACCGCCGACTCGGGCTTCAGGTGCTTCAGCGCGACAATGGCGGTTGAGCCGAACTCACCCAGGGCCTTGCGCACGTCGGCCGCCTGGCCGACGATGTACGCCCCCTTGGACCTGACCATGGAGAGCCCGGCCGAGGCGGCCAGCATGCGGATCGCCTCCTCGGGCGTGCGGTCGCGCAGGCTCACCGAGACGACGCCCTCCACGCCGGGGCAGAGGAGCACGTCGATCTTGGCGTACTGGGCCACGCGCACAACGGCTTCACGGACATCGACGGCGGAGAAGGACATCGATATGCGCGCCGGGGCGGCGGCGTCGGCGCCGGCGGTACGGCTCGGAAGCGCGGCCCGAGGGGCCGGACGGGGTCGGGGCGCCGGCTTGCGGCGCTGCGCCATCGCTGCGGGAGCCGAAAGGACCAGAGCAAACAGGGATGCTGCGGTGAGGCACGCTACCGGGAGGAGCGCCCTCCATGCGCGTGCACTTCTGCTGTTGCGGAATGCCGGGCCGTCAGGCATGATGCGCCTCCTGTCTCATCACTTCGCCGCCGCGACCTTGGCGAGGGCCACCGGGTCAACGATATATCGCTCAATCTCGACCGCCGCGCGGCACGTCGCTCCTGCCACCAGTTGGGACCGAGACAGCTCAAGGCTGGTGATCGCGTAGAGCCTGGGAGCCGAGAGCACGGCCGCCACAAAGGCGCGAACCGCCGGATAGCCCGCCTCCACCTCGACCTTGGCTCGCACCGTCCGCACGATCTCCGGGGGCTTGTTCGGGTCCGGCGTCTTCGCCTCTTCGGATGCCGCCTTGGGCCGGCTCGCATCCTTCGGCGTCAGGTCGAAGCCGACCATGGTACATCGGGAAGCGCGTGCGACGGCGCGCATCTCCTCCAGGAAGCGGGGCGGCTCGTCCGGCTTGGGGTCGGCCGTGGGTACTACCGAGCGTCGAACCGGCACAGGGCGGCTGAGGACCGACTTCAGCTGCGCCTCCTTCTGCTCGACGTCGGCGCGGAGGCGCGAGTAGCGCCCCCATGCCGGGTAGACAACCAGCACTGAGATGAGAACCGCCACGATCGGCACCGCAACAGCGGCCCGCTGCATGACGACCGGATCGATCTCGCGCCTCATTGCCGCACGCTCCCGTCCATGCCTGCCGCTCCACCGCGCCAGGTCCGCTGGGCGTTCGAGAGGGCGTCCAGATCGCCGCTCGAGAGCGCCCCTGCAGTCGTCTGCGGGGCAGGCGGGTCGTAGCGATGCCCGGCGACGTCAGGCCAATCGGCCGTCACGCGGAACTCATAACCGCCGGTCGCCTGCTGCTTCATCATATCGAAGATCGGAACGACGAGAACGTCGCCGCGGGCCAGCGTCGTCGAGAAGGTCTGCATGGGCTCCGGCGTCGTGGCCAGTCCCTCAACGTCGAGCTTGCGATCGGCATCGAGCTTGATGCGGTTCACGGTCATGCCGGGCGTCCAGGCCTGGGCGACCCGCCCAAGCACCTCCGCGGCCGGCACGGCCGAGAGGTCGATCTTGCCGACGGCCGCCGCGTAGACTTTCTCATCGCGCTCGGGCCCGGCACGCTCGGCTACTGCCGCAGCCACCTTGGCCGTGACACTCAAGCTCCTCGCCTGGAAGCGCCACTCCATCACCGTCAGCATCACCGACGCCGCCAGCGCGCAGAGCATCCAGACTGTGGAGCCGGCCAGACCGAAGGCCAGCGTGGTGGGAGCCTTGCGCCTCTGGACTGCGTCCGCTTCCTGGATCGCCACGTTGATGGCCGGAACGCTTGAGCTCGCCTCGGCAAGAGCCGCGCCCAGCGCCGCCAGGAGCGCATCGGGCGTCGGCAGGAGGCTGGTTGAGACCGGCGGGAGCGGGAAGGTGGCCAGCGGATCGGCCGTCTCCACAGGCAGGTTGAGCGGCTGCTCCTCCAGAACTGTGCGGACCCGCTCGGCATCGTTGATCGGCCCGAGAACCCATAGCCGCTCGGGTAGGACGTCGGGCGCCCTGCCGCGGCCGTAGTAGCTGATTGAGCGGGCTACCTCCTGCCGAAACAGGCCGGCGCCGCCGCCTGTGTACGTCCGGCCGATGTCCGCCTCGGTGGCGGCCGGATCCTGGGCGCCCCAGATCGGCGCGGCAGCATCGGGGGGCATTCCGTCCAGGTCCATGGCCGCCGCACCGGCGATCTCGCGCATGCCGCTGGCGATGCGACGGACGTACCTGACGCCCACGCCGTCGTGGAAGCAGAGGTCCGAGTGGTCGGCCGCGGGCACCAGATAGGCGCACCTCCTGCCGCCGGCGGCGCCGGAGCCATGGTATCCCGACGCCTCCGCTTGCTCGCCGCCCACCGGCAGGGCGGACGCTGCACGCACCTGCGAGAACGAGGCGGCCTCGAGGCACTGGATGGTCAGTCCAGCGGCCCGCATCGCGTCGCGCATGCTGTCGATGGCGGCATCGGGCGCCGAGCAGACGAAGGCATCGGCATCGTGCCGGTCGTCATCCCGTTGAGTGGGGACCCATAGGAAGTCGAGGCCGCCCTTACCGTGGGGCAACACGCCGATCTGCTCCAGCTCGCCGCGCACAAGCATACGCTGCTCACGCTCGGGCACCTCGGGCAACTGGAGGGTTCGGAGGTCAACCACGGAGGACGCCACCGCCACGGAGACAGCGGCCGTCCGGGTTCCCAGCGAGCGGCAGAGCTGCCGGACCGCATGGCCCAGCTGGGCCGGATCGCGCACAATCCCGTCGGCGAAGGAGCCGGCCGGCGTCGATACCGCACCCACGGCCCGAACGCTCACCGACCCTCGTGTGCTGCGGGCCAGAACACCCGTGACGACCTCATCGGTCACGTAGAGCCCGAGGGCTACGCCCCTGACATCGCTGGCCATGGATCAGTCATCCTCGCTGCATCCCAGGTGCGTCGGCACGGGATGCCACCGCCGCTGGAACCGCGGGTATGGCAGGGGCGCGGCGTACCGACGCGCAAACGCTCAGTCCGGCGCGAGCACCCGGAGCGATGCCCCTGCATTGGTTGAAGTATAGACGTTTCCGCGCTGAACCGTCAGGGCCAAGGTCACCTCGTTGGCCGCGGCGGGTGCGCCGTCAGTACTGGTGCGCGCGCCCGCGCTTGTCACATAGTAGCGCCACCGTATGCCCGTGACGCCCGTCAGCATCGCCACGCCGGGAGCGGCGTCATCGCTCGTCTGCATATAGAGTGTTCCCTGATAGACATGGTAACGGCACAGTACCTCGGTGCCGCTGGATCGGGGAACGAGTACGACGAGTTGGGCGGCGGTGCTGGACTGCGAGGCCAGGGTCCCCATGGATCCGTTAATCACCACGGACTTGGCGGCTCGGATGACCCGAAGCGCCGGCCGGATCGCCCACCGGGTCTCCGTCTGGATCTGGCTGTAGTTGCGGCCCTGGGTCGCCTGGTAGTCGCCGACCCTGAAGAGCTGGAATGTGGCGACCACGATGAAGAGCATAATGCCTGCCACGGCCAGGAGCTCAATGAGGGATGCGCCGGTCCGCCGGCGGCGGAGCCGAGGCGTTCGACACATGCTATACGCCCCCGAAGCAGAGCAGGGTCGCGACGCTGGAGTAGCGCCGGCTACCGGCGGCGTCCCAGACTTCAACGCGCAACTCCTTCAGGTCCTCTTTGTCCGCACGGCCGTTCCGGTTCACGACCACGACGACCGCGGAGCGGGCCTGGTAGCGGCGCGAAGCCGCAACCGTGGTGACGGCTCCATATCTGTCGTAGTAGCGGACCGAAGGCACCGGATTGCCCGATCCATCCAGGGCGGACGGCGCCAGGTTGGTGTAGCCCGTGGCCTTGAGCCGCTCCACCTCCTGCACGCCGATGAGCGACGCCATCTCGGTGACGCGCTTGTTGGCCGGAGCCCGGCTCACGAACGACCAGGTCGCCACGCCGCCGGCGGCCACGATCGCCAGGATCATGGCCGCAGCCAGGAGTTCCACGTAGGTTGTGCCGGCTCGACGGCGAAGCCGCACAACCGGACTGACAGCCATCATCACAACACCTCACGCGCCACCGCAGGCCCTACGGACGACCGCGCCCGCCGCAGGCCCAAACGGCCGACGGCGGGCGCAGGCCATGCTGATGATCAGAAGATCAGTTCAGCGGATCGGCAGTTGGCGCAGCCAGAACCTTCTGGGTGTCGGCGCCATGGGTCGCGCAGGCAATCGTACATGCACCAGTAGCGGCCACAGTGCAGGTGTACGCCCCGCCGGACGGGCAGACGGGGGACTCGGCGAGGCCCTCAGACTGGCCGACCAAGTTGGCCAGGGCCACATAGGCGCCACCACGAAGGGCCTGGGCCGACTCAGCCGCTGCGATGGCCGCGATGTTGGCGGCGCAGGTGCGGCGGGCGGCGTTGGCCTGGGTGTTCAGGTAGAGGGGTACGGCGACGGCGGCGAGGACGGCAAGGATGAGTACGACTGCCAGGAGCTCGACGAGGCTGAAGCCACGCCGGGTGTTGCGAGTAGACATGTCCTTCTCCTTTGGTAAGTACGATGACGAGTTGGCACGACGACGTATGGGATGAGTGTGACGTCCGTCCGTTATCGGAGCGTTAGACGGACTATCCGTCTCCCAGGAAGGCGTTCCCCATGTTGAAGATGGGGTAGTACATCGCCACGAGCAGGGCTCCGACGATACCGCCGACAAAAACAACCATGATCGGCTCAATCACTGTGAGCAGGCGCTTGACCGCGTAGTCGACGTCCTCGATGTACCCATCGGCGATCTGCTTCAGCACTTCGGGCAGGGCTCCAACCTCCTCGGCCAGGGCGACCATGCGCGTCACCATGGGCGGGAACTGCCCCGAGCGCTCCAACTCCGACGACAAGGGCCTTCCGATGACCAGGTTCTTGGCCGCAGCACGCGCCGCCAGCGACATGACCTCGTTGCCGCATACCTGGGCCGACGTCTCGAGCGCGTTCACCAGGGGAACGCCGCTCTCGAGCAGTCCTGCCAGGCAGTTCGTGAGGTTGGCGGAAGCCGACTTGCGAACCAGGTTTCCGAACACCGGTATCTTGAGCTTGGCGGCGTCGAGCCTGATACGTCCTTCGGGCGTCTTGTACCAGCGCTTCAGCGCCAGCACCGCCGCGATGATGACCAGTGTGATCAGCCAGCCCCATGCTTTGATGAAGCCGCTGAGCGCCACCAGGGCGAGCGTGGGGCCGGGCAGCTGGGCGTTGAGGCTCTTATAGATGTTAGCAAAGGTCGGCACGATCCAGACGAGCATGGCGGTGACCACGCCGACCGTCAGGACGAGGGTGAAGACGGGGTACATGAGGGCGCTGATGAGCTTCTGCCGGACGTCGAGCTGGACCTCCAGCTGCCGCGAAGCCTCCGCCAGCGTCTCCGGCAGGCGCCCGCCCTCCTCGCCGGCGGCCACCAGCATGGTCACCACCTCCGGAAAGACGGTGGTGTGGGCCGAGAGCGCGCGTGACAGGGTCTTCCCTGCGGAGACTTCGCTCGTGACCTCAGCGAGGACCTGCCCCAAGCGGGCGCTGGTGGTCTGGCTGGCCATGGCATCCAGGGCAGAGACCAGAGGCATACCAGCCGCGATCATGGTGCGCAGGTGGCGGCAGAACGTGATCAGGTCCGCCAGGCCGACGCGCCCGCTACCGCGTCGAGCCTGACCTTTGCGCTCCGTGACCTCCAGGACGAAGAGGTTGTTGGCACGCAAGTGCTTGCGCAACGCCAGTTCGTCGGAGTAGTTGACGAGTTGTACGACCTTCTGACCGTTAGGGTCACGAGCCGTGTATTGGAACAGGGGCATATCACCATCACCTCGGCCGCATCAGCAGGCCAGACCTCTACGGGTGTAACAGGTCCGTTACACCGATTGTACAGCGGATCCCCGCACCTGTGCCGTCCCGAGTGGGAATCGCCTCGCTCACTCTTGCGGGCGGACGGACGGCCTCAAGGAGCGGGGCTACAGCACCTTGGCCAGAACCACCCGCCCCATCTCCGCCGGCGTCGTGATCCCCTGCCGCACGTTGTAGAGCGCCGACTCGCGGAGGGGCCTCATGCCCCGCTCGATGGCGGCCGCCTCCATCACGTCCTCGGAGGCGCCGGAGATGATGAGCCGCCGCATCTCCTCATCGATGATCAGCACCTCATAGATGCCGCGCCGCCCGGACAGGCCGCGGTTGTGGCAGGCGCGGCACCCGACGCCGCGCACCACGCGGGCGCCCACTAGCTCCTCGGGACCGATCCCCAGGGCGCGCAGGGTCTCCGGCGTTGGGCGGTACTCCTCGGCGCACTGGCTGCAGACCTTGGCCACCAGCCGCTGCGAGACGACGCCCGTGAGCGCCTGGCTGATGAGGAACTGGTCCAGACCGAGGTTGGCGAGCCGCGTGATGGTGCCGACGGCGCTGTTGGTGTGCAGGGTGCTGAGGAGGAGGTGACCGGTGAGGGCGGCCTGCACGGCCATCTCGGCGGTCTCCTGGTCGCGGATTTCGCCGACGAGGATCACATCGGGGTCCTGCCGCACGAAGGTGCGCAAGCCGCTGGCGAACGTGAGGCCGATCCTGGCGTTGACCTGCACCTGGTTGATCCCGTCGACGTTGTACTCGACGGGATCCTCAAGGGTCATGATGTTCGTCTTCGCGTCGTTGAGCGTGTTCAGGCCCGAGTAGAGCGTCGTGCTCTTGCCCGACCCGGTGGGCCCGACGACCAGCACCATGCCGTGGGGCTGTGTGATCATGGTCTCAAAGCGGCCTTGCTGATCAGGCAAGAAGCCCAACTGCACCAGTGGAACCAGCACGGCCGACTTTCGCAGGATCCTCAGCACGAGCTTCTCGCCGTGGACCACGCGGATGGATGAGACACGGATATCAAACTGCTGGCCGTGGCTCTGGTACCGCATCCGGCCGTCCTGCGGGCGGCGGGTCTCGGTGACGTCCATGCCCGAGAGCACCTTGAGCCGGGCGGTGACCGAGGCGCGCTGGGAGGGGGGTATCTGCGCGTGGACGATCAGCACGCCGTCCACGCGGAACCGCACGGCCAGTCCGCCCTCGCCCGCCTCGAAGTGGATGTCGCTGGCCTGCATCGCCACAGCGGCATCCATGATGGAGTCCACAAGCCGGACGATGGGCGCGTCGGACGCGGAGTCCACCGCCGTCTGCCGCAAGGCGACGGGGTCGTCCTCGGGCTCGAGGGTCTCCAGCTCCTGCAGGGCGCCCGTGGTGCGGCTCGCCGTGCTGAACAGCTCATTGACGGCCGCCAGGAACTGGCCCGACATGCAGAGCGTGCTGACGACGCGCTTGCCGGTGAGATGGTGGATGCGGTCGCTGGCGCCGATGTCCAGCGGATCGACCATGGCTACACGGATCACCTCGCCGTTGCCGAGGAGCCGCATCGGCAACGCACGCGTCGCACGAATATCCAGCTCTTTGACGAGCGCCAGGGCGTCCGGGTCAGGCTGCGTCGTCGTGAGGTCCTCGTACTCGACGCCGAGCAGGTTAGCCGCCTTGGGGCCAACCACCTTGGCGTCGGCGCCCGAGTCCACGAGAGCCTGCGCGAATGAGGTACCCGGCTTGGTGCAGAGATCCCGTGCGTTGTCGAACTGCTCCTTGGTGATCTGCCCGGCACTGAGCAGTTGATGGCCCACTGCCGGGCCCCCGGGGTCCAGGACCCCATACCCGAACATGGGGTCGGCGCTGCCTCCTATCGTCGGCGGATCCTTAGCGAGCGTCATCGATCGTCCTTATCCACAGGCTTACGCCCGGCGACGCGACACACAACGCCGAGTGTCGGCTTCCGGCCGGCGCCATCAACGGAGATGATACACCCTTCTGCAGGGGCAGTCATGCCGGCGAACCGTCCCGGGTCCACCAATCGCTGAGCGCCCCGGTACCAGACAGCGGCGCCGAGCAGGAACCGGCCCGGCAGACATAGGCAGCCGGGCGCCCATCAATGGGCGCCTTGCCCCGCACGACGGCGGGCGCCTCCGGGCCGATCGACGCGGGCGTGACTGCGCAGCACCAGGCGCTCGGTCCAGCGAGGCGGCGCGCCGTCCGGAGCAGGGCATCGGCCTCTGGATCGTCCTCGCCGGCGGCGGCCACCACCACGCATGCCGGCGGCTCCAGGGCCTGCAGCAGGGCGCAGAGCCACCGGCCGGCCGCCAGAGGCGCCGCCTCGGCCAGACGGGCTGCCTGGCCCATGGCCGCAACCGCCTCCGCGCGATAGGCCGGCTCGCCGGTCAGGGCGTGCAGCTCCAGCAGCGCCTCCGCCATGAGCGCCCCGCCGGACGGCACGGCGCTGTCGGCGAGTTCACGCGGGCGAACGATCAGCGCGGGCGCATCGTCCGGCGTGTCGAAGTAGCCGCCATGTTCCCTATCACCGAAGCGCTCCCGCGCGGTCTCCACCAGATCGCGAGCCACAGCAAACCACTTCGCGTCGCCCGTCGCCTCGTACAGCCGCAACAGCCCGACAGCCACGGCCGCGTAGTCGTCCAGCTGTCCCGGCGCATCGGAGGCGACGAACCGCCGCAAGCGCGTGGCCGGGTGCACCGGATCGACGGTGTCCACCATCAGCCCGCACCGGCGAAGGCGCCACTGACCACCGGCGCTCGGCTCCCGGTAGACATGGCCGGCAAGCAACGCCTCGGCCGCGTTCACCGCAGCCTGGACGTAGTCTGCGCGACCCAGTACGGCGCCTGCCCGGGCGAAGGCTCCGAGCATGAGGCCGTTCCAGGCCGCGATGACCTTGGTGTCGGTCGCGGGCCGGGGCCTGCCGGATCGCGCCCGCAGGAGCGTTGCCAACTCCACCGACGCGGACGGCGCCTGGTCGTCGACCTGCAGATGGAGCACCGACCGGCCGTCGACGTGCCCGTCGCGGTCCACGCCGTACCGGGCGCAGAAGGCCGGGCCGCCGGCGCCCAGTGCCGCAGAGACCTCATCGGGCGTCCAGGTGTAGAAGAGCCCCTCTTCCCCATCGCTGTCCGCATCAATGGACGCCCAGAAGCCGCCCTCGGGTTCCGTCATCTCGGCGCGCACGAAGTCAAGGGTACGCTCGGCAAGGGCCTGATACAGCGCATCACCGGAGACGAGCCATGCGGTCAGGTAGGCATCGGCCAGCTGGGCGTTGTCGTAGAGCATCTTCTCGAAGTGCGGGACGAGCCAGCGGTCGTCCACCGTGTACCGGTGGAAGCCGCCGCCCACGTGGTCGTGGATGCCGCCCGCGGCCATGGCCCGGAGCGTGGCAAGCGCCATGTCGCCCGCGCCGGGTGCGCCGCACCGGAGGAGGAAGTCGAGGACCATGGGCTGTGGGAACCTCGGGGCGCCCCCGAAGCCGGCCACCTGGGGCACGAAAGCCGCCTTGAGACGGTCCGCAGCGGCAGTGACAAGGTCGGGACCGGCGATGCCTGACGCCCGGACGCCTCCGAGAGACGCGGCGATGTGCTCGGCGAGGGCGTGCCCCTGCCGCTCCAGGCCCTGGCGGTCGTTGCGCCACGCCGCTGCCACAGCCTCCAGGACGTGCCGGAACGACGGCCTGCCGAACGCGGGAAGCGGCGGCCAGTAGGTTCCACCGTAGAACGGCGTGAGGGCAGGCGTCAGGAAGACGTTGAGCGGCCAGCCTCCGGAGCCGCCCATGGCCTGCAGCGCCTCCATGTAGACGCGGTCGACGTCGGGCCGCTCCTCACGGTCCACCTTGATGCAGACGAACTCGCGGTTCATCACCTCCCCGACGGCCGCGTCCTCAAAGCTCTCCCTCTCCATCACGTGGCACCAGTGGCAGGCGGCGTAGCCTATGGAGAGCAGCACAGGGCAGTCGCGTGTCGCGGCCTCGCGGAACGCCTCATCGCCCCATGGACGCCAGTCGACCGGGTTGTGGGCGTGCTGCAGCAGGTAGGGCGAGAGCTCCTGCGCCAGCCGGTTGGGCTGCGGCGTGCCGGGGTACTGCGGATGGGCCATGGCGTTCCTCCGTGGCCCTTATACGCAGCGAACCGACCCCAGCACGCCGCCACCGCCGGGAATCAGGCCCCGGGCCTGTAGCAGGAGGGCATGGCGGCCCCGCGCCCTCTCAGGGCCGGTATGGCGTCGACCTCGCACTGGCTGAAGCCGAGCATGGCCAGCTTCTCCCGCTCGTAGTAGCAGTAGACATCATAGGAGACGTAGCCGGGGACACGGTGGTCGACGAAGGGGATGAAGCCGCCGTCCTCGACCAACGGCGCGAGCCGCTTCAGCTCGGCCAGGGCGTCCTCGCGGCTGTCCAGGCAGCGCTTGTTGACGCCGCCGAAGAGCAGGGCGTCGCGGCCGAGCTGCCGGCGCAGCAGGACAGGATCCGAGCCGCCGGCCACCTCGCAGGGGAACATGCCGTTCAGGCCAAGCTCCAGCCAGAGCGGCGCCAGGGCCTGCACGTTGCCGTCGCAGTCGGTCAGGATCACGTCGACGCCATGCCGCCGGAGCAGGCGCATGACGCGGCGCATGGGATCGGCGACGATGGAGCGCCAGAGGTTCGGACCCACCAGCGGTCCGTTGTTGAAGCAGATGTCCTCCCAGCCCCATGCCAGGTCGACCTCAATGTGCTTGAGGGCGGGCTCCAGAGTGGCGCAGAAGAGGTCGGCCAGCGTGTTCACCATCTCGGAGACGAGGTCCGGGTCGTCGTAGAGCATGTATCCCAAGCTGGCGGCGCCGACCCAGTTGCGGATCCAGCCCATGAAGGAGCCGCAGCCGATGCTCACGGGCAGGTCGGACTTGTTCAGCGTCTCGGCCAGGGCGGCGTAGTCCCACTGCTTTCGGACCGGATCGTCGGGGTTGAGCATCTCCTTGTACCGCTTCCAGTCATCGCGGGTCTTCAGCCCGTTCTCGATGATGTGCGGGATGGTGTGCTCGCCCTCCTGGATCTCCTCTACGATGTTGCCCTCGTAGTCGCGGCAGACCACCGTGCGCTCGCGGACCTCCAGCACCTCGTGCGGGAAGCCGGGGTGCAACCCCTGGTGGCACGGGACCCAGTGCGTGGGGTCCTTGCCGAAGTAGGCGCTGATGGGCCCCATGCGGTCGCCGTCGCCGCCGCCGACCTCGGCGGGCAGGCCCTCGGCCACCCATCGGTCCATGGCCTCCGTCAGGTATCCGAAATCCCAGTGGATCCCGCGATCTACGGTCTGGTAGTGCATGAGCCGCCTGAACCGTTCGCGATGCGTCATGGTGTGCCGCTTCCCTTTCGTGACGAGGTGTTCCCAGCCGCCACAAGGTTGGACGCCGGGCCGCGGGAGTCCTTCCGGACCGTCGCCGCCGTTTCAAGGCCGATACGTTGACGGTTTTGCGCCGGCAGTGCTAGACTTCGAGTAAGACTTAGCCTATAGTTGTCGACATCCGTGTACGCCTGTCAGTCAGGGAGCGCCTCATTGGGCGACGTAGCCGCAAGAATCGAAGCCGTCCGGCAGCGCATCGCCGCCGCGGAG
Organism: uncultured Chthonomonas sp.; assembly: GCA_903885605.1. Taxonomy (GTDB): domain Bacteria; phylum Armatimonadota; class Chthonomonadetes; order Chthonomonadales; family CAJBBX01; genus CAJBBX01. The sequence goes on along the minus strand of CAISJD010000052.1, from coordinate 6,963 downwards.
GTCCGCTCCGGCCGGCCCGCGGGCTCGGTGACGCTCGTGGGCGTCTCGAAGCGGATCGACCCGTCGCTGATCGCCGAGGCGGTTGAGGCCGGACTGCAGGACCTGGGCGAGAACTACGTGCAGGAGGCCCTGCCCAAGCTGGCGATGACGCCGCCGCATGTGCGGTGGCACTTCATCGGGCGCCTGCAGACGAACAAGGCGCGCAGCGTGGCGGGCCGGTTCGCCCTGGTGCAGAGCGTGGACAGCGAGCGCCTGGCCGCGGACCTGGCGCGCAGGGCGCAGAACGCCGGGACGATCCAGCCGATCCTGCTGGAGGTCAACCTGGACCCGACCGGCGCCAAGAGCGGCGCCGCGCCCGCCCATGTCCCGGCGCTTGCCGAAGCCATGGCCGCGATGCCGGGCCTGCGCCTGGACGGGCTGATGGGGATGCCGCCGGCTTTCGAGGACGCCGAGTGCGTCCGGCCCTTCTTCGAGGTGCTCCGGCGCCTCTACGAGATGCTGCCGGCAGAGAACAGGCGCGTCCTGTCGATGGGCATGAGCGGCGACTACGAGGTCGCCATCGAGGAAGGTTCAACCATGGTCCGGGTGGGCACGGCCATCTTCGGCCCACGCAAGGAGATCGTATGAACTACAGTACCGAACCGTACCCAGACCACCAGGAAGCCGGCGTCTGGACATGGCTCAAGCGGCGATTCGGCGCAGGCGCCCCCGAGACCTACGAGGACGAGGCCGAGGAGGCCATGTCCATGCAACGCCGGAGGCCCAACATCCGCGTGGACGCGGTGCGCGGGGTGCAGGTCACGGTGCGCAAGAACGCCACGGTGCTCAACGACGCCCGGCCCGTCGCCGATGGTCTGAAGAACGGCCAGCAGCAGGTCGTGAACCTGGAGCGCGCCACGCAAGATCAGGCGGCCCGCATCCTGGACTTCCTCAGCGGCGTAACCTACGCGCTGGACGGCTCCGTAGAGAAGGTGGGCGACCGCGTCTACCTCTTCGCTCCGGCCAACGTGCATGTCCACACGGAAGAGGACTCCGAGCGCCCGTAGCTACGCCGACTGCCGACTGCCGTGAGCCGCAACGGCCTGGAAGGAACCTATGGAACAGACTGTCTACATTAACGGATCCCTGTTGCCGCGCGCGCAGGCACACGCCGATATCTACGACCACGGCCTGCTGTACGGCGACGGCGCGTTCGAGGGCATTCGTGTATACGACGGCCTGATCTTCCGCTTGCAAGAGCACATCGACCGGCTCTTCCGATCGGCCAAGGCGCTGGCCATCGACCTGGGCATGACCCCGGCCGAGATGGTCGATGCCGTCGTGCGGACCGTGCGCGCCAACGAGCACCGGACCGGGTACATCCGGGTGACGGTCTCCCGAGGCGTCGGGCTGGGTCTGGACCCATCGCACCTGCCGCCGGGAGCCACGGTGATCATCTCTACCGAGCAGCTGAGCCTCTATCCGCGCTCGATGTACGAGAACGGGCTCGAGGTGGTGACGGCCTCCACGCGCGTGCCGCCCTCGTGCTGCATCGACCCGCAGATCAAGAGCCTCGGGCGCTACATCAACAACATCCAGGCCAAGATGGAAGCCAACCGCGTGGGAGCCGGCGAGGCGCTGATGCTCAATATGGAGGGATACGTCGCCGAGGCCACGGGCGACAACCTCTTCCTCGTCATGAACGGCGAGCTGACCACGCCGCCGACGTCGCAGGGCGCCCTCACGGGGATCACGCGGGCCACGGTGATCGAGTGCGCCAGGGAGGCAGGCATCCCGGTGCGCGAGGCGGCCGTCACGCTCTACGACTGCTACATCTGCGACGAGGCCTTCCTGACGGGCACCGCCGCCGAGGTGATCGCCATGGTTCGCCTGGACGGCCGCGACCTGGGCTCGGGCAAGCCGGGGCGCATCACACAGCAGCTGACCGAGGCGTTCCACGCCCGCACGCGGACCGACGGCATCCGCGCACTGGACTAGAGGCGCCGGGGGACGCGATGCCAGGCCGTGCCCACTCCTGATTGCAGCCGATGCGGCTCGGCGCGGCCCGTGGCCTTGCGGCGCACCGGAGCCGGGGGCCATGAGCCGCTCTGCGCCGCCTGCCTGAGGTTTGCGGCGCGGGCAGGCTCGGGAACGGCGGAGCGCCTCTTCCTGGCACTGGCCGACCTGCAGGACGACCCGGCCGCGCCGCAGACGGACGGGACGGCGCCGCAGGTATGCCCCGAGTGCGGCACGGGCCCTTCCGAGATGCTCGACGCCGCCATGGCCGGGTGCCCCGACTGCTACCGGTGGTTCGCCCACGTCCTGCTGCCGAAGCTGGGAGCGGCCGGCGGACCAGGCCCGGCGTGACCTCGCTGCGGCGCGCCCTGGAGGGCATGGGCCTGCCCTACCCAGCCTGGGCCTCGGAGGCGGGGCCGAGCCACGACGTGGTGGTCTCGACGCGGTGCCGCGCCGCCCGCAACCTGCCGGGCCTCCCCTTTCCGTGGCGATGCTCGGCGCACCAGATCGCCGAGGCGCGGCAGCGTGTGCGCCACGCCATCGAAAGCCGGGCGCCCTACTTGATGGCGGGCGGGTGGCTACTCCGCCCGAGCGTGCCTGACCCTCAGGTCTCCACGCTCCTCGAAGCACGCTATGCAAGCCTGGCCTGGGCAAGCCAGGAGGGCTACGGCGCGCTGGCGGTCGATGCTGAGGGCTCCCTTGCGGTCATGGCCCAGGAGGAGGACCACCTCCGCATCCAGAGCATCCTTCCGGGCCTTCAGGTACAATCTGCCAGGGCGAAGGTGACGCAGGCCGCACTCGATTTGGCTGTACATGCCCCCTTTGCGTGGTTGCCCGGGCTTGGCTTCCTGACGGCCTCGCCGGCCAACGTGGGAGCCGCGGAGAGGAACAGCGTCCTGCTCCACTTGCCGGGTCTGGAGGGCATGGATCGGCTGGCGGGCGCCGTCAGCGCGGCAAGGTGCATAGGCTGCTCCGTCCGTGGCCTGTTCGGAGAAGGGACGCGAGCCGTGGGAGCGTTCTTCCAGGTGTCGAACCTGCCGGTGGAGGCCGCCGGTGCGGCGACCGCCGCCGACCGCGTCCATGCGGCGGCCACGCATCTCATCGGAGCCGAGCGCGGCGCGCGGCGCGAGCTGTACGGCGCCGCCGACGCCCGAACCGGCCTTGCCGCCCGAGTCGAAGCCGCCGCCGGCGCAGCCCTGAGCGGCACGCTGAGCGCCGGCCAGGCGCTGGAAGTCGTCTCCCTGCACCGCCTGGCCATCGCGGAGCAGGTGGTAGAGGGTAGCTTGCAGGAGGCGGGGGCGTGGGTGACCGCGTTGGGACTGGTCTGCGCCGTGGCGCCGGACGCCGCGCCGGTCTGGGAGCGCTACCAGGCCGTGCGGCATACGGCACTTCTGCGCAGCATCCTGCGTAAGCCGACGTGAAGCGGGCCGGCTGCCCGCGCGCCGCTGCGGACGACGGAGAGGCATATGCCGCCATCGATCCCTCGCATCGGGATCCATAGGAAGTAAGAGAGGTGCACGCTATGTGGCAGCGGTTCACTGAACGGGCGCGGCGCGTCGTGTTCTACGCGCAAGAAGAGGCCGGCCGGCTCGGCGAGAACTACGTATCTACCGAGCACCTGCTCCTCGGCCTGGCCCGCGAGAACGACAGCGTCGCCGCCCGCATCCTCGACCGCATGGGCGTCACACTCGGCAGGATCAAGAGCGAGATTGAGCGGCAGGTCTCCCGGGGCGAAGGGCACACCGGGCGCGAGATGCAGTTGACACCCCGCGCCAAGCGCGTCATCGACCTGGCCTACGACGAAGCCCGGCAGATCAACGACAACTACATCGGCACCGAGCACCTGCTGCTGGGCCTCATCCGCGAGGGCGAGGGCCTGGCCGGCAGGGTGCTGCAGAAGCTGAGCGTCGATATTGACCGCGCCCGCAAGGAAGTCGCGGCGCTGCACGACCACGATACACCCGCCGCCGCCGCGGCAGGCCCGTCGCAGGGGCGCCCGGCAGTGCAGCATGCCCCGACGCCGAGGCCGCACCGATCCCGAACGCCCACGCTGGATGAGTATGGGCGCGACCTGACCGAGATGGCGCGGCAGGACAAGCTGGATCCCGTGGTGGGCCGCCACGCCGAGATCGAGCGCGTCGTGCAGGTGCTCTCCCGGCGGACCAAGAACAACCCCTGCCTCCTGGGCGAGCCCGGCGTGGGCAAGACCGCCATCGCCGAGGGGCTGGCCCAGCGCATCGTCATGGACGATATCCCCGAGACGCTCCGGGACCGGCGCCTGGTCGCGCTGGACATGGCCGGCATGGTGGCCGGAACCAAGTACCGGGGCGAGTTCGAAGAGCGCATGAAGCGGATGATCGAGGAGGTGCGCAAGGCGAACGGGGAGATCATCCTGTTCGTCGATGAGCTGCACACCCTGGTCGGCGCGGGCGCCGCCGAGGGCGCCATCGACGCCAGCAACATCATGAAGCCGGCCCTGGCCCGAGGCGAGCTGCAGTGCGTCGGCGCTACCACGCTGGACGAGTTCCGCAAGTACATCGAGCGCGACTCGGCGCTCCAGCGCCGCTTCCAGCCCGTGAAGGTCGCCGAGCCCACCGAGGAGGAGTGCGTCGACATCCTCCGCGGCCTGCGCGACCGCTACGAGCAGCACCACCAGGTGCAGATCACCGACGATGCGCTGATCTCCGCCGCGCGGCTTGCGTCGCGGTACATCACTGACCGCTTCCTGCCGGACAAGGCCATCGACCTGATCGACGAGGCTTCCTCGCGGGTGCGGCTGCAGCACGCGCTGGCCCCGCCGGAGTTGCGGCAGGCGCGCGCCGAGCTTATGACCGTCGAGAAGCAGCTCCAGCAGGTGGCCGACGACAACCAGTACGGCGTCGCGTACGACCTGGAGACCCGGCGGCGGCAGCTGAACCAGACCATCGAGGAGTCCGACGGCGAGTGGCGCGCCCAGCGCGAGACCGCCTCCCGCGTGGTCACCGAGGACGAAGTGGCGGACATCGTCCAGTCATGGACCGGCATCCCCGTGGTGCGCCTGGTCGAGGCGGAGACGCAGAAGCTGCTCCGCATGGAGGACGAGCTCCACAAGCGCATCGTGGGCCAGCAGGAGGCCATCGTCGCGGTGGCCAAGGCAGTCCGGCGGGCGCGGTCCGGCATGAAGGACCCCAAGCGGCCCATGGGCGCCTTCATCTTCCTGGGCCCCACCGGCGTGGGCAAGACCGAGCTGGCGCGGGCGCTGGCGGCGTTCCTCTTCTCCAACGAGAACAACCTCGTCCGGATCGACATGTCGGAGTACATGGAGCGGTTCGCCGTCTCCCGCCTGGTGGGCGCGCCTCCCGGCTACGTCGGCTACGACGAGGGCGGGCAGCTCACCGAGGCCGTGCGCCGCAACCCCTACTCCGTGGTTCTGCTGGACGAGATCGAGAAGGCCCATCCCGAGGTCTTCAACATCCTCCTGCAGGTGGCCGAGGACGGCCGGCTCACCGACAGCCAGGGCCGCGTGGTCGACTTCCGCAACACTGTCATCATCATGACCTCGAACGTGGGCGCCCGGTCCATCAACCGCGAGCCGAACATCGGCCTCCGCTCGCTGCAGAAGATGGACGAGGATGCCCGCGCCTACGAGAGCATGAAGGGCAAGGTCATGGACGAGCTGAAGAAGACCTTCCGCCCCGAGTTCCTTAACCGCGTGGATGAGGTCATCGTCTTCCATGCGCTGAGCAGCGCGGAAATCCTGCAGATAGTCGACCTGATGCTCGACCGCGTCAACACGCAGGTGAAGGCGCAGGGCATGGAGCTGGAGGTCTCGGACGCCGCCAAGCAGCTGCTCGCCACCGAAGGCTACGATCCCACCATGGGAGCGAGGCCGCTGCGGCGGGCCGTGCAGAAGCTCATCGAGGACCCGCTGGCCGAGGCCATGCTCGCGGGCTCATTCACGCACGGCGACGTGATCTGCGCCGACGTGGAGAACGGCAAGATCAGCTTCATCAAGCGCATGGCGCCGGACACGCTCCCGCCGCTGGAGGAAGCCGCCGCGCTGATCTCGGGCGAGTAGACCGCACGCGAACCTGCCTGACCGCGGGCCTGCAGCCATCCCGGCTGTGGGCCCGTCGGCTTGTGCGGCCCCGTTGCGGCGCCCGTCACGATTTCGCATCCCTGATCCGTCATTGTGTTGAGAGGAGCCGTCACACGGTGGGATTCGCACCGCGGCTGCTTCCCGGCGGCCCACAGAGCGAACTGGATGACCCGGAGGTCTTCGCGCGGAAGTGCGAGGAGGCCCGCGCGCGCCTCTGGCGGGTCGTGGCGTCGGCGGCAGGACGGGCCGAAGCGGATGACCTGGCTCAGGAGGCGGTGGCGAGGGCCTACGCGGCGCGGCGCACCTATCGCGGCGACGCCCCGTTCGCGGCATGGCTCTGCCGCATCGCGCTGAACTGCGCGCACGACCACCGCAGGTCCGCCTGGGCTCGAAAGGTGACGCCGCTCACCGATGGGCTCCCGTTCGAGGCCGAAGCGCCCTCCGTGGAGGCCGAAGCCGAGGCCCGGCTGGCGCGTCGCCGAGTTCGGCAGGAAGTCCTGCGCCTGCCCGCGCCGCTGCGGGACCCGATCTGGCTCCATTACTTCGAGCAGTACTCGGTCGCCGAGATCGCCCGCCTGGAGGGCGCGCCGGACAGCACGATCCGCAGCCGCATCAAGAAGGGCCTCCATCGGCTGGCGCCGCTCCTGGCCGAACTGGAGCCCGATCCGTCCGCGTCGCGCTGCGGCGCTGTGGAGTTGAGGTAGAGCCATGGCACACGAGACGCTCCCAACCGAGGCCCGCGTCGAGCAGATGCTCCGCGATGCGGCACTCGACCTGCCCGTCGGGGAGCCTTCGGCGGGCTTCGCCGCGGCCGCGCTCCGGCGCAGGCGGGGCCGGGTATGGCCGGCCGCCGCGGGTCGCCTCGCGGCCGCAGGGGCCGCACTGGCCGC
>CAISJD010000051.1 GCA_903885605.1 uncultured Chthonomonas sp. | reverse complement strand
GTCGGGTGGGCGGAGTAGCGGATCTGCTCCATCTGGACCACCCAGTAGGCGTTCACCCAGAGCAGCACGAACGCGGCCAGGCACGAGCGCCAGGTGACGGCCCTCACCTTGGTCGCGGCGCGTCCGGGCTCAGCGTGGCTCTCGGGTGCGGCCTTCAGTTGTGTTGCCACTCGGACCTCTCCTGATCGGCTGACACTTCAGCAATCACATTATGGCCGATGCAGGTCGGCTCATCGTCGCGGTCCATGGCCCGCCAGCAGCCGGGCCTCTGCCTGCTCGAACGTCAGACCTCCCAGCGCCCTGAGGGTCACCAGTCCCACTACCGGCGGGTAAGTCCGGCCGGCCTCCATTCGCGGGGCGACGTACTCGATGGCTTCGTGGACGGCGGAGCATGCCTCGGCGTACTCCATGCCGGCCAGGTCCGCGACGTATCGCGTCGCCCGGTCGATCAGCTTCAGGTTGCTGGGCACGACCCAGATCATGGTGTTGCCCATGACGCGGCCGAGGCGCACCATGATACTGGTGCTCAGGGCGTTCAATGCCATCTTGGCCGCAACGCGCGTCACGCCGTCCAGCAGCAACTCGGTTCGAGGGACCGGCAGCCGGACGCAGAGCGCATCGTCCGGGGCTTCGAGGCTCGGCTCGGCTTCTCCGCTGTTGCCGATCAGGAGCACGCCCGTGCGCGCCCCGGCCGCCGCGGACCGGGCCAGCGCATCGGCGTAGAAACGCCTACCTTCCCCGTCGGCCAGTTCTGAGGCTGCTGTGACGGCAAGCGCCATGTCGCCCGGGTGGATGGGGCGGGCGGGCAAGCCGTCTTGTCCGATCCGGAAGCGCATGAGTTCCGCGCCGCCGATGCGCGCGACGACGGCGCACTGCCGATCCGCCGCGGAGGCATCGACCATGCCTCGCACGTCGTCCTCGCTCCACCGCACGGTGCGCGGCGCCCGGCCCAGCAGGCGGCTCCAAGCGGCGGGCGTCTCGCCGGGCGGGGTGAAGAGGAAGACCCAGGACTCGGCGCCTTCGGGATCATCGAACTTGCGGAACGGCGGCGTGCAAAAGGTGGGGGAGCGCTCGGTCGTATCGGTCAGCACGTCGATGCCCAGGCCGTCGGCGTAGTAGGTGGCCTTGGCCCCGCGCCGGTAGGCATCCTCTTCCATCGTGGCGAGCTGGGCCAGCGATCGGACGAACGCGGGTGCCCGGAGCTCCGCGTGGGCCTGCTCCAGCGCCGCCAGCGTCTGCAGCCCCACCTGCTCCGGTGTGAGCGGGTGGCCCTCCGGCCGCTCGCGCAGGAGCAGGCAGAGCGCCGTCTCCAGCACGGTGACCATGGCGATGAGTTCGCTGGAGGTCGCCTGCATCCGGGTGGAGCCGCGGATGGCCATGGGACCCGTGGTCAGGTTCACCTTGCGGATGCGCCCGTCGTCCAGCACCTCCCGGCTACGCTCCACGCGGGAGCGGAGCAGGTCGTCGGGATTGTTGTAGACAAAGAAGACTGCGGCGCCCGCCTCAACGCCCGCCCAGGCGGTTCCGATAACGAACGAGGTCTCGCCGCCTTCGGTGATCGCGAAGACCACATCGCCGGGGCCTACGCCCAGATCGCGGATCTGCTTCCTCCCGAATGAAGCGTAATCCTCGAACCCCTCCACGGACTTGATGAGCGCAAAGTCGCCCCCGGCCATGACGCTGAAGGTGCGGTCGGCCATGTCGGCGGCATAGGCTGGGTCGCCGGACGCGCGCTGCCAGTGCTTTCGCCAGATGGAGTCGAGCTGGATGCTCAGGCGCCCGGTTGCGCCGCAGCCCGTGAAGAAGAGCCGCCCGCCGCGGGCCAGGGCGTC
>CAISJD010000050.1 GCA_903885605.1 uncultured Chthonomonas sp. | reverse complement strand
GCGCTTCGCGCCGGACGCGAGGCTGCGGCGCTGGAGTCGGGGTCCTTCGTTTCACTCAGGACGACCGTCAAGGGCCGGGCGCGGCGGCGAGTGGTGAAGGGCGAACGGCGCCTTTGACCGTCGTCCTGAACGCAGTGAAGAACCCCGATCCCGGCGGTGCGGTGGCTTGCGCGGGCGGCTCGGCGGGGCGTGGCGGTGCGCTTCGCGCCGGACGCGAGGCTGCGGCGCTGGAGTCGGGGTCCTTCGTTTCACTCAGGACGACCGTCAAGGGCCGGGCGCGGCGGCGAGTGGTGAAGGGCGGGTGGCTGGTCCGTGGAGGTCCGTGTGCCGGCGCCCGCTTGCACGGACAGGCACGGACCTGCACGGACGAACACGGACCGGGGCTTTGGCGGCGATTACGGCGCGGGGCGGAGGGCGGCCAGGACCGCCGCCGGGTCTACCGCGAGTAGCGCGGCGCTGTTCAGGATGAGCCCGGGGAAGACCTCGCTGCGGAGGATCTCGGAGCCGTCCGGGGCCAGCGGCCTGTACTCGCCGTCTTCGAGCTTCCACCAGTCCAGCGCCGCGTCGTCGATGCGCCAGACCATGTACTCCTGAACGCCGGATCGCCGGTAGACGCGGCGTTTGTCATGCAGGTCATAGGAGGCCGAGGAGACGGCGACCTCGATCACGAGCTCGGGGGCGCCCTCCAGGTAGCCTCGTGCGTTCACGCGGGAGGCGCCGCCGACGGTCCGCCGCAGCACCATGTCGGGCTGGACTTCGTTGTCGGCATCGAGGATGACGGTGGCGTTGTCGAGCGCCTCCACTCCGGCGGCGGCGGCGGCATAGGCGAGGGCCCAGCCGGCGACGATCGTGTGCGCCCGCGCACGCTTCGCGCCGACCGGCGATGCCATGTACACAACCCCTTCCACCAGCTCCGCCTTCTTGATGTGCGGCATCGCCTCGTACCGGCGCTGGAACTCGGCGCGGCTCAGGCGGTCGCCGGTTTCGAGGGCGGGAACGCGCGGCATCGGCCGGTAGCCGGTAGCCTCGACGGTCTGCACATGGCCCATCGTCACCCTCCCGTGGCCCGAGCGCGGTCCCACGTCCGATTGTACCCAAACGGCCGAACCCAGCCCGGACCCACCACCGCAGGCGCGGACATGGCCCGGCTTCCTGCGCATCGGTCGAGGGACTGCGCCTCTACCGGTGTGCGCGGTAGAGGGCGTCGTAGGGGCCGAGGCCCAGGTCGGCGGGCTGGGTGTCCTGATGGGCTCCGGCTCGGGGCGCGAAGGCGCGGCGCACGGCGTCCAGCGGGCCGAAGCCGGCGGAGCGGGTGGGGAGCAGGTAGTGGCCCTCGCCGAACTCGTTCCAGTTATCGAGAAGGACGAGGCGGCGTGCCAGGCCGGTTCCCCCGGCGGCGAAGGCGCGGGCTCGGAGGCATAGCTGCTCCAGGGCGGGCGGCTGCAGGCTCCAGGCGGCCTTGCTGAAGGCGCCGCCCCAGGGCCGCGAGTCCCAGCCGGTGGAGGCGGTGACGATGTGCGGGAGCGGCCCGGCGGCGGACTCGCGCCAGCAGGCCTCCTGGGCCTGGACGAGGGCCTCCTGGGTGCGGCCATCGGGCGGGGGCATGTGCCGCGTGAAGGTGGGCCAGTGGTAGGAGTAGCTGTAGTCCATGCCCAGGCGTGCCATGGCCGCGGTGGCCTCGGCGCCCGAGCCGGTGTTCTCGCCATGGTGCTCGCCGGCGACGATGAGGCCCTTCAGGCCGGCCTTGCGGCAGGCGGCGCGCATGGCGGCGATGGCCGCGCGGGCGGGCTCGGGACCGCCCAGGTCGGCGATGAGCTTCTCGGGCCGATAGATGAAGAGGACGGGCTTGCCCTGCTCGCGGAGGTAGTTGGGTCGGCGGAAGTAGTTCTCGATCCAGAAGGGCAGGAGGTTCTCCAGCAGGTCCTGCTCCGACTGGACCCCGCAGGCGACGCTGTTGGCGTTCTCCCAGAGGATGGCGAACTGGATGCGGCCGCCGGCGCGGGACTTGAAGAGGCCGTCGTGGAGCCAGTGGCCGAAGATGGGGCGGGCGGGCTTGCCGAGCGTCTCCGGGGCGCGGTACCAGCAGGAGACGAAGAGGCCGATGCCGTGCTCCAGGGCCCACTTCACCTCCCAGTCCGTGACCTCGGGGTCACCCTCGTCATAGTAGCCGAGGAGGGGCGTGCGCTCGGGATAGGCCTCGAGGGCGTTCCAGGCCTTGCGCTGGGGGCTCTGGCGCCAGATGGGGCAGGCGATGGCGCCGACGAGCAGGCGGCCGGTGGAGGCGGGCTTCGGCTCGGGCACGCGCGAGGCGGGGCCGGAGCCCGCGGCGCAGGCGGCGAGCATCAGGACCAGGGCTACGGCGAGGGTCATGGTCATAGGGGCCTCCGGGGCTACTCGTCCTCGGCGTCGGCGGCGCGGAGCCAGTCGCAGGCTTCGCGGCAGAGGCCCACGACGTGGTAGTCGACCTTCCACTCGCTCCCCTTGTCGGTGTTGGGCACCGAGCCGTCGGCCTCGACGCGGTCGTACCAGCCGCCGTGGTCGGGGTCGAGGAAGCGGCTCCGGAAGCTGTCGATGACGCGGCAGAAGCTATCGAGCAGGTCCGGGCGGTTGTGGGCGAGGCCCAGGCGGAGCATGGCCCGGGCGGTCTCGCACTGCTCCCATCGGCTCTTGCCCCGGCTGACGATGGAGCCGTCGGGCCGGGCAGGCGAGAAGAGGCCGGGTTGCTCCTCGTCCCAACCCATGCGGAGGCCCAGGTCGGCCAGGTGGTGGGCGTGGGGCAGCCAGGTGTCGTCGAGGCCCTGCTGGAAGCCGCGGCAGAAGAGCCAGGCCCACTCCAGGTGGTGGCCCAGGTCGTAGCGCCCTCCGGCGGCCTCGGGGAGGGGGACCCAGCGTGCGTCGTAGACCTCGGGCAGGGGGCCTCGGCCGGCGATGAGGAGGCCGGCGACGAACTGGGCGGTGCGGCCGGCCTCGCGGATGCCCTGGCGTCCCATGGTGGCCTCGGCCAGGGCGAGCTGGGCCTCGAACCAGTGCATGACCGGGTTCTGCGAGCGCGTATCGGCCAGCGGCTCCCAATCGGCGGTGGCGGAGGGGATGAGGCCGCCCTGGGCGTCGGTCAGGTGGTCTGCCACGACCTCGCGGACCTGCTGGGCCGCGGCGAGCATGCGGTCGTCGCGGAGGACGCGGGCGGCGTGGGCGAGGCCGAAGAGGGCGAAGGCGTGGCCGTAGGCGTCCTTGCGGTCGTCCAGCACGGCGCCGTTCAGGCCCACGGCCCAGTGGCATCCTCCCTGGGCGCGGTCCATGAAGTGGCGGATGAAGAAGAGGGAGGCGCGCTCCACGGCGTCGAGGTAGGCCGGGTCGTCGGTGACGTCCCAGCCGACGGCGAAGTTGTAGATGAGGCGCGCCTGGCTGACGAGGGTGGCTCGGGGCTCGCCGTAGGGGCGCCAGGTGCGGTCGAGGCGGCATCGGAGGAGGCCGTCGGGCCCGGCGGCGAGGAGCCAGCGCGGCAGGAGGTCCTCGCGGAGGTGTGCCCGGAGCCGGCGGAGGCGCGTGCGGACCTCCGGCGGGATCGTCAGTTCCTCGGGCATCATACCGGCGGCGCCTCGCCCACTTCGACGTAGTGCGAGACCCAGCCAAACTCCAGGTCGTCCCAGGACTTCGTGATCTCCAGCGCTTCGGGGAGGAGGGCTTCGACCTCGGCGGGAGCCAGGGGCGCGGGGTCGGACTTGGCGACGCGGATGGTCTCTTCGACCTGCGCGATGCTGTCGGCGCCGACGATGGCGCAGTCGATATCCTGCTGCAGCGAGTAGCGGAGGTAGGGCTCCATGGCGGCGGCGTGCTTGACGCGGCCGGCGCCGAAGACCTTCATGCCCAGGACGGCCATGCCGCGCTCGCGGGCGATGGGCAGGACCGAGTCGACGAACGAGTAGCGGTAGGCCAGGTTGAAGACGCCGGCGGGGAGCAGCACGGCGTCGAACGCGACCTCGCGGACCAGGCGGGCGAGGACGTGGCGGACCCAGTGGCCGGAGACACCCATGTAGCGGATGTGCCCGGCGTCGCGCATCTCGCCGATGGCCTGCAGCACGCTGTCCGGCGCCATGATCCGCTGGTACTCCTCCTCGGTGTCGACCCCGTGGACGTGGACCAGGTCGAGCGTCCCGGTGCGGAGGCGGGCCAGGGAGGTCTCGATGTCGCGCAGGGCGTTGTCGCGGTCGCGCTTCATGGTCTTGGTGCAGAGGAAGACGCGGTCGCGGTAGCCCTCCTGCAGGGCCACGCCCATGCGCCGCTCGCTCTCGCCGCCGCCGTAGTTGAAGGCGGTATCGATGACATTGACGCCCAGGTCGATGGCGCGGCGGATGAGCGCGGTGGCGCCCTCCTCGGAAAGCTGGGTGTCCCATTTAACGCCGCCAAGGCCCACGACGCTAGCCTGCCAGGGGATGCGCCCCAGCGGGCGAGTGGGCATGGGGCGGGAGAGGATATCGTCCATGTTGGCTCCTGTACTACGGCCGAGCGGCCGCATGGAGTGCATGATACCGGACGGTGGCGCTTGAGGGGGTGAGGGGGTGAGGGGGTGAGGGGGTGAGATCGGAAGAGCACACG